>NZ_JAOQNS010000002.1:0-300000 GCF_025961475.1 Rhodobium gokarnense | reverse complement strand
GGACATGTTGACGAGGTCGCGGCCCATGAAGGTCATGGAGCCGTCGACGATGCCGCCATTGGTGCCGAGGTCGCGCATGATGGCGAGCGCCACCGTCGACTTGCCGCAGCCGGATTCGCCGACAAGGCCCATCGCCTCGCCGGGCATGACGCGGCAGGAGAAATCCTTCACCGCGTCGATCTCCACGGCGCGGGTGAAATAGGAAATCGACAGGCCCTTGATGTCGAGGATCGGTTCGACGGCGGCGGATTGGGTCGTCTCGCTCATGATCCGTTCCTCAGTCTTTCAGCGACTGCTCGCGCAGCCCGTCGGCCAACAGGTTGAGGCCGAGCACCAGCGTGGCGATGGCGATGGTCTGGGGCAGCACGATGGTCGGCACGATGCGGATGAAGCCGCGGGTCTGGTTGATCATGGAGCCCCAGTCGGGGGATTCCGGCGCCAGCCCGAGACCGAAGAAGCCGAGGGTGCCGAGCAGGATCGTCGTGTAGCCGACGCGCAGGCACGCATCGACGATCAGCGGCCCGCGGGCGTTCGGCAGGATCTCCCAAAGCATGATGTAGGCCGGCCGCTCGCCGCGGGTCTGGGCGGCGGCGACATAGTCCCTGGTGCGGATATCCATGGTGAGGCCGCGCACGATGCGGAAGACGCCGGGCGAGGAGGCAAAGACGACGGCGGCGAAGATGTTGAGCTCGTTCGGCGCCAGCGAGAAGACGCCGAGCGGGTCGGCATCGAAGACGAGGCCGGCATAGATCCAGCCGCCGACGACGAGGGTGACGGCCATCAGCGACCAGAATATCTGCGGCCGGGCCGCATAGCGGGAATGGAACAGGATGCCGAGGAAAAGGATCGGGAAAATGAAAAAGAGCCCGGCCATGAACACCGGGATCGCCGTCTCGCGCACGCCGGGCGTCACCAGAAGGTAGAACAGCACGATCACCGGGAAGGCGAGCACCAGGTTGGCGATGAAGGAGAGGACGGCATCGATGCGACCGCCGAAATAGCCGGCCGGCAGGCCGAGCGTGATGCCGACCACATAGGCAACGAAGGTCGCGGCCGGGGCGATCGCCAGGACAAAGCGCGAGCCGTGCACCATGCGGCTGAAGAGGTCGCGGCCGAGATTGTCGGCGCCGAAATAGAACGGGATGCCGGTTTCCGCCTCGACGGTGCCGGGCACGGCGCGCTTCAGGAGCGCGAACTGCTCCAGCGGCGGGAAGGTGGCGACGACGTCGGCAAAGAGCGCGGTCAGGAGCCAGAACAGGACCAGCATCAGGCCGACAAAGCCGACCCCGGAATCAAAGAGGTGCCCGTAGAGCCCGAGGCGGCCGCGAAAATAGAAGCTGGTGCCGAGGATCGCGGCGAGGCAGGCCCAGACCGGCCAGAAGCGGAAGAGGACGCCAATGAGGATTTCCAGGGAACCGATCTCGGTCATCGTTCAGCTCCCTATTGCACGCGGATGCGCGGATTGAGGAAGGCGTAGCCGACGTCGGAGATCAACTGGGTGACGATGACCACGGCGACGGAGACGAGCGAACAGGCGAGCAGGAGGTCGATGTCGTTGTTGTCGGCGGCTTCCACCAGAACCCAGCCGAAGCCCTTGTAATTAAAGAGCTTCTCGACGATGACGACGCCCGTCAAAAGCCAGGGGAACTGCAGCATGATGACCGTGAAGGGGGCGATCAGAGCGTTCCTCAAGGCATGGCGCAGCACGATGACGGGGAACGACAGGCCCTTCAGCCGTGCCGTGCGGATATATTGCGAGGTCATCACCTCGGTCATGGAGGCCCGGGTCATGCGGGCGATGTAGCCCATGCCGTAGAGCGCCATGGTCATCACCGGCAGGGTGAAGCTCCAGAAGTCGATGTCGCCGGCCTTGGCGACGCCCTTGAACCAGCCGAGCCAGGTGGCAAAGATGACGGTGAAGATGATGCCGGAGACATATTCCGGCGTTGCCGTCGTGATGATGGAAAAGATGGACAGACTTCGGTCCGTCTTGGAGCCTTCGCGCATGCCGGCGAGGACGCCGATGATCAGCGCGCCGGGCACCATGGTCGCCATCACCCAGAAGGCGAGGATCCCCGTATAGCCGAGGCGTTCGGGAAGGACGTCGTTGACCGGGCGGCGAAAGCGGGTGGAATGGCCGAGCTCGCCGGTCATGGCGTTGGTCAACCACTCGCCGTAGCGCAACAGGAATGGACGCCGGTAGCCGTTGTTTTCCAGCCAGGTCTCGATGGCCTCGTCCGACATGCGGATGTTGCCCTGTTCCAGCGCCAGCTTGCGCAGGTTGGGCTCCAGATTGACCAGCGAGAAGACGATGAACGTCAGGGCGACCATCGTCGCCAGCATGACGCCGAGACGCCGCAGAATGAAACCGAGCATTTAGAGCCGGACCTCCCCCGTGGAGCCGAGGCGAACCGGGACGGGGGCGGCCGACACCGCCCCCCGTCCGATTTGTTTATTCGTCGAGCCAGACGTCGTGGAAGTGCTGCTCGTAGGCGGGGTGCATGGCGTCGCCCTTCACGGCATCGGTCATGTGCTTGAAGAGCGAGCGCCAGTAGGGCTGGATGATGACGCCGGAGTCCTGCAGGATCTTCTCCACGTTCTCCATCATCGCCTTGCGCTTTTCCACGTCCGGGGTCGCCAGCGCCTCTTCCAGGGCCGCATCGAACTCCTTGTTGGACCAGGCAGACTCGTTCCAGGCGCCGCCGCTGCGGTAGCCCAGCGCCAGCACCTGAACGCCGAGCGGGCGCATGTTCCAGTTGGTCGTGGAATAGGGGTATTTGGTCCAGTTGTTCCAGAATGAGGAGCCGGGAATGACGGTCCGCTTGATCTTGAAGCCGGCCTCGCGGAGCTGGGCGGCGATGGCGTCGGTGGTGTTGCGGCGGTAGTCGTCGTCGATGGAGATGAGCTCGTGCTCGAAATCCATCTGGCCGGCCTCTTCCATCAGCTTCTTGGCCGCCTCGATGTCGCGCTTGACCGGCGGCAGCTCGAAATATTCCGGATGGATCGGGCAGACATGGTGGTTTTCCGCCACCGTGCCGGCGCCGCTGATGCCGAGCTGCAGCACCACCTCATTGTCGACGGCAAGCTGCAGGGCGCGGCGCACCCGCTGGTCGTCATAGGGCTTGTTGTTGACGTTGGTGCGCGCGACCACGGTTGCCGACGTCACCGCCTCGGACTTCTTGAGGCCGAGAGCGTCGAAGACCTCCACGAAGTCGGCCGTCGACTCGTAGTTCATCTGCACTTCCTCGGCCTCGAAGGCGGCGACCTCGGCCGCCGGATCGGTGCCGAAATCGGTCCATTCAACGCCGTCGAGGAACGCCTCGCCGCCCCACCAGGAGCCGTTCTCGCGGCGCTTGACCTCGGCGCGCACGCCCACCTCCAGGGCGACCAGCTCGAAGGCGCCGGTGCCGATCGGGTTCTCCGACAGCTTGCCGCCCATCTTTTCGAAGTCGCGGTGCACGACCAGTGCCGGGTAGTCGACCATGCCCGGGATGATGGTGATGTCGGGCTTGGGCAGGGTCAGCTTGACGGTGTGGTCGTCGACGATCTCAATGGCGCCGTCGCGGGCCTTGCCGGTCTCGTCGTCGATGAGAGAGGACATGCGGCCGGCCATGGAGTTGCCCTCCACGCCCTTTTCGCACCAGCGATTGAGGTTGAGGGCGACGTCCTCGGCGGTGAAATCGTCACCATTGTTCCAGGTCACGCCCTTTCGCACATTCAGCACGTATTCGGTGGCGTCGTCGTTGACGTCCCAGCTTTCCAGCAGCCACGGCTTGAAGGTGAAGTCGTGGGTGTAGAGCACCAGCGGCTCGACGACCTGGCGGGCGACATTGGCCATTTCCGACCAGTCGAAGATGCGCGGATCGTCGACGCGGCGCACATTCATGGAAACTTTCAGGATGCCGCCCTTCCTGGGCTCCTCAGCCCGCGCTTCGTTCGGCGCGGCAAGGCCGAGAAGGCCGTAGGCGGTGGCGGTGGTGGCGCCGAAGGCGGTCGCCATGGCGAGGAATTCGCGGCGGTCGATCCGGCCTTTTCGTGCGGCTTCCGCCCACTCCCGGATCTGGGGTTTCAGCGGTTTGCCGTTGATGGTCTCATCGTGTTGGGTCATTGCTGCACTCCCTTATCACTCGCGGTGCGTTGTCGTTTTGGAGCCGGCCGTCATCAGCCGGCCTCGTCTCGTTGGCGCGCCGTCCCGGATAGGAGGCGGCCCGCGTCGATCGTCTCAAAACGCCATGACGAAGATGCGCTCGTCAGTGCTGTTCCCCTCGCCCCGTCCTGTCGTTTCGCGGACCGGTCATCGCCGGACCGCACGGTGATTTGTTCTATCGGGGCCGGACAATGGAAGCCTTCGGGACCGTTCGCGGCCCGCGGAAAAGCGACACCCATCGTCCAAATCTCGTAATTTGGCGGCGTCAAGCCCTGTCGGTTACAGCTTATTTCCTCCCGGCGCGGTGTCGTTCTTGAAACGCGCTCGTCCGAGGATAGTGCGCCGAGAGCACGGGGCGCAACCGCCTATCCGGATATTGGGAGAAAAATCCGGGTCGCTGCTTTCGGCAAAAAGGAAATACAGCAGAATAACTTATATGGAGCCGCAATCTACAGGAAGCGCTTGCTTAAATACTGTCGTTCGCTTCTCATATGCAATGGAACGTAACGGACGGCATGTAATACCGCATGCGCCTTCGGCCGAAATGCCGGCGGCCGGCCCGCGCCGTCAGGGCGTTCTCCGGGTGGCGGCCAGGCGCTCCTCGTCCAGCGCGATGCCGAGGCCCGGCGCCTCGCCGAGCACCAGCCAGCCGTCCTCGTGGGTGATCGGGGCGGCCAGCGGGAAGTCGCGGCGCGCCGGGGACCATTCCGGCGGGTCGTAGGGGAATTCCAGCCATGGCGTCTCGCCGATCCCGGCCGTCAGATGGGCGTTGGCGAGCACGCCGATGCCGTTGGTCCAGCTATGGGGCGTGAAGGCGATGTTGTGCTCGCGGGCCATCAGGGCGACACGTCTCAGGCCCGTGATGCCGCCGACGAGGGCGACGTCGGGCTGCAGGATGTCGAGGGCCCTGTCGGCAATGAGGTCGCGGAAGTCGTGTAGTTCGCGTGTCATCTCGCCGCCGGCAATGCGCAACGACGTCGCCTCGCGGAGCGCCCGCATGCCGGCGCGGTCGGCCCGGTGCAGCGGTTCCTCCATCCAGTAGACGCCGAGACGCTCCAGTTCGCGGGCGACCTGGAGGGCGTCCTTGTAGGTCCAGGGCGCGGCCGTGTCCCAAGGCATGCGCCAACCCTGGTTGCAGTCGACCATCAGCTCCAGACGGTCGCCGAGGCGGGCGCGGATCGCTTCCAGCACCTTCAGATCGGCGCGCCAGCCGTCGCGGCCGCCGGCACTTGAGGAAAACCGGATCTTCATGGCCGGAAATCCTTCGCCGGCAAATTTTTCTGCCATTTCGACCATTTCGGCGGTATCGCGGAGCACCCCAGAGGAGGCGTAGAGCCGGACCCGGTCGGCCCGGCCGCCAAGCAGGCGCCAGACCGGCTCGCCGGTGATTTTTCCGTAGAGGTCCCAGAGGGCGAGGTCGAGCGGCCAGCAGCGACCATAGTGGAACTGGATGTGGGACAGCACCTCGTAGTGGCGTTCGACGCGGCGCGGGTCCTCGCCGAGAAACAAGTTCTCGTGGCCGGCAAAGCCGAGCATCAGGTCGCCGGAGCCGATGCCTTCCCTGCCCTCGTCGTCGCGGACGCGGACGATGGTCGCGTCGAAATGCTCCCGCGGCCGGCCGTCCCAACTCGCCTTGAAGGGCGGATCGAGGGGCAGTCGGTGGTGGGAAATGGCGATGGACGCGATGCGGCTCATGGCGCTCCGTCTACCCTCCCGGCATCGCTCAGGCGAGATCCATGATGCGGGCGGCGAAGGCGTCGATGTCGGCATCCGTGACGGTGCGGGCCGTCGCCTCGCGCATCGGCGCGTTGGCCGGCAGCCGCATCTCGTCCGCAAGGTCCCCAGCGGTCTTTTCCTTGAAGGATTCAGGCAGGCGCTTTTCCACGCCGCATGCGGCCATCAGGCCGGAGAACCAGCCCGGCAGGGCCGCGGCGTTATCGAGGCCGCAGGCGCGGGCGGCCCGGGCGAAGCGGCCGTCATCCTCCTCCACGGACCAGGCGAGCGTGGCGTCGAGCCCGAGCGCCGTCGCAAAGCCGTGGTGGATGGGGCCGAGGCCGGAGAGCGCGTGGGAGATGGTGTGGGCGATGGCCGTGCCGCAGGCGTCGATGCCAATGCCGGCATAGGCAGCGCCGAGCAGCAACCGGCCGCGGGCGGCGAGGTCCGTCGGGGTCTTGACCGCGGTCTCCAGCGCGCCGGCGATCAGTTGCAGGGCGAGGAACGAGTGCATGTCGGCGGCGGCGAAGCGGCGCCGGTTGGTGCAGGCTTCCAGCGCATGGACGAAGGCGTCGAGCCCGGTCCAGGCCGTCAGCGTCGCCGGCAGGGAGACGGTCGTCTCCGGATCGAGGATGACGACGTCGGGTTTTGCCGCGGCGTCATGGACCCAGAGCTTCTTGCCGTCGGGGCCTGCAAAGACGGCGGTCGCCGTCACCTCGGCGCCGGTGCCGGCCGTCGTCGGCACGGCGATCATCGGCATCTGCCGGCGCGGCAGCGGGTTTTCGCCGAGCTTGTAGTGGAGCACGCCCTCCTTGGAGGCGGCGACGGCGGCGGCGATCTTTGCCGCATCGATGGCCGAGCCGCCGCCCATGGCAACGACGAGGCCGGGGCCGGTCATGCGCACGCGCTCGGCGGCGGCGTCGATGTCGGCGGCCTTCGGCTCGCCGGCGATCTCGGCATGGACCTCGACCGTGGCGCCCGCCGCACCCAGCGCCTCGGCAACGGGCGCGGTGGCGTCCATTTCGGCAAGGGTGGCATCGGCGATGAGGAGGATCGGCGCCTCGCCGCCCGACGCCCGCAAGGCGGCCGCATGGTCGGCGATCTTTTTCACCTCGCCCGCCCCGAAGACGAGTTCGGGGATCGGGCCGAGCCGGAAGGGCTGGGTCGCAAAAGCATCGAGCGGGTTTTCGGTGGTCATGGTGCGGTCCCCCTGACCGGAACGGCGCTTCGATCATCCAACTTTTTGGACCATAGCCAAAAAAGCGGCGCGCATCAAAAAGAGGCACGGGCAAGGACAGCCGATCAGAAATCGGTCGGCGCGCCGCCCTCTTCCTTGCGCCTGGCGACGAAGGCCTCCAGCTCCTCGCGGATCGCCTGATCCATCGGCGGGGCCTCATAGGCGGCGACGATCTTCTTCCAGAGCGTGTTGGCGCGCTCGTGCACCGTGCGCCCGCCGGCCTCCATCCAGGTCTCAAAGTTGCTCCAGTCGGACAGGAACGGCGCGTAATAGGCCGTGCGGTAGCGCTCCATGGTGTGGGCGACGCCGAAGAAGTGGCCGTGCGGACCGACCTCGGCGATGGCGTCGAAGGCGAGCGTTGCGTCGTCGACCACGACGGGCTGGTGGTAGTAGGCGATCTGCTGCAACACCTCGCAGTCCATGACGAACTTTTCCATGCTGGCGAGCAGCCCGCCCTCCAGCCAGCCGGCGGCATGGTAGATGACGTTGGCGTGGGCGGTGGTGGCGCCGAACAGCGAGTTCATGCTCTCCCAGACCGCCTGGCCGTCGGGGAAGTTGGCGGCATTGGCGCCGGTGGAGCGAAACGGCAGGCGGTAGAACCGCGCCATCTGGCCCGACATCTGGGTGGCGCGCATGAATTCCGGCGTGCCGAAGGCCGGGGCACCCGTCTTCATGTCCACATTGGACGTGAAGGCGCCATAGCCGACCGGCACGCCCGGATTGATCTCCTGAAGGAGCGCGATGGCGGCGAGCGCTTCCGCCGTCTGCTGGGCGATGGCGCCGGCAAGGGTCACCGGGGCCATGGCGCCCGACAGGGTGAACGGGGTGACGAGCACCGGCTGGCCACGGCGCGCCATGCGCATGGCGCCGTCGAGCATCGGCCAGTCGTGCTTCAGCGGCGAGGAGGAGTTGATGTTGGTGAACATGCGCGGCCGGGCGTCGAACTCCTCATGGGTCAGGCCGGCGGCAATGCGCACCATTTCCATGGCGTCCTCGACCCGCTCCGTGCCGAGGCAATAGGCGTGGATCACCTTGTCGGTGAGGACCAGCTTGTCGAGGATGGCATCCAGATGCCGGACGGACGGGTGGATATCGATGGGCTCGACCGGATAGCCGCCGACGAAGTGGATACAGTTGAAGGCGTGGGAGAGTTTTAGGAGGGTGCGGAAGTCCTCCCTTGTGCCCGTGCGACGGCCATGGTCGAGGTCGGTGACGTTGGGCGGGCTGGAAACGTTGCCGAAGGTGGTGTGGCGCCCGCCCCAGACGATGCTGCGATCCGGATTGCGCGGCGTGATCGTGATTTGCGCCGGCGCCCTTCGCACGCGGTCCATGACGAAGTCGCGGTCCATGCGAACGCGGTCGCCGTTCGGGTCGACGTCGGCGCCGGCTTTTTTGAGGACCGCCTTTGCCTCCTCGTTGAGGAAGTCGATGCCGATCTCCTCCAGGATCCGCATGGCGGTGGCGTGGATCTTTTCCACGCCCTCTTCGTCGAGCGGCTCGATGGGCGGGTCCTGGTAGACCGGCTGGCGCCACGGCATCTGGTCGAGGACCGGCTTCGACGCAGCCTCGCCGCGGTTGCGGCGGCGCCCCCTTGGCCTTTCCTCGCGTCCGGTCATCAAGGCTCCCCATTGGCTGGCGTGCGGCGTTCACCGTGGCGGCGAACGCGACCCGGCGTTGTGCAGGGCTCGACGGATACTGTCGATTGCGCGACGGCATCCGTCCAGTGCCTTGCAACGCGCCGTTCGCCGGCGCTGCGGCGGGAGACGCCTCGTCACCCCTTTGCCGCACCGACCTTGCGCCCGAAACCGCCCGGCTCCGGAAGAGCCGCATGGGCGCGGGCGATCGGTTCCAGCCGATCCAGCACGGCGCGCGGCGCGGGCGTTGCCCGTCCCGCTTCGGTATCGACGTGGAGCAGCATCTGCTCGGCCGTCGCGACGATGCGGTCGCTCACGCAATGCCGGATGGTGTGGAAGACGTGCAGGCGCTTGTCGTCGGCCGCGATCACCTGGCAGGTGGTGTCGAGCCGCTCACCCAGCTTCGCCTCGCCGAGGTGGCGGATATGGGTCTCCACCGTGTAGTAGCTCGTCCCCTTTGCCACATAGTCGGCATCGACGCCGATGAGGCGCAACAGCCCGTCGGTGGTGTCGCCAAAGAGCTGCAGGTAGCGGTGCTCGGTCATGTGGCCGTTGTAGTCGATCCAGGCAGGGCCGACGGTTGTCTCGACTAGGCGCAAGGGGCCGGTGAGATCGAGCTCCGGCCTTGGGGCCTCGGACTGCAGCCGCGCCTCGAAATCCTTCAGGAGCGCCCCGGCTCCCCAGCCGGCGCCGTCATTGCCGGCCTTCAGGGCCTGCAGGATGGCAACGAGGTTGTCGTCGCGGATGCGTTCGAGATCGCGGATCGTCAGGTCTCCGGCCTGCTCGTCGCTCTGGGCGGCGATGCGGTCGATGAGGTCTTCGGTGAGGTCCGGGACGTCCATCAGCTTGGTCCAGGGCCATTTCAGGGCCGGGCCGAACTGGTGCAGGAAGTGGCGCATGCCGGCCTCGCCGCCGGCGATCCGATAGGTCTGGAAGAGGCCCATCTGCGCCCATCTGAGCCCGAAGCCGTAGCGCATGATGTCGTCGATTTCGGTGACCGTGGCGACGCCGTCATTGACCAGCCACAGGGCCTCGCGCCACAGCGCCTCCATCAGCCGGTCGGCCACGAAGGCCTCGATCTCGTGCTCGATGGCAACGCCCTTCATGCCGATCTCGCCGAGCAGTTTTTTCGCGCGGGCGATGGCATCCGGGCTAGTTCCTTTGCCGCCGACAATCTCGACCAGCGGCACCAGATAGACGGGATTGAAGGGGTGGGCGACGAAGAAGCGCTCAGGGTGCGCCATGTCGCGCTGGAGGTCGCTCGGCAAAAGGCCCGATGTCGATGAGCCGATGATCGCGTCTTCGGGCGCGGCGGCGTCGATCTCGGTGAGCACGGATCGTTTGAGATCGAGCCGTTCGGGCACGCTTTCCTGCACCCACTGGGTCTCGGCGACGGCTTCTTCCAGCGATCCGGCGAAGGTCAGCGTGCCGGGCTTCGGCAGCGGGGCCATGGTCAGCCGGCCATAGGCGCGGGTCGCGTTGGCGAGCACCGTCTCGACCAGGCGCCGGCAGTCCGGGTGCGGGTCGTAGACGGCGACGTCGTGGCCGGAGAGCAGGAACCGGGCGGCCCAGCCGCCGCCGATGACGCCGCCGCCGACGCAGGCGGCCTTCGTTATCCGGTGCATGGGGCGGCCTCCCCTCTCCCGTCACCCCGGGCGGAGCGCAGCGGAGACCCGGGGTCTAATGCCCCGGGCCGCATGGCATGCCGGTCGTTGGTGCACGTCGCGTTCTGGATTGCTTCGCTTCGCTCGCAATGACGGCCTTGGTTGTGTTTCTTCTGTGTTTTCAATGTCATTGCGAGGAGGCCGGCAGGCCGACGCGGCAATCCAGCAAACGGTCGCGACGGGCAACCGTGTCGAGGCGGGCAATGGATACCGGATCTCCGCTTCCCTCCGCACGGCACGACGAGGAAGCGTGTCGGACCGCCCGGGACGACGACAGGGAGGGCGGCCGGCCTGGATAAAAAATTGCATGCAGCACGCAAATTTCTGCCGCTATCCATGCTCGCCAAAGGCCGATGATCGGGATGCATGGGGTGCCCCTACCGCTTCGTCAGCTTGAGGCGCTTTCGCACCTCGTCCGGGCCGATGATCGCCGCGCCCATGCCTTCCACCACCTGCACGGCCTTTTCGACAAGCTGGCCGTTGGACGCAAAGACGCCCTTCGACAGGTAGATGTTGTCCTCCAGCCCGACCCGGACGTTGCCGCCGGCAAGCACCGCCGCGGCCGGGTACGCAAGCGCGTTGCGGCCGATGGAAAAGGCGGAGAACGTCCAGCTTTCGGGCAGGTTGTTGACCATCGCCAGGAACGTGTTGAGATCGTCGGGCGCGCCCCAGGGAACGCCCATGCAGAGCTGGACGAGGACCGGATCCTCGATGATCCCCTCCTCGGCGAGCTGTTTTGCGAACCAGAGATGGCCCGTATCGAAGGCCTCGATCTCGGGCTTCACCCCGAGGTCCGTCATCTGCCGGCCCATTTCGCGCAGCATGTCCGGGGTGTTGGCCATGATGTAGTCGCCGACGCTGAAGTTCATGGTGCCGCAATCGAGCGTGCAGATCTCCGGCAGGCAATCGCTTATGTGGGCGAGGCGTTCCGTGGCGCCGGCCATGTCGGTGCCGGCATCATTGAGCGGCAGCGGGTTCTCCACGCCGCCGAGGACGAGATCGCCGCCCATGCCGGCCGTCAGGTTGATGACGACGTCCACGTCCGACGAGCGGATGCGGTCGACGACCTCGCGATAGAGCGCCGGGTCGCGCGCCGCAGCGCCGGTCTCCGGATCGCGGACATGGCAGTGGACGACGGCGGCCCCGGCCCTTGCCGCCTCGATGCCGGCCTCGGCGATCTCCTTTGGAGTGACGGGCACCTTGTCGGATTTGGCGGTGGTGTCGCCGGCGCCGGTGACGGCACAGGTGATGAAGACCTCCCGGTTCATGGCGAGCGGCATGGCGTTCCTTTTTCGCTGTTCATTGGCGCACCGATCCGGCGGACAACACCAGCAGGCACGATGCGATTGGCGAAGAGAGTGACATCGCGCAGGCATGTCATGCATGATATTTTCAGAAGGATTTCTGTCTTTTTCGGAACGAGCGAGGCACTTTGCCGTGTTCGATGATGCCCTTTCAAAGAACGGTGACGACCCGCTGGACCTCGATATCCTGGTGCTGCCGGAGGCGACGCTGATCCTCATCGCCGCCGTCATCGAGCCGCTCAGGGCGGCCAACCGGCTCGCCGGCCAGCAACTCTATCGCTGGCGCCTGCTCAGCCCGGACGGCGAACCGGTGCCGACGGCGAGCGGACTGCCGATCCCGGTGGACGGCCGGTTCGAGCCCGCCGACGGGACCGCCGCGCTGGTCGTCGTTGCCAGCTATGGCTGGGAGACCCAGGCGACGGCAACGCTGCGCCGGCAGCTCGCAACGGCCGCGCGGCACCGCATCGCGCTCGTCGGCGCGGAGACGGGCGGCTGGGTGCTCGCCGCATCGGGTCTCCTCAACGGGCGCCGGGCGACCACCCACTGGGAGGATTTCGAGGCGTTCGAGCGGCACTTTCCGGAGGTCCACCTGGTGCGCGAGCGCTTTGTCGTCGACGGGCGGCGGATCACCACCGGCGGACCGCTGCCGACCCTCGACCTGATGCTGGAACTGGTCCGCCGGCGCCAGGGCTACACGCTGGCGCTGGAGGTCTCGCGGCAGTTCATCTACGACCCGGCGGGAACGGCGGCGGCGACGGCGCACACGCCCTCCATCGGCAATCTGCGGCTGATCGATGCGCGGGTCGCCGAGGCGGCGGCGCTGATGGAGGAGACCATCGACACGCCATTGCCGCTGACGAAACTCGCCCGCCGGGTCGGCGTGACGGCGCGGCACCTGCAGACCCTCTTCCAGCGCTCCCTCGGCGTCAGCCCGCACACCCATTACCAGGCGCTGAGGCTGAACAGCGCGCGGCGGCTCGTCATCGAGACCCGGGTTCCCGTCGCGGACATCGCCGCGGCGACGGGCTTCCACTCGGCGACCGCCTTTTCGCGCTGCTATCGGGCGCGCTACGGCGAAAGCCCGCGGGCGACCCGGCGGTCCGACGCCGCGGCGCGCTGAGGCCAGCACACTCTTTATACTACCGGCACCCGTCCCAGACGCGGCGCGGCACCATGACTTCACCGCGCATGATCAGGCGGGCCGTGCGGATCACCCCGGCGGAGTCCACGATCAGCGCCCCGGCCGGATCGTGGCCGTACTCCATCGCCAGTTCCATCGTCCCCATCACATGCTCGATGCGGATCGTGGCGGGCGAAGGGGGCGGTGGGGGGCCGAGGCCTTCGGCGACGGTGCCGGGCGAGAGCAGGCAGGCGGCGGTGCAGATGGCGCCGCTGACGGCATGGCTCGGATGGCAGGCATCGGGCACGAAATAGCGCGAGGAGAGGTGCGCGGGCCCGCGCGGCGGCGCCAGCAGGCCGACCTTCGGAACGACTTTTCCGGCGACATCGCCGAGGCCCATTCGCCTTCCAGCCTCCCGGCGCATGGGCTCCATGCGGGCAAAGAAGGCGGCGTTCGCGTCGAGTTCGGCCTTGGTCTCATATCCGGTGAGGCCGAAGCTTTCTGCGCGCGCGATCATCATCGGCATCGCCACGTCGATCAGCGTGACGGGGATGCCGTCGATCTCCTCGACCGTCCTTCCGGTCGGGAACATCGCGCCGGTCTTGCCGCCGGTGACGCCCCGGAACTTGACCAGCACCGGTGCCGCCGTGCCCGGCACGCCGGCGATCGCGGTGTCGCCGTCATAGACGACCTTGCCGTCCAGGGTCGTCACCACCTCGGTGATGCGGGCGCCGGTGTTGGTGGCAAGGATATCGACCGACGTCGCCTCCCCGTCCGGCGCCTTGAGGCCCATCTCGATCGCCGCCGGGCCGACGCCGACGAGGATGTTGCCGCAGGTCGGGGCGTAGTCGACGCTGCGCTCGTTGCCGGATATCTGCGCAAAGAAGAAGTCGACGTCCGTCCCCTCTTCCTCGGAGCGCGACAGCATCGCCACCTTGGTGGTGACGGATTCCGAGCCGCCCATGCCGTCGATGCAGAGCGGATGGCCGGCGCCGAGTGCGGCGAGCAGCACGGCGCTCAATGTCTCGCGGTCCGCCGGCAGGTCGGCGCGGGCGAAATAGAGCCCGCGCGAGGTGCCGCCGCGCATGAAAAGGCAGGGAATCGCGGTCTGGGTCAAAGGACCTCCCTTGCGCGGCTGGCCGCCGGCCGCAAGCGGGTGTTAACGCCTCCTGCTATACGCGGTTTTTGCGGGGTAAGCCAAAAGCGCATATTGAGGTATCCTGTTTGGAGTGCCGGTTGCGTGGACGCTCCGGTCGAGGCGCAGCGTATGGGGGCCGATTGATGACATCCGACACCGGATCGCCTGGCGGCAGGCGGCGGCCGTTCCTGCGCATTGCCGCAGCCGCTTTCGGCGTTCTCGCGCTCGTTGCCTGCGCGACGCCGGCAGCGCGCAATGTGGTGCCGGAAGCGGAAGTCGGCGAGGCCAAGCCGCTCGGCGGACTGCCGGTCCGGCACTGGGCCAATGCGGCGCCGAAAGACGTCCTTGAGCGCGAGCGGCTCCGCGTTGCGCAGTACCGGGCCTCGGACCGCCTGAAGGGCGAGAAGACCTTCGACGTGCTTGCGCTTTCCGGCGGCGCCTGGGACGGCGCCTTTGGCGCCGGCCTCCTCAACGGCTGGACGGCGCGCGGCGACCGGCCGGACTTCGAGATGGTGACGGGCGTCAGCACCGGCGCGCTGATGGCCTCCTTCGTGTTTCTCGGTCCGCAATACGACCGCGACCTGAAGCAGATGTACACCGAGTTCAAGACCAACGACCTGGTCGTCTATACGATCGCGTCGGGCATCCTCGGCTCGTCCCCGTCGGTCGCCGACAGCAAGCCGCTCGCCGACATCATCGCCCGCTACGTCACCCGCGACTTCCTGCGCGAGGTCGCCGCCGAGTACAAGACCGGCCGGCGGCTCTATGTGGTCACCACCAATCTCGACGCCCAGCGCCCGGTGGTCTGGGACATGGGGCTGATCGCGGCCCAGGACACGCCGCAATCGCTCGACCTGTTCCGCAAGGTGCTCTTGGCGTCGGCCTCGGTGCCGGCGCTGTTCCCGCCGGTGCGCATTCCGGTCACCGTCAACGGCACAGAGCACGAGGAGCTGCATGTGGACGGCGGCGCGACGACCGAGATCTACGTGGCCCCGCTCGACATGCCGGCGCGCGAACTCGTCCGCCAGCACGTGCGCCGCGACCAGAAGATCAAGTTCTACGTGATCTGGAACGGCAAGGTGGACCCGGAATGGGAGCCGGTGAAGGCGAGCACCGTTTCGATTGCCGGACGGTCGATTTCGACCCTCATCAAATATCAGGGCCTCAACGACCTCGGCCGCATCTACCAGTTCTCGCAAAAGGTCGACGGCGACTATTACCTGGCCTTCATTCCGAAGGACTTCCAGGAAGAGCGCCACGAGATCTTCGACACCGACTATATGTCGAAACTCTTTTCCCTCGGCTACCGACTCGGCCGCGACGGCTATGACTGGAGCCGGAAGCCGCCGAACCAGTGACGCCCCGCCCAGCCGGAGGCATGCGTCGCAGCGGCAGTCGACAGCCCCGCGCGGCTTTGCCATAAGCTCAGCCGGAGCATCGATTGGTCCCGGGCCCGCCGCCTCGCCGCGGCCGGGTCCGCCACCCCAAGCCCGGAGGGCGCACCGCCATGGACGATCTTTCGCGCACCTTCGGCCGTGACACCGTCGACCCGGAGGGCCGGCGCAGCCGCATCCGCTCCGTCTTCCAGGACATCGCGCCGCGCTATGACCTGATGAACGACTTGATGAGCGGCGGCACCCACCGCATGTGGAAGGCGCGGTTCGCCGACATGGTGACCGAAAGCACGGCGGTCGCCGCAGCGGCGGCGCGGGGCACGGCGCCGAGGATCGTCGACCTTGCCGGCGGCACCGGCGATATCGCCGAGCGCATCCGGGCGCGCGTCGCCGACGCCGACATCTTCGTCTGCGACCCGAGCACGGCGATGCTGTCGGTCGCGCAGCAGCGCCCGGAGCTCACCGGCACCTGCGTTGCCGCGGAGGGCGAGCGCCTGCCCTTTGCCGATGCCTCCATCGACGCGGTGACCCTTTCCTTCGGCCTTCGCAACATGACGGAGCCGGAAGGGGCGCTTGCCGAGGTCAACCGGGTGCTCGTTCCGGGCGGCCAGCTCTTCATCCTGGAGTTTTCCCAGCCGGAGCCGTGGTTCGCGCCGCTCTACCGGGCATTCTCGCGCACTGTCATCCCAACGCTCGGCGCGCTCGTCACCCGGAACCGCGGCGCCTATCGCTACCTGATCGAATCGATCGCCGGCTTCCCGGACCCCAAGGTCGTCGCCGCCTCGCTGACGGCGACGGGCTACGCCAGGGTGGACATCGAGCGGCTCTTCTTCGGTATCGCCGCGATCCACGCCGCCACCAAGGCTGAGGCCTGACGCAAGGCGCGCTTCGCCCGAACCACGCGATTTTCCCTAACCCGTTGTTTCGACCGGGCTTCTCTTCCAGGACGTCGGCCATCGTCCTGGAAGGACGCTACGGGCCGGCGGCGGGGCGTGCACTGCGCTCGCGCGGCCTGCTGCGGCGATATCAGCGCGCGCGGCCATCGCGAACCGGTAACCGGCTCCGCAACAGGCCCGCCGCGACGGACAAAATACACATTATACACTCCGGTATTCCAGCAAAATCCGCGCTTTTTCCGGCTGCTGGCCAGCGGGTTTTCGTGCTGAGCGCGACCGCGGTTCGCGCCCTGGGTGCACGCACAGAATGCACATTCAAAATGCGTGATGTGGCGTCGCCTCAGGGTTTGCCTTTTGTCGGCGCGAACCCGAAAATCATAAGTTGAATCTTAATAAAACAGGTACCAGGAGCTTTTTTATACCACTATGAATTTCAACGGCTTATTCACCCTATCTTAGAAAGTTTGATAGCACATTCTAATTTACCTGATATTGCATCCGTGCCAAAGTGACGCAGCGATTCGGAGGAAGCGCAGAGAACCGGAGCTGGCAGCGGAAAACAGCATTTCCGGATTTGACTAAAGACAAAGACAGGTCCGCAAAACCTCTTCTAGCCTCCGACCCGCTCGCGCAGGCAAATGCGCAACCCGTCGCCGTTCACAACTACACTCATTCAAAAGTGGAATGTGAACGGCATTTGTCACATCAACGGGGCAAATCACATGAAAAGCACTGTGAAGAAGATACTGACAGTATCGACCGCCTTCGGCATCGGTCTCGCCTGGACGGCCGCCGCCTGGTCGGCGGAATCCCTCGACGACGTCATGAAGCGTCGGGGACTGACCCAGAAGGACCTCTTGGCGGCAGCCAAGACCTACACGCCGACCGGCGGGCGCGACGAGTTCCTCGTGTTCTCCTCCGGCGGCCAGAGCGGCCAGGTTCTCGTCTACGGCATTCCGTCGATGCGGATCCTGAAATACATCGCCGTCTTTACCCCGGAACCCTGGCAGGGCTACGGCTTCGACGACGAGTCCAAGGAAGTGCTCGCCCAGGGCAAGATCGACGGCAAGCAGCTCAACTACGGCGACACCCACCATCCGGCGATCTCGGAGACCAATGGTGAGTATGACGGCGAGTGGCTGTTCATCAACGACAAGGCCAATCCGCGCGTTGCCGTGATCGACCTGAAGGACTTCGAGACCAAGCAGATCGTCGTCAACCCGATCATGAAGTCGGAGCATGGCGGCGCCTTCGTCACGCCGAACACCGAATACGTCATCGAGGCGACCCAGTACGCCGCCCCGTACAGCAAGGACTTCGTGCCGCTCTCCAAGTTCAACGACGAGTATCGCGGCGCCGTCACCTACTGGAAGTTCAACCGCGAGAAGGGCCGCATCGAGCCGGAGAACTCGTTCTCCGTCGAACTGCCGCCGTACAGCCAGGACCTTTCGGACGCCGGCAAGCTGGACTCCGACGGCTGGTCGTTCACCAACTCGTTCTGCACCGAGCGTTACATCGGCGGCATCGAGTCCGGCCGTCCGCCGTTCGAAGCCGGCTGTTCGCAGAAGGACACCGACTTCCTGCACATGATCAACTGGAAGCGGGCCGCCGAACTCGTTGCGGAAGGCAAGGCGACCAAGATCAACGACCATGATGTCATCACGATGGACACCGCCATCAAGGAAGGCATCCTGTTCCTGATCCCGGAACCGAAGAGCCCGCACGGCGTCGACGTTTCCCCGGACGGCAAGTACATCATCGTCGCCGGCAAGCTCGACACCCACGCCTCGGTCTACTCTTTCGAGAAGATGAAGGCGCTGATCGACGCCAAGGACTTCGCCGGTACCGATCCCTACGGTATCCCGATCCTCGACCTGAAGAAGACGCTGCACACCCAGGTGCAGGTCGGCCTCGGCCCGCTGCACAACCAGTACGATTCCAAGCCGTGCATCGTCTACACCTCGATCTACGTCGACAGCCAGGTCACCAAGTGGAACTACTGCGAGGGCAAGGTTCTCGACAAGATCTCCATCCACTATAACATCGGTCACCTGATGAGCATGGAAGGCGACACCGTTTCGCCGAAGGGCCACTATCTGGTCTCGCTCAACAAGCTCGCCATCGACCGCTTCAACCCGGTCGGCCCGCTGCATCCGCAGAACCATCAGCTCATCGACATCTCCAACGACAAGATGGAGCTGATCTACGACATGCCGCTGCCGCTCGGCGAGCCGCACTACGCGGTTGCCATCTCCGCCGACAAGCTGAAGCCGAAGATCCGCTACAGCACCGGCTGGAACAGCCGCAAGGACGAGCGCTCCGAGTATCGCGTGCGTCCGGGCCGCGAACGCACCGAGGTCGCCGACGGCGTCACCCACGTCTACGGCACCCTGATCCGCTCGCACATCACGCCTGAAATCATCCAGGTCGAAGAAGGCTCGACGGTCTCCCTGCACTTCACCAACGTGGAGCGCGCCGAAGACGAGACCCACGGCTTTGCCATCCGCGGCTTCGACGTCAACCTGTCGGCCGAGCCGGGCAAGACCGTGTCGGCCACCTTCAAGGTCGATAAGCCGGGCGTCTATCCGTACTACTGCACGGAATTCTGCTCCGCGCTGCACCTGGAAATGCAGGGCTACCTGCTGGTGACCCCGAAGGGCTACCAGGCCGAGGAAGCCTCGCTGCAGGAAGGTCAGTCCTACAGCCAGGAAGACTTCGACAAGCAGGTCAAGGCCAACACCGACACCCAGGCCGTGATCGACAGCGTCGTCGAGTACATCACTGCCCGCAACTTCAAGGACTTCGACCCGGTCGTCGCCCTCGTCGAGGACGCCACCGACCAGCTCAACTTCGCCGCCGACGCGAAGAAGAAGGCCGAGGACTATGCGGCAAGCGGGGACTGGCAGAACGCCACCCTGTGGGCACAGCAGTGGTTCCAGTATCAGGTCAAGGCGGCCGATATCGGCCTTCGCGCCAAGACCTACCTCGACCAGAACGACGCCAAGGTCGTCAATCAGTGACGCCTGCGCATGACGCATGACGGATCGGGGGCGGGATGTCCCGCCCCCTTTCCATCCGGCAATGGGAGACAAAAAAATGAGCATGCGCGGCCTCAACGCCATACCAGCCCTCGTCCTCGCCACCCTCATCGGCGGCGGACTTGCGACAGCGACATTTGCCGGTGCGGGACCGGCGGCAGCGGCCGAAAAGGCGGCCGATGCGAAACCGAAGCGCGATCCGGGCAAGCGGATCTTCATGCGCAAGACCTGCATCGCCTGCCACGGACGCGACGGCAAAAAGGCGATTATGGATTACCCCAATCTGGCGGGTCAGGACGTCAAATACATGATCAGCCAGATGGAGGACATCATCTCCGGCAAGCGGGTCGGAAGTCCCGACGAGACCGGCAATCCGCGGACCGAAGGCATGCGCGGCGCGCTTGTCACGGCCGACGGCGAAGTCCGGATAACCGACGAGGAAATCAAGCTAGTTTCGACCTGGCTGAGCGACATGGAGCCGGCCCCCGTACAGCCGCTCGAGCCGCCGGTCACGGAGGAACGGATGGCTGCCGGCGCTGCCGCCTACAAGAAGGGACGGTGCCGCACCTGCCACGGGCCCGAGGGCAAAAAGCCGCTTAAGGGATACCCCTATATCGCGGGCCAAAAGCGGAATTATATAATCGCGCAGATGACCGACACGCGTGAGAAAATCCGCACCAACGGTCGCTCGAAACTGATGTTCCCGTTCGTCCGCAAGATGGAGGACGAGGAGATCGCCCTCATCGCCGACTATCTTTCCCAGATCGATCGCACCGCCGACTAACGGCGTCGCGACCCGAAAATACAAGCAACGGAGGTTCTTATTATGAAACTCATGAAAACCGGGCTGGCGCTTGCCGCAGGGATTCTGCTGCTGGCCACGCCGGCCTCCTACGGCTGGAACGAAGGCGGCGGCGAACAGGACGAAGCGATGCACCTGGAGCCGGACGCGGAAAACGGCATGGACGTCTACGAGGTCTGTTCTGCCTGCCACCTGCCGGAAGGCTGGGGCACCGAGGACGGCACCTTCCCGCAGCTCGCGGGCCAGCACCGCACCGTCATCATCAAGCAGCTCGCCGACATCCGCGCCAAGAACCGCGACAACCCGACCATGTATCCGTTCGCGCTGCCGCGCGAGATCGGCGGCGCCCAGTCGATCGCCGACGTGGCCGAGTATATCGCGCAACTGCCGATGAACCCGGAACCGGGCGTCGGCCCGGGCGACAATTTGGAACTCGGCGCCAAGCTCTATGCGGAAAACTGCGTGCGCTGCCACGGCGACAATGGCCAGGGCAAGCCGGAGAACTACTACCCGCGTATCCAGGGCCAGCATTACAAGTATCTGGTCCGCCAGTTCGAATGGATTCGCGACGGCAAGCGCCGCAACGCCAATCCGGAGATGGTCGAGCAGATCAAGAACTTCTCCGACGAGGACATGGTCGCCGTGATGGACTACGTCTCGCGCCAGAAGCCGCCGGCAGACAAGCTCGGACCTCCGGGCTGGATCAATCCCGATTTCGACTGAACCCTTCCCGCCGGGCGGGCGCCGATCGGGCGCCCGCCACGCGGCCCGGCCGCACGGCACCTTTCATTTTGTTAAAGACGAAACGGCTCTGGCATGAGTGACAAACTTCAAAAAAAACGCGGAATCGTCGTCACATTCCTGGTCTCCGTCGCGGTGGTTCTGCTCGCCGTCCTCTATTTCATGCCGATCTGGTGGGTGTCGCTGACCGCGCCCAACTATCCGCCGGAGGCGTTTCCGGACGGCGTGCGCATCAATTTCCACATGAACGGCGTCTTCAATGGCTGCCGCAAGGTCGACAAGGCCGAAATCGACGAAGACGTGGCGCTCGACTGCGTCCACGAGATGGACACCATCAACCACTTCGTCGGCATGTACCCGATCGCTTCGGGCGGTGTCGTGGAAAAGGCGTTTTCGCCATTCCTGATTTCCATGCTCGGCGTCATGATGATCGGCTTCATGATCACCCATCGCGGCGTCCGGCTGACGGTCATGGTGATCGGCTTCGGCGGCGTCGCCGCCTGGATGTACGTCACCTATTACACGCCGGAAGGTTTGAGGTGGCAGACGCCCGGCTACCTGTCCTCCATGGTGATCTCGCTCGACCAGACCTCTGAAGACACCAAGACCGAAGAGGTCAACCCGATCATCGCCCAGCTCAAGGAATCCCTGCGCCAGAGCGGCGTGCGGACCGAGACCTCCGCGCCCGACGTGGCGGTGGCGACCGAGCCGGGCAGCTCGGAAGAGAACTACCAGATCCTGAGAAGCGCCTTTGAGAACGACCAGACCCGCAAGCCCGCCGACGAGCGCGAGGAATGGACCGGCTCCGGCGAGCAGGTGCTGTTCTGGCACTATCACCGGGCGCTCGGGCGCTGGTTCAACAATCCGCAGGAAATCAACCCGATGGTCGCCAACATGCACATGGCCGGGACGATCCTGTTCTGGGTCGTGATCGCCGGCATGGTGGCGATGCTGATTGCCGCCTGGAAGACCACCTGGCCGCTCTACTGGCTGCTGGTGATCATCCCGATCCTGTTGCCGGTGTTCTTCATTGCCGAATACTCGGCCTGGCTCTGGTGGTACGGGCACAGCCTCAACGAGATGGGCGCCTTCACGCTGAAACCGTTCATGCCGACCGTCTTCGGACAGGGCAAGGTGGCGCAGTTCACCACCCACTCCTATCCGAATATCGGCTTCGGCCTGATGGTGGCGTCGTCCGTCCTCCTGATCCTTGCCGCCCTGATCCGGCGCAAGTCGCTGCGCGACGCGCAAGGCGACGCGGCCTGAGAAAGGCCCTCACCCGCGCGGGGACGCTCCCGTTTCCCGCGCGGGCGACACGGACAATCCGCGCCGGCCGCATGGCAGCACGCGCCGCGGCGGCGCCGGGATGCGAAAGACAATGACACTGAACCGGACGACCCTTTTCCTCGGCAGCCTCTCGGTGGCCTGCCTTGCGGTCCTTGGCGCCTATGCCAGCGGCGCCGGGACGGCACCGGCTGCCCAGACCGCGGCCCAGGCCGAGATGACGCCGCTGCAGCCGATCATCGATGCGGCGGAGGAAAACGC
Source organism: Rhodobium gokarnense (assembly GCF_025961475.1). Lineage (NCBI taxonomy): Bacteria > Pseudomonadati > Pseudomonadota > Alphaproteobacteria > Hyphomicrobiales > Rhodobiaceae > Rhodobium > Rhodobium gokarnense. The sequence goes on along the minus strand of NZ_JAOQNS010000002.1, from coordinate 277,627 downwards.
CATCATCGAGCTGGCGCCGGGCGTCTATCAGGGTCCGATCGTCATCGAAAAGCCACTGACGCTCGATGGCGGCGGCAAGGCGATCATCGACGGCGGCGGCAAGGGCACGGTGGTCTCCCTCTTCACCAACGGCGCCACGGTCAAGTCGCTGGTCATCCAGAACTCCGGCGACCTGCACAACGATCTGGACGCCGGCGTCCACATCGAGGGCGACTTCAACGTCGTCAAAGACAATGTCGTGCGCGAGTGCCTGTTCGGCGTCGACATCCAGCAGGCCGACAACAACGTCGTCCGGCGCAACAAGATTTCCTCGAAGGCCGACAGCGGCCTCGGCGTCAAGGGCGATGCGATCCGGCTCTGGTATTCAAAGAACAACAAGGTCGAGGACAACGATATCTTCGACAGCCGCGATGCCGTCGTCTGGTACTCCTCCGACAACACGATCGCCCGCAACAAGATCCGCAACGGCCGCTACGGCCTCCATTTCATGTATTCCAAATACAATCTGGTGGAGGAGAACGAGATCCGCCAGAACTCCGTCGGCATCTTCCTGATGTACAGCGACGACGTGGTGGTGCGCGGCAACCGCGTGTTCCAGGCGCTCGGCCCGACCGGCATCGGCGTCGGCCTGAAAGAGACCAGCAACGTCGAGATCACCGACAACGACATCCTCTACAACGCCACCGGCATCTATCTCGACCTGTCGCCGTTCCAGCCGGAAACGACCAACCGCATCTATCGCAACAAGATCGCCTACAACGCCACCGGCGCCCTGTTCCTCAGCGACTGGACCAACAACATCTTCAAGGACAACGTGTTCTGGAACAACATCCGCCAGGTCGGCGTCGGCTCGTTCGCGAGCGCTGCCCGCAACGTCTGGCAGGGCAACTACTGGGACGACTACGAGGGCTTCGACCTCGATCATAACGGCACCGGCGACCGGCCCTACGCGCCGAAGGTCTATTCGGACCGGCTTTGGATGGACGTGCCGCCCGCCGGCTTCTTCAAGGGAACGCCGCTTCTCACCGCCCTCGACTTCCTGGAGCGCCTGGCGCCGTTCTCCGATCCGCTGATCATGCTTGAGGACCAGGAGCCGCGCATCTCCACCCATTTCGATCCGGCAACGAACGCGGCCGACAACGCCGATGCCGGATCGGCCAGCGGCCGCATCGACCCCTTTGGGCTGCATTCGAACTAGGCCACACAAAAAAAGGCTGAACCCATGGCCAAACACCTCACGGCAAAGCAGCGCACGGAACGGCGGATGATCCTGATGTCGGTCCTTGCCGGCGCAGGCACCGTCGGGCTCTCGCTGCTCGGCTTCGTGCCGATCCTCGCGGAAGCGGCGAAACGGCTGCGCCCGCCCGGCGCGCTCGTGGAAAAATCGTTCCTCGCCTCCTGCATCAAATGCGGCCAATGCGTCCAGGTCTGCCCGGTCGAGGCGATCAAGCTGGCCGACGCCGGCGACGGCTTCGGCATCGGCGTTCCCTATCTCGATGCCCGCACCCAGGCCTGCGACTTTTCCTGCGACGCCGTGCAATGCGTGCTCGCCTGCCCGACGGGCGCACTGACCCACGACATCGACAAGAAGGAACAGGTGCGCATGGGCCTTGCCCAGCTCACCCGGCCGAATGCGTGCCTGGCGCGCAAGGGCGAAGGTTTCAAGGGCCTTGCCCGCGGCGCTGACTTCGAGGGCATCCACCGCTACACCGAGGTCGACCGCTGGAATCCGATCAAGATCGCCGACCACCCCTACGATCTGGAGCTGTGCGACCTGTGCGTCCGCGAATGCCCGATCGAGAACGCCATCAGGCTGGAGCCGATGAGCGACGATCCAACGGATAAGCGCCGGACGCCCGTCGTCCAGGAGGCCTGCGTCGGCTGCGGCATGTGCGAGATGATCTGCCCGGTCGAGGAGCCGTGCATCGAGGTCGAGTCTCGCAAGATGTGGGGGACGGCATGAACCACTTCATCGACTCCATCCGCATCATGCTCGGCGGTGCCCCGCACCGGCCGGAGAAGGAAGACTTCACCGAGGAGGCCGCGGCGCTGCACAAGTTCAAGCAGACGCCGGAGCAGAAGAAGCTGCGCGTTGCCGCCATCAAGGCGGAGTTCGAGGACAAGGAAAAGAGCCACAAGTGGCGGAACCTGCGCTGGGCCTCGATCATCATCGTCAATCTGATGTTCATCGTCTCCTTCCATTTCGACGTCCAGCTCGTGGAAGGGGCGCTGACCGCCTCGCGCTTCGTCGGCTTCCACATGGCCGACCTCAATTCCTCGCTGCAGGTGGTGCTGGCCCACAAGGAGATCCTCATCAACCTCGTCATCGGCACGGTGACGGTGGCGCTGGTGTGGTGGCTGGTCGGCGGGCGCTCGTTCTGCTCCTGGGTCTGCCCCTATCACCTCATCGCGGAGTTCGCTGAGAAGATCCATCTCTGGCTCGCCGAGAAGAAGCTGGTCAGCGACCATGAGTTCCATCGCGGCATGCGGCCGGCGCTCTACGTGATCTTTGCCGTGCTCGCCTTCGTCACCGGCTACACGGTGTTCGAGACGATCTCGCCTGTCGGCATCCTCAGCCGCGCGCTGATCTACGGCGCCAGCCTTGCGCTGATATGGGTCGTCGTGCTTCTCCTCATCGAGATCTTCTATTCGCGGCGGTTCTGGTGCCGCTATGCCTGCCCGATCGGCCTCACCTACGGCTTCGTCGGCAGCGTGTCGCCGGTGGCCGTGCGCTACGACCTGCAACACTGCCTGCACGAGGGCGAGTGCCGCAAGGTCTGCATGGTGCCGCATGTGCTGGAAATGACGAAGAAGCAAAGGGCGACCGACTTGAAGATAGACATCGGCGCGGACTGCACCCGCTGCGGCATGTGCGTGGACGCCTGCCCGACCGGGGCGCTGACCTTCAAGCTGCGCGGCACCGGAGGCCTGCTTTGATCCGCATCGAGGACATCTCCAAGACGTTCCGGCGGCGGCGGGTGCTCGACGCGCTGTCGCTGGCGATCCACGAGACCGACCGCATCGCGCTGATCGGCGCCAACGGCGCCGGCAAGACGACGATGATCCGGTGCCTGCTCGGCGAATACGTCCATGCCGGAACGATCACCGTCAGCGGCCACAAGCCGCGCAAGGACCGGCGCGAGGTGCTGTCGGAAATCGGCTTCGTGCCGCAGCTTCCGCCGCCGCTGAAGATGCCGGTCGGCGAACTGATCCGGTTTTCCTCCAAGGTCTGCCACACCACCGTCGACCGCATCGGCGGCATTGCCGACCGGCTCGGCCTCGACCTTTCGGAGGTGGATAGCCGCCCCTTCTACAAGCTCTCGGGCGGCCAGAAGCAGAAGATCCTCGTTGCCATCGCCCTTGGCCGCGACAGCAAGCTGCTCGTCTTCGACGAGCCGACCGCCAATCTCGACCCGCAGGCGCGCCGCGCCCTCTTCTCGCTGATCAGCGAGCGGCTCGACGAGCCGATGATCATCTCCTCGCACCGGCTCGAAGAGATCTCCGGCCTCGTCAACCGGGTGGTGGAGCTCGACCGCGGCAAGGTGGTGCTCGACGACCGGGTGGCCGATGCCGGAGAGATTGCCGACATCCAGGCCTGCGAGATCGAGCTCATCCAGCCCGACGGCGCGTTCGAGCGGGCGATTGCCGACTGGCAGTTTGCCTCACCCGACGGCGGCGCCACCTGGACGGGCGAAATCGCCGGGCCGGACCGCATCCGCTTCCTCGGCCTGATGACCCGCTATGCCGGCCTCATCCGCTCGGTGCACCTGAAGGCGGCGCCGACGACTGCGCCCTCACAGGCCGGTCCATCGCAGGGAGACCTTCATGCCTGAGCACGCCGTCTCCGTCCTGAGGTCCCTTGCCATTCTGGTGCTTCTGCCGCTGGTCCTTGCCGGCTGCTTCGGCGAGCCGGAGACCGGGCCGGTCAAAATCCGCTACGGCCGGGATACCTGCGACTTCTGCCGCATGATCATTTCCGATCCGCGTTTTGCGGCGCAGATCCGCGGCGGCGAAAAGCACACCGCCTACAAGTTCGACGACATCGGCGACGGCATCCATTTCCTGGAGCAGCAGGCATGGAAGGACGATCCCAAGGTCGAGTTCTGGGTGATGAATTCTGAAGACGCCGAGACCTGGCTCGATGCGCGCAAGGCCCACTATCTGCGCGGCCAGCCGACGCCGATGGATTACGGCTACGCCGCGATCCCCGACGCCCGCGAGGGCACGCTGACCTTTGCCGAGATGGCCGACAAGGTGCGCGAAGCCGGCCCCAGCAGCCGCTGCCTGCCGCAGAGCGGACCGGCGATCACCCCCCTCACGCAGCCCCAAGGATAGCCCGACCTTGTCCCAGTTCCTCGTCGCCGCGCGCCTCGATATCTCCGAATCCCTGCGCGCCAAGTGGTTCGTGGTCTATGTGGTCGTCTTCGGCGGCCTGATCGCGGCGCTGTTCGCCTTCGGGCTGACGGAATCCCGGGTGATGGGCTTTACCGGCCTCACCCGGCTGCTCGTCACCTATATCCAGCTTTCCATGGCGATCCTGCCGATCTTCGTCCTGATCACCACGGTGCGCTCGCTCGCCGGCGACCGGGAGACGGGCGTCTCCGAGTACATGCTCGCCTTTCCTGTCTCGCTTGCCGCCTGGTACTGGGGGCGTTTTGCCGGCCGCTTCCTGATCGTCTTTGCGCCGGTCTTCATTGCCATGATGGGTGCGGTCGCCTATGGCGCCTTCAAGGGCGCCAGCGTTCCCTGGGACCACATCCTGTTCTACACCGCGCTGCTCGCGGCGCTGGGCATCTGCTTCCTCGGCATCTCGTTCATGCTGTCGAGCTTTGCGCCGTCGATCGACATCGCACAGGGCACCGCCTTCCTGATCTGGCTGGTGCTTCTCCTGTTCCTCGACCTCATCCTCCTCGGCGTCATGGTCCGCGAGCAGTTCCCGGCCGATCTCCTGGTCGCGATTGCGCTCGCCAACCCGATGCAGGTGTTCCGGACCGCGGCGATGATGCTGTTCGACCCGCAGCTCGTGCTGCTGGGCCCGTCCGCCTACGTCATCCTCGACCATTTCGGCTATTACGGCTATCTCGCCTGGGCCTTCGCCTACCCCACCGCCATCGGCCTCATCCTCGCCGCCATCGGCTACTGGCGGTTCAAGTCCGGGGATTTGGTTTAATCAGGCGTTCAAACGCCACGCAGGCTTTTCGGCGCAACGGCGCCGATCGGAGGTATGCGTGAGCACGGTGGCCGTTGATCCGTTCAGCCGTCATTGCGAGTGAGCGAAGCGAGCGCGGCAATCCAGGGGCCACATGCTCCGAGCCAGTTGCCCCTGGATCGCCGCGTCGGCCTACCCAGGCTCGCGTCACGCGCCGCTCCCCGTCCTTCGGACCCTCGCGATGACGCCGAAAAGCACTGTCTTTGAAAGTGGCGCACTCCCAGTCGCCCCACCCTCCGTCGTCACCCCGGCCCCCGAGCCGGGGCCTATTGCCCACATCTGCACGGTATGCCGTCTGTTGCCGGAACGGGCATGGCGTGGGTGTTGGACACGTCAAGACCCGCAACGGGCTACTTCGTCGAGGCGGGCAATGGGTCCCGGCTCTCCGCTTCGCTACGGCCGGGATGACGGGAGAGGGTTTGGCTGCACGGAGGCGTTCCGCCCGCGCCGCTCTGGATCGCTTCGCTGTCGCTCGCGATGACGGAGAGGGTGTGGCCCCCTGCACTGCCACACCAACGCGGCTGACTATTCGTCGGCGCTGCGGGCCATGGTGCGGATGAGGATGGCGAATTCGGTGTCGTCCCAGGCGGCCGGGCCGACGAGGCGGGCGAACTCCCGGCCTTTCCTGTCGATCAGCACCGTATAGGGCAGCCGGTCCTCGCCGAAGGCGGCGACGACCTCCTTGGCGGGCGCCGCCAGCAGCGGCAGGCCGGCAATGTCGTTGGCGGCAAAGAACTGCTTTGCCGCCGCCACACCCTCGCGGTCGACCGCGACCGGCAGCACCTCGACGTCCTCACCTTCCAGAAAACCGTGCAGGCGCGCCAGCGCGGGCATTTCCTTGCGGCACGGCGCGCACCAGGTCGCCCAGACATTGACGACGAGCAGCTTGCCGCGGAAGTCGGAAAACCGCGTCGTGCCGCCCTCTCCCGTTTCGAGCACGAGATCGGCGACCGGCGTTCGCGGGTCGGCCGTTTTCAGCCGGTCGAGGGGCCCGGCCAGCCGTTCGGCCAAGGCCACGGTCAGCGTGAGAGCGAGGATCGCCGCGACGATGACAAGGCGCAACAACACGCCCGTCGACGGCGTCGACAGCGGACCTGGATGGGTTGCGCTCAATTGACTGTCGTCTTTGAGATGATGTCGCGGATGCGTTCCGCGATCTGCTCCGACGTCATGCCGTAGCCGAAGCGGGTGATCAGCTTGCCGTCCGGGCCGACGAAGGCGATCGAGGCGGAGTGGTCGACGAGGTAGTCCTTCGGGCGCTCCGGATCGATCTCGCCGATCTCGTATTTCACGTTATAGGCGGCGACCATGGAGTCGATGAAGGGCTTGGGACCGGTCAGGCCGATGATGCGCTCGTCGAACATGCTGATGTACTGGCGCATGACCTCCGGCGTGTCGCGCTCCGGATCGACCGAGACGAAGATCGCCTTCAGCCGGTCGGCGTCGTCGCCGAGTTCGTCCAGCGCCATGGCGACGGTCTGCAGGCTCGTCGGACAGACGTCGGGACAGGAGGTGTAGCCGAAGTAGATCAGCGCGAAGGAGCCGAGCATGTCCTGGTCGGTGAACATGCGCCCTTTCGTGTCCGTCATGACGAAGGCGCGGCGCTCCGGCGCCGCCTCCGTCTTGTCCGCCTCGCGCACGACCACCGTTGCGGCATCGGCCGGGGCGGCGGGCAGCACGGCCATCGCGGCCAGAAGCGCGGCACCGGCGACCATACTCGCCGTCACAAGACGCCTTTGATGATCCGACATCGGCGTTCTCCTTTCTTCATTCCCAAGGGTCGGAACGCCGCTCACTTGGAGCCGCCCCCGACCAGAACCTCGTAGTCGTCGGAGCGCAGCTCGCCGTCGACATAGCCGGCCGAGCAGATGTTCTCGCGGACCATGCCGACCACGGTCTTGCCCTCATAGGTGACGCGGCAGGCATAGGTCGGCGGGCCGTAGCCCTCGTTCAGCTCCAGCGCCCCGGCCGGCACCTCGTCGCCCTCCGGCTTTTGCCAGTGGGCCCCCGCCGGCGCCGTAATCAGCGTCAGGAAGATGCTGTAGGGCCGGCTCATGCCGTCGCCGCCGACCTGGCAGAGCCAGTTGTCGAGATAGCCGATGAGGACGTCGCGGTAATTGTGCACACGGCAGATATGGACCGGCGTCGTGCCGTCCGGCGTTGCGGAAAACGCGTCCTTCAGGAACTCATCGCCGCGCACGGCGCGCCAGACATAGTCGCCGGTGGACTTCGGCGCCTCCCAGGATGCCCCGGCCGGCGCGGCGGCGGACAGGACCATTGCGGCAAGGAGCGCGCCGGCGAGGTGGCGGGATCGGGTCGTTCTCATTCCTGCAATTCGGCCTTCAGGGTTTCGGTGATCTTTTCCGCGGGCGTGCGGTGGGTGAAATGGGTCACATACCGGCCCTTGCGGTCCATAAGATAGATCAAGGACGAGTGATCGACAGGATAGAATTCCGGATCTTCCGATTTCACGATCGTGTAGGACGCGTTGTAGGCGGCAACGGCGCTGTCGATCTCCTCGCGCGTGCCCGTCAGGCCGATGATGTTTTCGTGGAAGGCATCGGTGAACTCGGCCAGCACCTGAGGCGAATCGCGCTCCGGATCGACCGAGATGAAGACCGCCCGCACCTCGTCGGCCATCTCCGGCGGCAGGCCCTCGAAGGCCTCGGCAACCGTCACCAGCGCCGTCGGGCAGATGTCCGGGCAATGGGTGTAGCCGAAGAAGACGAGCATGTAGCGGCCGGCGAAATCGGCATCGCTCACCACCTTGCCCGTCTCGTCGGTGAAGTGGAACGGCCCACCGATCGCAGGCCCTTCCTCGCGCTCGCCAAGGCCGAGGCCAAGTCCGATAAGGACGGCGACGATGGTGACGGCAAGGGCGCCGGCGACCATCAGGCCGATCGTCCGCATTCGAGCCCGCATCGCATGCCTCATTTATTGTTGCTTTTGAACGGGTCGGTTTCCCGCAGGCGAACGGATCGCCGACCGGGAATATATTCAGTCTCTCCTACTCCGGTTTTCCCCTCGCGTCATTGATTGACAGCAAAAACGGGCCGGCAAGCCGGCCCTGGGGATTGACAGCAAAAACGGGCCGGCAAGCCGGCCCTGGGGATCGACGGCAAAACTGGCGAGCCAACCGGCCGGCGCGCGCGCACGCCCGATCGCCGGACACGGGGCACGCGATCCGGAGGGATCTGGGCGGTGCGGCGCGCCGGCCCTCGGGGTCGTCAGAACCCCAGAACGCCGGTCCTTGCCCAATGCACGGTGACGGCGTCGAGGGTCGCCACATGGCCGACGAACCAGACGGGAAGCTCGTCTTCCAGGAAGGTGCGGACCGCACGCGGATTGCCCCCGGCATTGTCGGCAATGGCGCGATCGATCCGGGCCAGCACCTTTTCGTGGTCGCCGCGATGGAAGCCCGCCGCGGGAAACCGCGTTTCGGCCATCATCACGTCTTCCTGCTCGAAATGTTCCACCAGGTGCCGGCGCAGGCGCTTGAGGGCGGCACCGAGCCTGGCATCGTCCGCAGCGGCGGCCTCGTCGATCAGCACCTCGAAGGCGACATGGTCGGCATCGATGATCGCATCACCGGTCGCCACCGCGATCGACGCGGCCATCGAGGACGGGGGTTTTGCGACCATGATCCTTGCTCCACAGAAGGTAGCGACGCCAGAAGCGCCGCCCTATAACGCAAAATCGCCCGATCGTCAGGTCCTCTCCTTGACCAAAGTCAAGGGATTGTGGACCTCACTCGATTGTTATGGCAACCGGCGCGGGCCGTCCCGGCAACGGACAGGCACGTGCCGAAAACGCCGCCCGGTGCGCATTGCGGCCGGCAGCGGTGACGACTACCCTGCCGCCTTTCCCAGGAGTCCCCCTCTCCCATGCCGGACGACACCGCCACCCTTCGGACCGATGCCCTGCCGATCGTCTTTCGCGGCGGCTTTCGCGTGTTCTTCCTGCTGGCGGGCCTTATCGCGCTCGCCGGCATCGGCGCCTGGCTCGCCTGGCTGGCGATCCACGCCCTCAACGGCATGGTGCCGGAGCCGACGATCGCCGTCGCGCCGCATCTCTGGCATGGGCACGAGATGCTGTTCGGCTATGCCGGGGCAACGCTCGCCGGGTTCCTGACCACCGCCGTTCCGAGCTGGACCGGCCAGCCCGGCACCAAGCCGACGACGCTCCTGGCTCTGTCCGGCCTGTGGCTGGCCGGGCGCGTTGCCGTCTGGTTCTCCGCCCTGGTGCCGGCCACCGTCGTTGCCGGCATCGATCTCCTGTTTTTTCCCGCGCTGACGATCTGGCTGGCGATGATGCTGTCGCACGATCCCAAGCCGCGCAATCTCCTCTTCCTGGTGCTGACGACCGGGCTGTTCCTTGCCAATCTCATGGTGCACCTGGAATGGACCGGGCTTGCCGACAGCGGCGCCGAACTCGGCATCCGCGCCGGCATCGCGCTCATCTCCGTCAAGATCGCCATCGTCGGCGGCCGGGTGACGCCGGCGTTCACGCGCAATTCCCTGATCCGCGCGGGCAAGGGAGACCGGCTGCCGGTGGTCACGCCCCGGCTCGGGCAGGCCGCGATCACCGCCGGCCTCGTCTTTGCGCTGCTGATCGCGCTCGACGCGCCGGCGCTTTGGAGCGGGCTCGCGGCAGCGGCGGCCGCCGTCTTCAACGCCGGAAGGCTTTCGCGCTGGCAGGGGCTACGGGCGCTCCACGACCCGCTGACCTGGAGCCTCCACCTTGCGTTCCTGCTGCTCGTCGTCGGCTACGCCACCATCGCCGCGTCGCTGCTCTTCGATGCCGTCGACGAGATCGCGGCCTGGCATTTCCTCGGCATCGGCGCCCTCGGGTTGATGTCGCTGGCGATCATGACGCGGATCGCGCTCGGCCATACCGGGCGCCAGCTCGCCGCGGCGCCGGCCATCGCCCTTGCCTATGTCGCGATCGCCCTTGCCGCCGTGACCCGCACTTTCGGGCCGGCCGTGCTGCCCGACGACTACTACACGCCGATCTTCATCTCCGGTGGCTTCTGGATCTTCGGCTTTGCGCTTTTCGGGCTGATCTATTTTCCGATCCTGACCCGGCCGCGGGTGCTGCCGGAGACGCCGCACGCCCAGCCTACTGCGCCCTGAGCAGATCCGAATTCAGGAATGGTGGCGCTGGCGGACGCTCGCCCGTTCCTCGTCGACCAGGCGGCGCAGGGTCTCGATGTCGGCGATCTCGGCCTTGTTGCTGGCGATGCGCACCCCGTAGTCGCGCAGGCGCTGGAACGCCCGCGACAGGCTCTCCGGCTTCATGCCGAGGCGGCCGGCGATCAGCGCCTTGTCATAGGGCAGCACGATGGTGCGCCGGCCCGCCGCGTCGCGGTCCTTGCACAGGCCAACGAGGAATTCGGCAACGCGCTGGGCGCCGGTCTGGGCCTTCAGCGCCTCGATCTGCTGCACCAGCGTGTGCAGATGCAGCGAGGTCGAGGCAAGGAGCGCAAAGCCGATCTCCGGCTCGGCCCGGACCCGGTCAAAGAGGCGCGCCACCGGAATGTGGAGGAGGCGCCCGTCGGTGACCGCCTCTGCCGAGACCGGATAGACGCCGCCGGTAAAGGCCGCCGCCTCGGCAAAGCTCTGGCCGTCGGTGAAGACGTGGACAACGGCCTCGTCGCCGGCCGGCGTCACCCGGTAGAGCTTGACCCAGCCTTCCAGCACCACGAACAGGGCCTCGGCCGGATCGCCCTGGAGGAACAACGTCTCGCCGCGCGATATGGTCTTGGTTGCGGCATCGCTGAGGACGGCATCGAACTGCACCCCGGAAATGCCGCTGAAGAGCGGCGTTTTCCGGATCAGCGCATAGTCGGCTTCGCTGATGCCCCTGGCCATGTCGACTGCCCCTGCCTGCCGGCGCCGCGTTTCTCCCGATCGCCGGCGCCACGATATACACCTCGCCGGCAAATGTCTCGGCCGGAGGCACCCGGCGGCGGCAGCCACCAACACCTTGCCACATTGCTGGGGCCGTTTATATCGAAGGCAACGGAACCGCGGGGGGCGATCCCCCTGCCCCAGCTTTGCGAGAGGTCCCGCATGCGCACCCTGTTTCGCCGTATTCTTGGCCCGGCCGCCGGGCTCCTCATGACGGCAGGCATCGCCTCGCCCGCCCTGGCCGATGCCGGCACGGATTTCCTTGCCGCGATCGCCGGCGCCTGGCAGGGGCGCGGCACCGCGCAGACCAAGGTGGAATCGGAGCCGGAGGCGATCATCTGCCGGATCGAGAGCGCGCTTTCCGACAGCGGCCGCAAGATCTCCAATTCGGGCGCCTGCGCGGGCGCGCAAGGAAAGGCCAAGATCGCCGGGTCGCTCTCCTACAATCCCGACACGCGGCTCTTCACCGGCCGGTTCATTTCCACCGGCGACGGCGACGGCACCGCCACCTCCAGCGGCGCGCTCGCCGGCAACACCTTGCGGCTCAAGACCGTGCGCTACGACAGCCGCCAGAACGTCACCTCCCGGGGCGTGGTGACGATCACGCCTGAGGGCAGCGGCTTCACCATCGAGGCGGTGGAAACGGACGTTGCCACCGGACAGAGCTTTTCCTCTTTAAAGGTTTCGTTTTCTCGGTAACGGGATCGTTAACGGCCTGCGACAGTTTGCGCCTTCCTGCCCCCTTGCGGCCGGAACCGGCGGATTTGCGGCATTTCTGTATACACCGGCATCGCCGCGTCCCGCCGGGCTTCGCGGCCGCTTGACCTTGGTCAAAGCGAACAGTTTGGAACTTTTCCAATATCATTGTGGAGACGGAAAAGGCGAAAGTCGGATGCCGCTTCGCCGGGCAATCTGTCCCATGGCGGCAACCGGGATAGCCTTCATAAATTCGAATGTGTTAAATTAATGAAGGCATTCCTTAGGCCAGGCGCGCTAGAACCGGCCGAAACAGGGTGTCCTCGGAGGGGCAGGACAGGACAGGCACATGAAATACAACGAGATCTTTGCGGGCGCGGTCGATGCGCTGAAGGACGAAAAGCGGTATCGGGTGTTCGCCGAACTGGAGCGCATCGCCGGCCGCTTTCCCCGCGCCATCTGGCACAACGGCATCGACCAGCGCGAAATCACCGTGTGGTGCTCGAACGACTATCTCGGCATGGGCCAGCACCCGGACGTCACGGACGCCATGCGCAACACGGTCGGGCGCATGGGCGCCGGCGCCGGCGGCACCCGCAACATCTCCGGCACCAACCATCCGCTGGTCGCGCTCGAGCATGAGCTCGCCGACCTGCACCACAAGGAAGCGGCCCTCGTCTTCACCTCCGGGTTCGTTTCGAACGAAGCTGCGATCTCGACCATCGCCCGGCTGCTGCCGGACTGCCTGATCCTCTCCGACCAGCTCAACCACGCCTCCATGATCGAGGGCATCCGGCGCTCCGGCGCCCACAAGAAGATCTTCCGCCACAACGACATGGACCACCTGGAAGCGCTGCTGAAGGAGGCCGGCACGGAACGGGCGAAGCTGATCGTCTTTGAGTCCGTCTATTCCATGGACGGCGACATTGGGCCGATCGAGCGCATCTGCGATCTCGCCGAGAAATACGGCGCCATGACCTATATCGACGAGGTCCATGCGGTCGGCATGTACGGCCCGCGCGGCGGCGGCATTGCCGAGCGCGAGGGCCTGATGGACCGCATCGACGTCATCGAGGGCACGCTTGCCAAGGCATTCGGCGTCCTCGGCGGCTACATCACCGCAAGCGAGGCTGTGGTCGACGCGGTGCGCTCCTACGCGCCGGGCTTCATCTTCACCACCGCCCTGCCGCCCGGCCTTTGCGCCGCGGCAACCGCCTCGATCCGGCACCTGAAGACCTCCTCGGCGGAGCGCGAGGGCCAGCAGCGCCAGGCGCAGCGGACCAAGGACGTGCTGAAGGCCGCCGGCCTGCCGGTGATGCCGTCCGAGACCCATATCGTGCCGGTGCTCGTCGCCGATCCGGAAAAGTGCAAGCGGGCGAGCGACCTCTTGCTTGAGAAGCACGACATCTACATCCAGCCGATCAACTACCCGACCGTGCCGCGCGGCACGGAGCGGCTCCGCATCACGCCGACGCCGTTCCACGACGACGCGCTCATCGAGCACCTTCGGGACGCGCTCTGCGCGGTCTGGGACGAGATCGGCCTGGTGCGCGAGACGCCGGAAAGCGCCGCTGAGCCCGTCAGGCGCAAGATGGAGATCTTTCCGGCGGCCGGGGGCTGATCGAGGCCGACATTCCCCGCTGCCGGTGCGTACGGCGCGGCCTTTCCGGGGCCGCGCCGATTTTTTTGGGCGGGTGCTCGACGACACGGCCCTCATCATCGCGCGCATCGCAATCTCCTCTCCCCGTCATGCCGGGCGGAGCGAAGCGCAGACCCGGTACCCAATGCCCCTATCGGAACGGTAGCCCAGCCCGGCCCCTGGCAGGACGTCGCCGCGCGCCAACGAGCATACCGTGTGGACAGGGGCATTGGCCTCCGGGTCAGGCCCGGAGTGACGGGGAGAGGGTGTGGCGCAGCGAGCCAAAGAAACCGCGAACGTCATTGCGAACGAGCGAAGCGAGTGCGGCAATCCAGAGGCTGCGTGCTCTGAGCAAATGGCCTCTGGATCGCCGCGTCGGCCTCACGGCCTCCTCGCGATGACGGCGGTTATTCCATGCGTCCTGAAACGCCGGTGTCCCTGCCCTCGCCCGTTACTGCCGCCGGTCCTCTTCCGGCAGGTCGTCGTCCTGGAGGATGCGCCAGGCGGCGCCGTCGAGGTCGTCGAACTGGCCGGAGCGTAGCGCCCACAAGAAGCCGAAGAGCGCGATCAGGCTCAGCATGAGGGCGATCGGGATCAGATAGATAAGGACGTGCATGCTCTGTCCTTTCGGTACCAGGGCGTTGCGGTGCGCACCGCATCGCCCGTCTGTTCGTCATATGGGCCGTCGCGGCGTGCGGCGCCACCGCGGGCGGCCCACGTCTGCCGGCCTCTCGCCGGCCGGCCTCACGCCTCTTGCGCCGGCACCGGGCAGGCGACCGGGCGCTGGGGCTCGAAATCGCGGGTGCCGTCATTGCCGAACCTCAGCCGCAGCGCGTTGGTGGTGACGACGATCGAGGAGAACGACATGGCGAGCGCGGCAAGGAGCGGCGTCACGAAGCCGGCAACGGCGAACGGCACGGCGATCATGTTGTAGATGGCGGCCGCGCCAAGGTTCTGGTGCATGACGCGGCGGGCGCGGCGCGACAGCTCCAGGGCGGCGGCGACCGGCTCAAGGCGATCGCCGAGAAAGACACTGTCGGCGGCGGCCTGGCTGAGGTGCACCGCGGTGACCGGCGACATGGACACATGGGCGGCAGCGAGCGCAGGAGCGTCGTTGAGGCCGTCGCCGACCATCAGCACCGTGCGGCCCGCGGCCTTCAGTTCCTCCAGCCGGGCGATCTTGCCGGCCGGGTCGAGACCGCCGCGGCGGGTCGGAATCGCGAGCCGGTCGGCGACCTCGTTGACGGCCGCGTCGCGGTCGCCGGAAAGGATTTCCAGCTCGTAGCCGGCCTTGCGCAGCCGTGCGACCGTCGTCGCTGCGTCGGTCCTGAGCGTCTGTTCCAGGGCAAAGAGATGGGCGTCTTCGTCGCCCTCCCGGTAGGCGATCACCGAGGCGGCCGGGTGGGCCTTCAGGAACGCTTCGAGCTGCCCGTCCGGCACGTCGCAGAAGCGCGGGCTGCCGAGCCGGTGGATCGTGCCGTCGACCGTTGCCTCGACGCCGGCGCCGGCGACCTCGCGGGCGGCCTCGAGCGGCCGTTCGGCACCGGCCGCGCGGGAAAGAGCAGTCGCCAGCGGATGGCGGCTCGACAGGGCCAGCCGGCCGGCCATGGCAAAGACCTTTTGCGGATGGGACCCGGTATTGACGATGGCCGGCACCGGCAGGGTCAGCGTGCCGGTCTTGTCGAAGACGATGGTGTCGGCGGCGGCAAGGCGCTCCAGCGTATCGCCGGAATGGAGCAGCACGCCGCGCTTGAAGAGGACGCCGCTGGCAACGACCTGCACTGCCGGAATGGCAAGCGCCAGGGCGCAGGGGCAGGTGATGATGAGAACGGAGATCGCGATCACCAGCGAGGGCTGCCAGCCGATGCCGAGCGCCCACCAGGCAAGGAAGGTGAGGAGCGCGGCGCCATGGACCAGCGGCGCATAAAGGGCGGCGGCGCGGTCGGCGAGGCGGACGTAGCGGGATTTGGCCTGGGCCGCGGCCTCGATCAGCTTGGTGACCTCGTCGAGCAGCGTTCCGGAGGCGGCGGCCGTGACCCGGACGTCCAGCGCGCCGGAGCCGTTGAGGGTGCCGGCATAGACCCGGTCGCCCTTCTTGATGGCGGCGAGCGCGGTCTCGCCGGTGACGAGGCTCTGGTCGATCTCCGAGGCGCCGGAAATGACGACGCCGTCGACGCCGACCCGCTCGCCGGCGCGCACCAGCACGACGTCGCCCGGATCGATGCGCGAGACCGGGACCTCGCGCAGCGTGCCGTCGGCGGCGCGGCGGATCGCGGTCTCGGAGCGGAGCGTTGCCAGGTTCTCCGCGAAGGAGCGGGTGCGCCGGCGCATGTTCTGGTCGAGAAAGCGGCCGATCAGCAGGAAGAACAGCAGCATGATCGCGGAGTCGAAATAGGCGTCCTCCGCACCCTGGAAGGTCTGCAGGACGGAGAGGCCGAGCGCCAGCATGACGCCGAGCGTGATCGGCACGTCCATGTTGAGGTTGCCGGCGCGAACGGCCCGGAACGCGCTGGCATAGAACGGCCGGCCGGCATAGGCGGCGGCGGGAAGCGCGATCACCGCGGAGATCCAGTGGAAGAAGTCGCGCGTCTCCGGCGTGATGTCGGAGGCGTTGCCGGACCATACCGAGATCGACAGCAGCATGATGTTCATGGCGGCAAAGCCGGTCACCGCCAGGCAGCGCAGCAGGAGCTTGGAATGGGCGTCCTCCTCCTCGCTGATCCGGCCGGGATCGAACGGGTGGGCGCGGTAGCCGAGCCGCTCGATCATGGTGACGATGGCGTCGGCGTCGGTCTTTTCGGTCTGCCATTCCACCGCGAGCCGGTGGGTGGTCAGGTTGAGGCGGGCGTGGGTGACCCCATCAAGCCGCATCAGGCCGCGCTCGATGGTCGGCATGCAGGCGGCGCAATGGACGCCTTCGACGGCAAGGTCCATATGTACGACGCCCTCGCGCACCGGCGTCGCAAAGGCCGACCATTCCCGAAAATGCGTGTTCATGGCGCGCCTCTCACCAGGGCTTTGGCGCCCGGACCTGCGGCGGCAAGCGTGCTCCTTGCGCCGCGCGCGGTCAAGGCTGGTAGACGACCCGGTTGCGCGAGCGGAAGACCCGTTCGCCGTTCTCGTTCGCCTCGACGATGATGTCCCACTGGCCGGGCCCGACATCGGCGACGGTCGCCTCATAGGTGCCGGGGACCGTCTCCTCCATGGCGAAGGTGACGTCGTCGGCGCGCTTTACGGGGCGCGAAAACCGTCCGGTGAAGGAAAGGTTCTGCAGCGCCTGGCCGAACTTGTCCCGGGCCGTCAGCCTGACGGCGACGGTGCCGTCTGAAGCGCGGTCGGCGGCGACGTCCATCTTCCAGCCGCGCGCCTCCTGCTGGTGGGCGACGGCGAGTTCCTCGTTGAAGACCTGGCCGGCCTCGTAGGAACTGGGGACCTCAAGGCCGCTCCAGCTCGTCAGGGCGAAATAGAGCAGCGCGAAATTGGCCACCAGCATGACGCCGAAAAAGGCGATCAGGCTGATCAGAACATGACGCCCGGTGAACGGTTTACGTCCGGTTGCCTCCATTTGCCTCTGCTCCGTTTTTCAAAAATTTTCGCCGGCGGCCCGAAACTGCTCCGGCCGCCGGCCGTCCGGCCCCTTTCGGGGCCGGCGCGCCGTCTGTCGGGAGATGCCTACGGACCCTTGAAGTAGTCCTCCGTCTTCACCGACTCGCCCGATCCGGTATCGGTGATGCGGAAGGCGATCGGCACCGACTTGCCGAGATTGGCACTACTATCGGCGTTGACCAGCACGCGCAACTCGCGGGTCTGGTCCGGGCCGATCGGGATCACAGGATCGCCGGCGGCCGTCTCGGTAATGCCGACGGCCTGCAGCGTCGTGCCCTTCGGCATGCCTTCCACGGACAAGACGAAGACGCGCTCTTCCGTGCGCTTGTTGAGGATACGGATGGTGTAGCCGTTGCGCACGCCGCCGTCGGAAAGCTGGACGTAAAGCGGGTTACGGTCGTGCAGGACGTTGAGGCCCTCGAACGACCGTGTCGCCAGCGTGAAGGTCATCAGCGCGCCGACCAGCGCGATCATGACGACGTAGACCATGGTGCGGGCGCGGATCGGCTTGAACACCGGTTCCTTGCCTTCCATGCGGCGTTGGATGTTGATGTCGGTGTCATAGGCGATCAAATTGCCCTCGCGGCCGACCTTGTCCATCACCGTGTTACAGGCATCGATGCACAGGCCGCACTGGATGCAGCCGAGCTGCAGGCCCTTGCGGATGTCGACGCCGGTCGGGCAGACCGCGACGCACTGGTTGCAGTCGATGCAGTCGCCGACCTGCTCGCCCGCCTTGCGCAGCTTGTCGGCCTGCTTGACGGAGGCGCGCGGCTCGCCGCGATCGTAGCGGTAGGTGACGTTGAGGGCGTGCTCGTCGGTGAGCGCCGCCTGGATGCGCGGCCACGGGCACATGTAGATGCACACCTGCTCGCGCATGAAGCCGGCAAAGACGTAGGTGGTGAACGTCAGGATGCCGATGAACATATATGCGGCAAAGGGCGCCTGGCCGGTCGCCAGGTCTTTCACCAGCGTCGGCGCGTCGGCGAAATAGAGCACCCAGGCGCCGCCGGTCCACCAGGCGATCAACAGCCAGATCGTGTGCTTGGAGACCTTTTCCAGGATCCACTCGCCGGTCCAGCGGTTCTTGTCGAGCTTCATCCGGTCGCGGCGGTCACCTTCGATCAGGCGCTCCACGGCGTAGAAGAGATCGGTCCAGACCGTCTGCCAGCAGAGATAGCCGCACCAGACGCGGCCGGCGATGGCGTTCATCAGGAACAGCGTCATCGCCGCGATGATCAGGAGGCCGGTGAAGTAGTAGACTTCCTGCGGCCAGATCTCGATCCAGAAGAAATAGAAGCGGCGGCCCGGCAGATCGACCAGGACCGCCTGATCCGGGGCGTTGGGGCCGCGGTCCCAACGCACGAAGGGCAGAAGGTAGTAGATACCCAGGGTGATGATGAGGACCGCCCAGCGGATGTTGCGGAATGTTCCCTTGACCGCCTGCGGGTAGACCTTCTTGGCGGCGGCATAAAGTGGTGACTGACCGCCGCCGCCGCCCTGGGTATCTGCTCTCATTTAAACTCCGCCCTTCGCGTTTGGAGTCTCGACGGCGATCAGACGCCGCCGCCGAGGCTGTGTACGTACACCGCAAGGGACTTGATGGTCACGGGATCGAGACGACCGGACCATGCCGGCATCACGCCCTTGCGGCCGTGGGTGACGGTTTCGACAACCGTGTCGACATCGCCGCCGTAAAGCCAGATCTTGTCGGTAAGGTTCGGGGCG
Organism: Rhodobium gokarnense; assembly: GCF_025961475.1. Lineage (NCBI taxonomy): Bacteria > Pseudomonadati > Pseudomonadota > Alphaproteobacteria > Hyphomicrobiales > Rhodobiaceae > Rhodobium > Rhodobium gokarnense. The sequence goes on along the minus strand of NZ_JAOQNS010000002.1, from coordinate 258,840 downwards.
CCGAGATCCTGGCTTCCCTTGCCTTCCTCGCCGTGGCAGGCGGCGCAGTTCTCTTCGAAGACGGTCTTGCCGGCTTCCAGATCGGCACCGCTCTCGGTCGCGCCGCCGGACAGCGACACGACATAGTTGGAGACGTTGCGGATCTGCTGCTCATTGAGGAGCCCGTCGTCGCCCCAGGCCTGCATGCCGATGGCATAGGCAACGGGAGACTCGCGGGTGTCGTCATCCTCGCCGCGGATGCCGTGCTGGATCGTGGTGTGGATCGCGTCGAGCGAACCGCCCCACAGCCAGGCATCGTCGTTGAGGTTCGGATAGCCCTTGGCGCCGGTGGCACCGGTGCCGTGGCAGGGCGCGCAGTTGTCGCCGAAGGCCGCCCGGCCGTTGGCCATGGCGAACTCCAGGAGGCCCTGGTTGCCCTGGATCTCCTCAAGCGAGGCATCGACCAGGCCACTGCCGGCCGCCGACCGGCTCTCGACCGCCGCGTTGTGGGCGGCGATCGCCTGAGACCGCTGCGAGGCGCCGAGGAAGCCGGTGGTATAGCTCGACACCAGCGGCCAGGCCGGCATCAGGATGGTGTAGCCGATGGCCCAGATGATGGTGGCGTAGAACACCATCACCCACCAGCGCGGGAGCGGCGTGTTCAGCTCCTGCAGGCCGTCCCATTCGTGACCGGTGGTCTCGGTACCGGTCGCCTCGTCGATGTGCTTGTTGTGGTTAGCCATGGATCAGTCCTCCCGAAGGGGGATGCGGGCGGCATCGCGGAAACGCTTGCCGTTGCTCGGCCACAGCGCATAGACGAGGACCGCCGCAAAAAGGATAACGAAATAGACGAGTCCCCACGTCTGCGCGAAGGAAGCGAGTTGTTCATACATCCTGTCGCTCCTATCTCATGTTGGCCTGGTCTTCGTAGCTGTATGTCGAGAAATCGACCAGCGTACCAAGCATCTGCAGATAGGCGATGAGGGCGTCCATTTCGGTCACCTCGTTCGGATTGCCGTCGAAGTCACGGACAACCGCCTTCGGGTAACGTTCCAGGAACGCATCGACGCCGTCGGCTTCCGGATTGGCCTGGATGGCGAGATCCGCTTCCGCGTTCTCGATCTGGTCGGCCGAATACGGCACGCCGACGATGGCGTTGGTTTCCAGGTGGCCCTTGATGTTCGGAACCTCCAGACTGGCCGAGGCCAGGAACGGATATCCGGGCATCACCGATTCCGGCACCAGATTGCGCGGCGCCTTCAGGTGCTCGCGGTGCCATTCATCGGAGTACTTGCCGCCGATGCGGGCAAGGTCCGGGCCGGTGCGCTTCGATCCCCACTGGAAGGGATGGTCGTACATCGATTCCGCGGCGAGCGAGAAGTGACCGTAGCGTTCGATCTCGTCACGCAAGGGGCGGATCATCTGCGAGTGGCAGTTGTAGCAGCCCTCGCGGATGTAGATGTTGCGGCCGGCCAGTTCCAGCGGCGAGTAGGGGCGCACCCCTTCGACCTTCTCGATCGTCGACTTCAGGTAATAAAGCGGGACGATTTCGACAAGGCCGCCGACGGCAACCACCACGAGGATGGCGACCGACAGGAGGATCGAGTTCTTCTCGAGGATTTCGTGCCTGTTTGCCATGGTCTTGACCTCCTATTCGGCTGCAACCGGACGCGCGGCGGCGGTTGAGGGTTCCTCAGCCTCGCCGTGGCGGATGGTCATGTAGACGTTGTAGACCATGATCAGGGCACCGAGCAGGAACAGGATGCCGCCAATCGCACGAATGACGTAGAACGGGTGCATGGCCGCGACCGTCTCGATGAACGAGTATTCGAGGAAGCCGAGGCTGGTGTACGCCCGCCACATCAGGCCCTGCAGGATGCCGGACACCCACATCGCCGTGATGTAGAGGACGATGCCGATGGTGGCGACCCAGAAGTGCCAGGAGACAAGCTTCAGCGAATAGACGCCCTTGCGGCCCCAGAGCCAGGGCACCAGGCAGTAGATCGCACCGAAGGAGATGAAGCCGACCCAGCCGAGGGCACCGGAGTGCACGTGGCCGATGGTCCAGTCCGTGTAGTGCGAGAGCTGGTTGACCGCCCGGATCGACATCATCGGACCCTCGAAGGTCGACATGCCGTAGAAGGCGACCGAGACGACCAGCATGCGCACGACCGGATCGGTCCTGAGCTTGTCCCAGGCGCCCGAGAGCGTCATCAGACCGTTGATCATGCCGCCCCAGCTCGGCATCCACAGGACGATCGAGAAGACCATGCCGAGGGTCGAGGCCCATTGCGGCAGAGCCGTGTAGTGCAGGTGGTGCGGACCGGCCCAGATGTAGACGAAGGTCAGCGCCCAGAAGTGCACGATGGACAGCCGGTAGGAATAGACCGGCCGGTTCACGCGCTTCGGGATGAAGTAGTACATGATGGCCAGGAAGCCCGACGTCAGGAAGAAGCCGACGGCGTTGTGGCCGTACCACCACTGGGTCATGGCGTCCTGGACGCCGGCCCAGGCGATGTAGGACTTGGAGCCGAACATCGACACCGGAACGGTGACGTTGTTGCCAAGGTGCAGCATCGCGATGGTGATGATGAAGGCGAGATAGAACCAGTTCGCCACGTAGATGTGAGAGTCCTTGCGGCGCCACAGGGTGGCCAGATAGACCAGCAGGTAGACGACCCAGACCACGGTCAGCCAGAGGTCGGCGTACCATTCCGGCTCGGCATATTCCTTCGACTGGGTCACGCCGAGCAGGTAGCCCGTGCCGGCGATGACGATGAAGGCGTTGTAGCCGAGGATGACGAACCAGGGGGTGACGATGCCCGGCATGCGGGCCTGGCTGGTGCGCTGGACGACGTAGAACGAGGTCGCCAGGAGCACGTTGCCGCCGAATGCGAAGATCACCGCGGAGGTGTGCAGCGGGCGCAGGCGCCCGAAGTTGGTCAGCGGGAAATCAAGGTTCAAGGCCGGGAAGGCGAGCTCCCAGGCGATGTAGTCGCCGACCAGAAAACCGGCCACGCCCCAGAACAGGGCCGCAATGACCGCGAACTTGATGGGACCGTAGTTGTAGTTCGGCCTGCCGTCGATCTCGCGCACGGGATTGCCCGACCGTGCGGAGTAGCCGCGGAAAACCAAGAATACGCCCAGCGCCGCAAAAACGACGCCGACGGCGGCGTGAAACGCCATTACCTGATCGACCGCCTTGCCAGCGATTACCAGGCACAGTAGTGCCAACGCCGCGAGGAACACGGCATAAAAGCCTTCCTCCAGCGTCAGTTTTTTTGCCTCAGCAGATCGAGCCATCGTTCCGCCCTAAGTATGGTTTGAGTTTCATCCACCGGACCCCGAATTGGGCCCGTTGGTCACCACGGTTACCTATGGATGAACCCCACGGCACCGCTTTGATCTATATCAATATGTCGCTGCCCCAGCCGATTCAGCCATTCGACGGGTGGCATATGATCATACAAGGGCTCCGGGACTTCAAGCGTAATTCAATCAAGTGGATAGCCCTTTCCAGGACGGTCCGATAAGAGGCGCCGGACAGGCCAGAGTTAGAACTGGACTGCTTCCAAAGCATTGAGAAATATCAATTAATTCTAATATACGATGGCGCATTTTTCCCGTCTATCCGCGAAAAAGCCGTCAACACATGGGCTTGACGGTATTTGTACCTGCGTCATTGTGTTGCAGTTCGAGGGACATATCAGCGCTGTTGATGGATTGAAGGGGTTCCCAGAACATATATCAATGGGACGCAAAATTCCGCCCGAAAAGCCCTAAAAGTGGACTCTGGGTGTTGACTATTGTTCTCGTTTTAGAATGCTTCGAAAATCGGCCTGCGACATCGTAACGGGTCTGCCGGAGGCGTTTCCCCGGCCGTTCGGCAAGCCGGCCGGCCGTGGTTCCTGCGCCGGCGGTTGCTGTATAAAGACCCTATTCGCCGCAGTTGATCGGGCGGCAGATGTCTATAGAATTTGACAGGGATCAAGGAAGCTCGAGACGGCAAGAGATTAGATCGTATCCATGGACACCATCACCGAACGCTACGCGACCCGCTCCGTGCCGCGCTACACCTCCTATCCGACGGCGCCGCATTTCGGCCCGGAAGTGACCGGGGAGGTCTATGCCGGCTGGCTCAGGGCGCTGCCCGCCGACACCGAACTGTCACTCTATCTTCACGTGCCGTTCTGCCGGGAGATGTGCCACTACTGCGGCTGTCACACCAAGGTGACACACAAGGACGCTCCGCTTTACGACTATGCGGAGGTGCTGGTGCGCGAGATCGCCATGATCAGCGCCATGGTGCCGGGCGGCCTGCCGGTCAGCCACATCCACTGGGGCGGCGGCACGCCGAGCCTTTTGCCCGACCGCGCCTTCCGCGATGTGGTCGAGGCGCTGCAAAAGGGGTTCTCGCTCGCCGACAATCTGGAGCACGCCATCGAGCTCGATCCGCGCACGGTGACGCCGGAGCTGGCGAAAACCCTCGGCGAGTGCGGCATTACCCGGGCAAGCCTCGGCGTCCAGGACTTCTCCTATGACGTTCAGGAAGCGATCGGGCGCATCCAGCCGAAGGAAAACGTGCTGGATTCCGTTGCCGCGCTGAAGGCAAACGGCATCAACGCCATCAATCTGGACCTGATGTACGGGCTGCCGAAGCAGACCGTGGAGACCATGCGCGAGACGGCCGAGGCGGCCGCAGCGCTGCAGCCGAGCCGGCTCGCCCTCTTCGGCTATGCCCATGTGCCGTGGATGAAGAAGCACCAGCGGCTGATCAACGAGGCCGACCTGCCGGGCGTGGAGATGCGGCTGGAGCTGGCGACCGCCGCGCGCGACGCCCTGAAGTCGATCGGCTACCACGCCATCGGGCTCGATCATTTCGCCCACAATGACGACTCCATGGCGATCGCCGACCGCGAGGGCAAGCTGCACCGCAATTTCCAGGGCTACACCACCGACGGCGCCGACGCGCTGATCGGCTTCGGTGTCTCCTCCATCGGCAAGCTGCCCCAGGGCTATGCCCAGAACGCGCCGGACATCGGCGGCTGGAAGCGGGCGGTCGATGCGGGCATGCCGCCGATCGTGCGCGGCAAGGCGCTCTCGGAAGACGATCGCGCGCGTGCCGCCATTATCGAGCAGTTGATGACCGTCTACGACGTGAACCTGACCGAGATCGCCCGGCACTTCGACCGCGACCCGGCCGAATTCCACGAGTCCCTGGAGCAGCTCGACGAGCTGGTCGCCGACGGCCTCGTCGACGTCGACGGCTACCACGTCACCGTGCGCCCGGCCGGCCGCCCCTATGTGCGCGTCGCCGCCGCCGCCTTCGACACCTATTTCGCCGCCAACAAGGCCCGGCACTCCGTCGCCGTCTGACGGCAGACCGTACGTTCCCGAAAAGAAAGCGCCGCGCTCGGCCAAAGCGCGGCGTTTTGCTTATCGGCACCTGGAGATCGGAGCGTGCCGACCGTGATGATGACCGTCGTGGTCATGGTATTTTTAGTTGTATTTCCGAAAACATTAATCCAGCATTGTATATGGAACAGGATAACGGGCGAAGGCTGTCCCCATGCTGCGATTCACCGCCCCGGACGGATCCGCTGCGGAGATTGATCCTCTCGCTGTCATCCGCATTCGACGCACGCTCCAGGGAGAGCACGCGGCCGCAAACTGCCGCATCGACTGGGGCATCATGAACCTGGTGACGGAAGCCCCGAACGACGTTGCCGCCAAGGTCGGCGAGACGCTGACGTCGCTGGTGGTCGTGACGGGCGGCGGGAACACCCCCATCTGGGTGAACGCGAAGCGGGTAGCGGGCCCCTATCCGCCGATTCCGAGCATGGCCCCTTACGGATACCGATCGTCCATCACCTTGCTCGGCTATCGCCAGCACCTCGTCGAGACCCAGGCCGACGTCAGACGCCTGCTCGAAACCGCCCGCAACCGATAGGACCGTGCACCCCCATCGGCGCAGAACGAAAACCGCCGCGCTCGGCTGGCAAGCGCGGCGTTTGCGTTTCAAGGCCCACCGGTGGCAGGTCGGTCGGGTGTCGGTTGGCGACCCGTCAGTGCGCGCCGGTCAGGTGGCAGAGGCCGCAGACGTTGTTGATGCGGATCTGGTCGGTCTTTTCGATGCAGATGACGCCGCGGCGCTTCATGTCGGAAAAGACCCGGCTGACCGTCTCGATGGTCAGGCCGAGGAAGTCGGCGATCTCCTGGCGCGTCATGTTGAGGCGCACGGTCTCCTCGTCGGTCTCGCCCTTGGCGGGACCGGTGCAGCCGACGCCGCCGCGGTTGGCGACGAAGCGGAACAGGAAGCTGGCGACGCGCTCTGTCGCCGACTTGCGGCCGAGCAGCACGGCGTGGTCGTGCAGGCGCTCCATCTGGGACAAGAGGCAGCGGGTGATGTGCTGCTGCAGGTCCATCTGTTCCTCAAGGTCGCGGCGGCGCAGCGAGCGCAGCACGGTCGGCACCAGGGTCTCGGCCGCGCAGTCGTAGATGCCGTGGGCCGGGATGCCGAACAGGGCCTGGGGCCCGAGCATCTCCACCACCTGGCGGCGGCCGTCCGGCAGCAGCTTGTAGAGCATGACGGCGCCCTCGACGATTTCGAAGACGCGGTCGGCCATGTCACCCTCGTAGAAGATGACGTCGTGCTGGGCGAAACGGCAGATCTTGGTGTTGACCGAATTCATGAAGTCCGACCATGCCTGCTCCCCGTCGACAGGAAGGCCGGGTACGAGATGGGTCTCGTTTCTTATCTCGTTGTGGAGATAAGCCATTTTTGTCCTCCTCGTCCGCCCGCATGCCACGCCTTGGCGGCGACGACCCGGAGCGAACCCATGCTGTCAGTTCCGAACGGGCGTTTTCCGTCCTTTGCCCGTTCTGCATTGACGACGCTCAAATCCGGTCCATCCCGCCGCTTTGCCGCAGCTTGTCCGGACCCGCCCGCCGTCGAGACGAAATTCTACGGCGAGGCAATGCGTTAGCATATCGGTTCAGCTACTTATGGGGGCGTTTTTCGACTTCCGTCGAATGCGAGATATCGTCGCGCGGCAGCCCGGCGGCACGCTCAGAGCCAGGGAACGAGGGACGCTTCGGTCAGCGGCTTGCGCAGCACCACGGGCACCTCCGTGCCGTTGAACTGGCGCTCGATCTCGTTGCGCGGCTGGCCGGAAATGACCAGCACCTTCGGCCGGGTGACGAGGCCGTTGATCCAGCGGATCGCTTCGGTTCCCTTGATGCCGGGAAGGCCGAGATCGACGATGACCGTGTCGGTCTCCGTCGGCGGCTCGCGGCGGAAGAACGATTCCGCGTCGGCAAACACGGTGACGTCATAGCCGAGCTGTTCCAGGAACACGGACAGGGAATCGGAAACGCCCGGATCGTCCTCAAGGATGTAAATCGCCACGTCGACTTCCTGCAATGGGCGCGGGCCGCGGGGCACCGCAGGGAACGTCGGGGCAGACTCCTACGACGAAAGGCGAAACACCATTCGGTGTTCTACATATCTGGAAGGATTCCGGAACATCGCCCGCAGGCGCCGGCATGGGCCGGCGCGGTCGGAGCATGGGCTCCGCGATACGATCGGCGCCCCGTTCAGGCGGTGCCGGGCTGCTCGCCGGAGAGCACGATGCGGACCAGGTCGGCGGCGTTGCGGGCGCCGAGCTTTTCCATGATGCGGGCGCGGTGCACCTCGATGGTGCGCGGCGAGATGCCGAGGATGCGCCCGGCCTCCTTGTTGGTGGCCCCGGAGGTGATCTGTTCCAGCACCTGGCGCTCGCGCGGGGTCAGGTGCTCGTGGCCGGGGAAATCCCAGTCGCGGGCGCCGCCGCCATTGGTTCCCTTGGCCATGGCGGCAAGGGCATCGCGCACGCGGCCGACCACCGTGTCGGCGTCGAACGGCTTTTCGATGAAATCGAAGGCGCCCTGCTTGACGGCATTGACCGCCATCGGGATGTCGCCCTGGCCGGAGATGATGAAGATCGGCGCCGGATAGTGCTCGGCGTTCAGCTCCGACAGGATGTCGATGCCGGAACGGCCGGGCATATGGACGTCGAGCAGCACGCAGCCGGGATCCTCGCGGTGGACGACATCGATGAAGGCATCGCCGGTGGCGAAGGTCAGGACCCGAAAGCCCTCCATCTCGAACACCACGCCGAGGGCGTCGCGGACGGCCGGATCGTCATCGACGATGAAAATCGTTGCGTCAGCCGGATCGGTCATTGTCTTCCCCTGTTATCTTTGGTCGGCGATCGCCTAGGACGTCGCCGCCTGGGTCGCATGCGGCAGGCTGAGGAGGAACCGCGCCCCGGAGCCGTGCCCCCCCGGGTCTACGGTCAGATCGCCGCCGTGGTTCTGGACGATCGTGCGGGAAATGGCGAGGCCGAGGCCGACGCCGCTCTTGCGTCCGGTCGAGAAGGCCTTGAACAGCTCGTCGACCTGGGTCTCGGGGATGCCGTGGCCCGAATCGACGACCTCGACCAGCACGCGGGTCTCGCTGGAGCGGACCGCAACCCGCACCCAGCGGTCGTCGGCGCCGCGCACGGCCTCCAGCGCATTGCGCACCAGATTGACGATGACCTGCTGGATCTGCACCGGATCGACCTCGATCATGATCTCGTCCGCATCGTTCTCGCGGCGCAGCTCGACGCCGGAATCGCCCTGTCCGAGCCGCGTGAGCTGCATCGTCTCGTCGACGAGTTCGACCATGTTCACCGCACGCCGCTGCGGATCGCGCTTTTCCACCATCTGGCGCATGCGCTGGATGATGGCGCCGGCCCGCTCCGCCTCGCCGACCGCCTTGTCGATGATCTCCAGCGCCCGGTCGTCGAGCGGCTCGCCGCGTTCGGCGGCATTGCGGCGGCGCCTCAGCACCGCCTGCAGATAGAGCATCACCGCGGTCAGCGGCTGGTTCAGTTCGTGGGCGATGGCCGCACCCATCTCGTCCATGGCGCTGATGCGCGCCATGTGGACGAGTTGCGACTGCAGGTCCTTCAGGCGCTTCTCGACCTCCTTGCGGGACCGGACGTCGCGCATGATGCCGATGAACTGGCGTCCTTCCGGCGTTTTTGCCTCGCCCACCGAAAGCTCGACCGGGAAGATAGTGCCGTCCCGGTGCATGCCAAGCACCTCGCGGCCGATGCCGATGATCCGCTCCTGGCCGGTTTCCAGGTAGCGCGTCACATAGCCGTTGTGGTGGTTGGCGTATTCCGGCGGCATGATCACGGCCACGTTCGAGCCGACGACCTCCACCGCGCTATACCCGAAAAGCTTCTCGCAGGCCTTGTTGAACACCAGGATGCGCATCGCGTCGTCCATGACAATGATGCCATCGACGGCCGTGTCCAGCATGCTTGCCATGCGCGCTTCGGAAACGGTTCCGGTCTCCGATATCGTGCTCCTGTTGTCCTGCCGCATCGCCTCTCTTCCGGCATAATTCCCCACGGCCTGAGCATAAGGGAATCTACCGAATACTCACAAGGCCTTGCTGGCAATCAGGCACAGGAAGTTTGCAGCCAGGTCACCAGTCGATCCGTCGCCGTCTGCAGCCCGTCGGCTCCGCGGGCGAAACAGAGCCGCATATAGCCCTCGCCGCCGGCGCCGAAGGCGGTCCCGGGGGCAAGGCCGATATTGGCCTCGTCGACGAGGCGCAGGCCGAGTTTCGAGGTATCGGGTTCGCCGTCGACGGCAAAGAACAGGTAGAAGGCGCCGGCCGGCCAGGCAAAGCGGGTGCGCCCGGTGCGCTCCAGCGCCGAGCAGATGAGGTCGCGGCCGGAGCGGGCGCGCGCCACCTGTTCGGCGACGAACGCCTCGCCGTCATTGAGGGCGGCGACGGCGGCGCGCTGCATGAAGACGGCGACGCCCGAGGTGGAATACTGGATCAGGTTCTCGATCACCTGGCCGAGTTCCGGGGCGGCGGAAATCCAGCCGACGCGCCAGCCGGTCATCGCCCAGTTCTTGGAAAAGGTGTTGACGTAGAGGATGCGGTCGTCGTCCTCGGCAACGTCGTAGAAGGAGGGCGCGCGCGGGGCATCGCCGAAATAGAAGCGGGAATAGACCTCGTCGGAAATGATCCAGAGCCCCTCCTTGCGGGCGAGGTCCAGGATCTCGGCGAGCACCTCGCGGCCGGCGACCCAGCCGGTCGGGTTCGACGGCGAGTTGAGGAAGATGGCGCGGGTCTTCGGCGTGATCGCGGCCTTCAGCCGTTCCAGGTCGAGCACCCAGCCGTCATTACCGAGGAACATCGGCAGCTCCACCGGCCGTGCGCCGGAGACGCCAAGGGCGGCGACGATGTTCGGCCAGGCCGGGGACGGCACCAGAACCTCGTCGCCGGCGCCGGCGACCGCATCGACGGCGATCTGGATCGCCTGCATGCCCGAGCCGGTGACGAAGAAGCGTTCCGGCTGGAACGGGCGGCCGTAGAGCCGGGTGTGATAGTCGGCAAGCGCCTGACGCAGTTCGGGAATGCCGCGCTGGCTGGTGTAGAAGGTCTCGCCGTCGGCGAGCGAGCGGCTGGCGGCATCGCGGATGAACTCCGGCGTCGGCAGGTCGCCCTCGCCGGCCCACAGCGGGATCAGGCCGGGGCGCTCCCAGCCGTATGTCATGACTTCGACGATACCGCTTTCCGGGGCCTCACGGGCCTCGGCGCGCAGCGATTCCATCAGCATCTTTTTGGCCCTTTCGGCAAACAATACCCTGCAATTCCGGCCGAAAGCCGGGCCGGTTGTTCGGCAATTCCGGTGCCCGGCGCGCCGCAGCAAGGGCACGCCGGCTCCAGAGCTACTTTTTCAGCAGATCGCGGATTTCTTCAAGCAGGACTTCGCTGCGCGGCGGCTCGGGCGGGGCGGCCGGAGCCTCTTCCTCCTTGCGGCGCAGCCGGTTGATGCCCTTGACGACGATGAAGAGGGCAAAGGCGACGATGAGGAACTTGACGATGGCGTTGATGAACAGCCCGACATTCCAGGTCGTCGCGCCGGCCGCCTTGGCCGCAGCGACCGTGTCATAGGGCGCGGGGGGCGTCCCCTCCTTCAGCACCAGGAAGATCTGGGAAAAGTCGATGCCACCGACGATGACGCCGATGGGCGGCATGATGATGTCGTCGACCAGCGACGAGACGATGGCCCCGAAGGCGGCGCCGATGACGATGCCGACAGCCATGTCGACCATGTTGCCTTTGACGGCAAACTCCTTGAATTCCTTCAACATCCCCTGTGCTCCCGCATTGGCGGCCCGAGGCCGCGACTCCCCTTGCGGCCGGAGGTTAGAGCATCGCGCGCGAAGATGGGAATCCATTCGGCAAAATACTTATTTCACAACTCAAAGACGCAATGTAAGGGCGCCACGCGCGCTGGCCGACCGGTCAGGCGAACAACAGGTCGCGCAGCAGATCGTCGATATGGGTGAGCCGGGAAAGCGCGTCCCTGAGGGCATCGGCGTCGTGGCGCGGCAGGCGCTTCAGGGAAACCGCATTGGAGAGCGGCTTGCCCTCGTCGATGTCGGCGAGCTGCTGGCGCAGGACATGGCCGAGGATGAGGCCGTGGGTGCGCATCATCTGCTGCAGGTCGGGCTCGCCGCCGATGCGCATGGCGATCGCCGACTCCAGCCGATGCTGGGTGGCGCGGTGCAGGATCTTGTGGCGGATGGCGAGAACCCGGGCGCTGGCGACGATCGGCATCAGGCCGCCGAGCTTTAAATCGACCCGGCCGGCCTCGGTCCTGATACCGCCGAGGAAGGTCAGCGGCGGCTTGAAGTCGGTGACCGCCTCGGCCAGCAGCTTGGCAAAGCTCGGGGCGGCGTGGCCGAGCTCATAGGCCTCCTCCATCAAGGTGCGGGCGAGCGCGGCATCGCCATGGGCGGCGCGCATGTCGAAGAAGATGTCGACGTTGAGGAGGTCCTGCGGCCGGGAGCGGCGCACCCAGTCGCCGATGCGGCCGCGCCAGGTGTCGAGGCTGCCGCGCCAGGCGGCGTTGCGGGCCATGACTCCGCCGGGGCAGTCGGCAACGCCGACATCGTGCAGGATGGCCGAGAGCTGCTTGCCGAATTCGGCGAACCAGCGATCCTCCGGGCCGTCCGGGTCTCCCTCGGCGAAGACGATGGCGTTGTCCTGGTCGGCGCCGAGGAGGCTTTCGCCGCGCCCGGCCGAGCCGAGCACGAGAACGGCGAAGGAACAGGGGGCATCGCCCTTGCCGGCGCGGACCATATTCTGTTCGGCAAGGACGGCGGCGCGGCGGGTGAGCGCGCCGAGCTCGCGGCTGATGACGCCGGCGATGTCGTGGCTGGAGATGTCCTCGGCAACCAGGCTGGCGGAGACCATGGGCAGCCGCGCCCAAGCCTTGGCAAGGGCCGGCACGTCGCCGGCGGCATCGATCTCGTCGCCCAGCGAGATCGCCTCGCTGGCACGCAGGCGCAACAGATCGCGGGCGGACAGGGCGCCGACCAGCCGGCCCTCGTCGTCGGCAACGGCGAGATGGCGCACGCCCATGCGGTTCATGCGCCCGACCGCGCGGTAGATGAAGGCATCGGCCGGCACATGGGCGACGGGCATCGACATGATGGCCGAAACGGTCTCGGCAAGCGCCTTGGGGCCGCCCTCGGCAACGGTCCGCAGCACGTCGCGTTCCGTGACGATGCCGATCTCGCCGACGTCGGGGCCATCCGCATCGGGCTTCGCTGTGCCTGCAATGCGATCCGGCGGCGCCAGGAACAGGGAGGACACCTTCTTCTGCATCATCAGGCCGACGGCGTCCTGCAGCGACATCGCCTCGCTGGCGACGAGCGGCGGACTGGTCATGACGTCGCGGACGCGGTGGCGATAGGGATAGCTGTCGATGCGCGCGAGCGTCCGCTCCGCGTCGCGCTGGCTCGGCGAGGCCACCGGCTCGACCCAGCCGGCCCGCATGTGCTCGTCGAGCACCCGGGTGAGCTTGCGGCAGGCGTTCTCGGCTTCCGCGACGGTGCGCACGCCGTCGGCGCGGAGCTTCGGCACCAGCTCCAGGAAGATGCGGGCCGTGGCGCGCGCATCGCCGACGGCGGTGTGGCGGTCGGAGATGTCGACGCCGAGCCAGGAGGCGAGCATGTCGAGGGAGAAATCCGGCAGGGTCCTGTTGGCGACCTGGGCGAGCAGCCGCGTGTCGAGGCTGCGCGGCTGGCGCCAGGCCTCGTCGATGCGCAGATATTCGCGGCGCAGGATGGCGAGGTCGAAGCCGATGGAATGGCCGATGACGATGGCCCCGCCGATGAATTCCTCGAGCGCGGCGCGCACCTCGGCAAAGGGCGGCTTGCCGGCGACCATGGTGTCGTCGATGTGGTGGACGGCGGAGGTCGCGGCCGGGATCGGCGTTCCCGGATCGACCATGACGTCGAAGGTGGCGTCGTCGACCAGCTTGCCGTCGCGGATGCGGACCGCGCCGATCTGGACGATCCGGGCCTTCGCCGGATCAAGCCCCGTGGTCTCGGTATCAAGGGCCACCGCGTCGACGGCGACCAGCGGCGTGGCACTCGATTTCCTCGGCATGACTGGTCCTTTTTTGTTTGTTATAGCCTGTCGCCTCCAGCGAAATCTACGCGACACGCTCGACCTTATCGTGCTGACATACGGTCCTGCCGCCTCCCCCGTCGTGACGCGCTTCATGCGCCGGCCCGCAGCGCGATCGCGCCGCTGTCGGCGGCGAGATCGGCGCAAAGCGCCTCCCGGTCGAGCCGCGCCCGCAAGGTCTCATAGCTGCGGCAGAGATTGATGCGCAAATTGTTCTGGATGAGCTGGTAGTCGTAGCCACGAAGCCGCTCGTGGATCGGCAGGCGGGCAAAGAACTGCTCCACGGTGGCGAGCGGAATGTCCTTCACCGGTTTGGCCGGAGCAAGGGCGGCCCGGGCCAGGTGGCGGGAGATGTCCTGCCGGGCGTTTTGCCAGAAATCCTCCGGAAATCCGTCCGGGACGGGATAACGGTTCGTGATCTGGGCGAAGATGCCGGCTAGCCGCTCCGAAAGGTCGGCGGTACTGCCCGGCCAGTCGGGGCGCAGAACGTTCATCGCCATTTCGCCGACATAGCGAAGGCCGAGGGGATAGTTCTGCCAGCGCGAGGTCTCCACCGCCGCCTTGAAGCCCTCCTCCTTGAAGAGGGCCAGCGACATCGTGCCGGCGCGGGCGCGGGCATATTCATAGATGCATTTCTGGACGATGAAGGCGGCGTGGGCGTCGAGGAAGTCGGCCAGCGTCGCCGCACTGACGACGGGTGCGTCCTTGCGAAACATGTCGCCCAGCCAGTGGCGCACCGCGGCAAACACCAAGGCAATCCTCCCGACCGTCCGGTGCCGCGGCGATGCCCCCGGGGTGTGGACAAGCCGGCCGGCATATGATCCGATCTGCCAATGCTTCCGGGGCCTTCGGGCCTCCGGCCCTGTTTCCCGTCGACCGCCTGTGAAAGCGTTCCCGAAACGCATCCGCGGCGACCAAGCCCGTAACGTGACGGAAGAGGCGAAATGCTGCAAGGCTGGTTCGTGGTCGGCGTCGCCTTCCTCTATATCGGCCTCCTCTTTGCCATCGCCAGCTATGGCGACCGGGCGAGCCGCGGCCGGGCGCCCGGGCGCGGGCGGCCGCTGATCTATGCCCTGTCGCTCGGCGTTTACTGCACGTCCTGGACGTTCTTCGGGTCCGTCGGGCTCGCCGCCTCGCGCGGGCTCGATTTCCTGACAATCTATATCGGTCCGATCCTGCTGTTTGCCCTCGGCTATCCGCTGCTGCTGCGCCTCATCAACCTGGCCAAGGCCGAGCGCATCACCTCGATCGCCGACTTCATGGCGGCGCGCTACGGCAAGAGCCAGCCGGTCGCCGCGGTCGTTGCCATCATCGCGCTGATCGGCACCATCCCCTATATCGCCCTGCAACTGAAGGCCGTCGCGACCTCCGTCACGGCCGTCCTCAGCGAGCCGTGGTTCATCGGCGGGGCGTCGCTGTCGCCCTGGTTCAACGACGTGGCGCTCCTGGTGACCGGGGCGATGGCGCTCTTTGCCATCCTCTTCGGCACAAGGCACATCGACGCAACCGAGCACCAGGAAGGCCTGATGCTGGCGGTGGCCGCCGAATCCGTCGTCAAGCTGATCGCCTTCCTGATCGTCGGGCTTTACGTCACCTATGTCCTCTTCGACGGTCCGGGGCACCTGATGGAGCTGATGCAGTCCCGGCCGGCGATCGCCTCGCGCTTCCAGGGCGAGCTGCACGGCGGGAGCTGGATCGGGCTGACGCTGATGTCGTTCTTTGCGGCACTCATGCTGCCGCGGCAGTTCCACGTCACGGTGACGGAGAACAATAGCCCGGCCGAGCTGCGCCGCGCGACCTGGCTGTTCCCGATCTATCTGATCCTCATCAACCTCTTCGTCGTGCCGATCGCCATCGCCGGCCTCATCACCTTCGGGGATTCCGTCCACGCCGACGGCTTCGTGCTGGCGCTGCCGATGAACAACGACGCCAGCCTGATCTCGCTGATCGCCTTCATCGGCGGGCTGTCGGCGGCGACGGCCATGGTCATCGTCGCCTCCGTCGCGCTCGCCATCATGATCTCCAACGACCTCGTCATGCCGCTGATCCTGAGGCGGCGCGAAGACGACGCCGCCGGCGCCCGCGACATGGGCCAGCTCCTGATCGGCATCCGGCGCGGCGCGATCCTCGGCACCCTGTTCCTCGCCTTCGCCTATTATCGGATGATCGGCGATTCCTCGGCGCTGGCCTCGATCGGGCTCCTCTCCTTTGCCGCGATCGCCCAGTTCGCCCCGGCCTTCTTCGGCGGGCTGATCTGGCGCGGCGGCACGGCGCGTGGCGCCATTGCCGGCATGCTGTCGGGCTTCGGGGTGTGGGCCTATACGCTGTTGCTACCCTCCTTCGTCGATGCCGGACTTTTCGACGAAACCCTGCTCACCGCCGGCCCCTTCGGCATCTGGCTCCTGAGGCCCCAGGCCCTCTTTTCTCTGTCGTTCGATCCGTACATCCACGGCGTCTTCTGGAGCCTGTCGATCAATGTGGGCTGCTACGTGTTCGTCTCGCTGACGCGCATGCCGACGCCGCTGGAACGGCTGCAGGCGGCCGTCTTCGTGCCGAGCGACCTGGCGCCGACGCCGGCGTTCCGGCTCTGGCGCACGGCGGTGACGCTGGACGATCTGAAAAAGACCGTCGCCCGCTATCTCGGCGAGGAGCGCACCGAGCGGGCCTTCGTCGCCCATCTGGAGGCGGAACGGATCGCCGCGCCGGCGCACGAGCCGGCCGATGCCCGGACCATGCGCTTTGCCGAACAGCTTCTCGCCAGCGCGATCGGGGCTGCCTCCTCGCGGCTGGTGCTGTCGCTCCTGGTGGAGCGTCGCGATCCGGCTTCGAAAGGCGCCATGAAGCTCCTCGACGATGCGACGACGGCGATCCAGTACAATCGCGACCTGCTGCAGACCGCCCTCGATCAGGTCGAGCAGGGCATCGCCGTGTTCGATGCCGAACTCCGGCTGACCTGCTGGAACCGGCGGTTCCGCGAGCTCCTCGGCCTGCCGGGCGAATACGGCCATGTGGGAACACCGCTCCACGACATCTTCACCCATGTGGCCGAGGCGGGCGAGTTCGGGCCGGGCGCGGTCGATACGCTGGTCGGTCAGCGGCTTGAGCGCGTTGCCCGGCGGATGGAGGATTTCCAGGAGCAACTGGCGAGCGGCGGCATCCTGGAGATCCACACCAGCCCGATGCCGACCGGCGGCATCGTCATCACCTTTTCCGACATCACCGAACGGGTGCTCGCCGAGGAGGCGCTGGCCCGCGCCAACGAGACACTCGAAAAACGCGTGCGCGAGCGCACCATGGAGCTGACCCGGCTGAACCAGGAGCTGACGGTCGCCAAGCGCCTCGCCGACGAAGCCAATCTCGGCAAGACGCGGTTCCTGGCCGGCGCCGGCCACGACATCCTGCAGCCGCTCAACGCCGCCCGGCTCTACGCCCAGAGCTTGGTGGAGCGGTTCTCCGAGACCAAGGACCGCGAGTTGGTCGAGAACGTCGAGGCCTCGCTCGATTCGGTGGAGGAGATCATCGGCGCCGTCCTCGATATGTCGCGGCTCGACACCGGCGCCATGAAGCCGGAGATCGGCGTCTTTCCGATCGACGACATCCTCTCCCAGCTCAAGGTCGACTTCGAGCCGATGGCACGGGACAAGGGGCTCGACTTCCGCATCGTGCCGTGCAGCCTCAGCGTGCGCTCCGACCGGCGCCTGCTGCGCCGACTGTTGCAGAACCTTGCCTCCAACGCCATCAAATACACCGAGCGCGGCAAGGTGCTGATCGGCTGCCGGCGCCGCGGCAGGCAGATGAGCGTTGAAGTGCTGGACACCGGCATCGGCGTGCCGCCGGAAAAACGCCGCGAGATCTTCGCCGAATTCAGCCGGCTGGAGCGCGGCGTCAAGGTGGCGCCCGGCCTCGGGCTCGGGCTGTCCATCGTGGAGCGCATCGCGCGGGTGCTCGGCCATCCGGTCACTGTGGAGTCCGAGGACAATCGCGGCTCGCACTTTTCCGTGCTGTTGCCGGTGACCTCGGCGGTGCCGCTGACCCCGAAGGCCGAAGCCCGGCCCGCGGCGGCGGCCAAGCCGCTCACCGGGCTCTCGGTCCTTTGCATCGACAACGAGCCGAAGATCCTCTCCGGCATGGAAACGCTGCTGTCCGGCTGGGGCTGCCAGGTGGTGACGGCGCGCTCCGTCGCCGAGGCCGAGACCGCGCTCGCCGACAACGGCGTGGTGCCGGATATCCTGCTCCTCGACTATCACCTCGATACCGGCACCGGCATCGAGGCCGCCCGGCAACTGCGCTGGCATTTCGGAACCCGCACGCCGGGCGCGCTGATCACCGCCGACCGCTCGCCGGCGGTGCGCCAGGAGGCGGAGGAAAAGGGCCTGGTGGTGCTGCAAAAGCCGGTGAAGCCGGCCGCGCTCCGGGCATTCCTCACCCAGGTGAACCCGCGCCGCTCGGCCGCGGAGTAACGTTACGCGTTACGCCGGCGCAACGCAGGGACCTTTGCAACGAAAAATGATGGAAAGGTGCGGCGCGGAACGGGTCAGCTCGCAACCGCCGTCTGCCACTGGCCGGCCTCGATGCGGTTGGCCGCGATCACCGCCTGGGTGCGGCTTTCAACGTTGAGCTTCTGCAGGATCGCCGAGACGTGCGCCTTCACCGTCGCTTCCGAGACGCCGAGCTCATAGGCGATCTGCTTGTTGAGCAGGCCCTCGCTCAGCATCATCAGCACGCGGACCTGCTGCGGCGTCAGGGTGGACAGGCGCCCGACCAGCGCCTGGATCTCGTCGTCGTCGCCGGCATCGAGGTCGATCTCGCTCGGCGTCCAGGTGTCGCCGTTCAGGATCGCGCCGAGGGCATCGCGGATCTTCTCGATCCCTTGCGATTTCGGGATGTAGCCGGCGGCGCCGAAATTCATGCAGCGGCGGATGGTGGTCGCCTCCTCGGTGCCGGAGACGATGCACACCGGCGTGCCGGGATGCTGGGCGCGCAGGTAGATGAGGCCGGAAAAGCCACGCATGCCGGGCATCGACAGATCCAGCAGCACCAGATCGATATCGCAGTTGGACTCCAGCTCGCCGGAGACCTCATCGAGGCTGCCGGCTTCGACGATGGTCACGCTGTCGAACATCTCTTCGATGGTCTTGCGCAACGCACCGCGAAACAGCGGATGATCGTCGGCGATGATGAACCTGTACTGGGTGCCCTCTTCGGATGTCACGCTACTCTCCCATCATACGGAAGGGCATCGACCGCGACCCCTGCAGTGCCTGCAAAAGCCATGTCCTCCCTGCCTTCGCACACGTTTAAACGAAGGCCGTCAACGCCCTTTTGTATTACCCGTCACTCCACCCGTTTGACCCAATGGCGGATTGTTGTTCATTAAACTTACGTCCTTGGGAAAGGTTATTGCAAGGAAAAGCCGCAGTGCCGGATAACGCGTCGCACATAGTCGTGCGCAAAAGACGGGCGGCGCCCATCTTGAATTCTTTAAGGCCCGCCGATCTCCCCTCCGAAGTTTTACTCAAACCATGTTTCTATTTTGCGATACGTTCTTCTGGATTACGGCAAATAAAAACGCATGCAATCCCTTGAAGACACAGGGCATCTTAGACAAAAGTCGTATACGGTGGCGCTGTGCCGGGGGTATAGACTCGACCTAATCGGGGCGATTTACGCCCCCAAACCGGTCGTTCCTTTTGAAAGGCACGGCCTTAATACCGCCGGACAAACGGCGAAACGGCCCGGCTGAGTCCTCAGCCGGCTAAACGGGGGAGGAACTCATCCATGGCAACCTCGAATCAGGAGGGCTGGTGGTCGAGGACGAAGGGGCTGATGATCGGCTGCCTCGTCGTCTGGGCGATCTTCGGCTTCGTCGTCCACTTTTTCGTCGACGCGCTCAACGACATCGTCATTCTCGGTTTCCCGCTCGGCTTCTACATGGCCGCCCAGGGATCGCTCATCGTCTTCGTGGCGCTGACCTTCTTCTACGCATATCGCCAGGACGCCATCGACCGTCGGTTCGGCGTCGCCGAAGACGACTAGGAGGGGCGACAGATGGCGACACAACAGAGCGGCACCTCGGATTTCATCAACAATCTCGGCAAGATCTACGGTATGTACACGGGCGGCTTCGCCGCCTTCGTGATCCTGCTTGCCATCCTCGAACAGGTCGGCGTTCCCAACAAGATCCTCGGCTTCTTGTTCGTCGGCTTCACCATCGTCGTCTATGCGATGATCGGCATCCTGTCGCGGACCATGCAGGTCTCGGAGTACTACGTCGCCGGACGCCAGGTGCCCGCCGTCTACAACGGCATGGCGACGGCCGCCGACTGGATGTCCGGCGCCTCGTTCCTGGCGATGGCCGGCACGCTCTATGTGCTCGGCTATGACGGGCTCGCCTTCGTCCTCGGCTGGACCGGCGGCTATGTGCTGGTGGCGGTGCTGATCGCGCCGTATTTGCGCAAGTTCGGCGCCTATACGGTGCCCGACTTCCTGGCCGCCCGGTTCGGCGGCAATCTCGCGCGCTTCCTCGGCATCGTCGTGCTGCTCGCCGCCTCCTTCACCTATGTGGTGGCGCAGATCCGCGGCACCGGCCTGATCGCCGAGCGGTTCCTCGGCATTCCCTACGACGTCGGCGTCTTCGTCGGCATCCTCGGCATTCTCTTGTGCTCGATGCTCGGCGGCATGCGGGCGGTGACCTGGACCCAGGTCGCCCAGTACATCGTCCTCATCATCGCCTATCTGCTGCCGGTCGTGATCATGTCGGCGCAGCGCACCGGCATCCCCATCCCGCAGCTCATGTATGGCGAGGCGCTGCAGAACATCGCCGCGCTGGAACAGGGCATGGTCGACAGCGGGCTTGCCGCGGCCGACACCATCCAGCGGCATCTGCAACCGTTCAGCTCGACCGACCCGCTCAATTTCTTCGCCCTGGTCTTCTGCCTGATGATCGGCACGGCCTCGCTGCCGCATGTGCTGATGCGCTACTTCACGACGCCGAGCGTGCGCGAAGCGCGCAAGTCCGTCGGCTGGTCGCTGCTGTTCATCTTCGTCCTCTACTTCACCGCGCCGGCCTATGCGGCCTTTGCCAAGTGGGAGGTCTATGAGAACGTCATCGGGGCCAGCTTCGCGGACCTGCCGAACTGGGTCTATATCTGGGGCGCATCCGGCAAGGTGACGCTGTGCGGCGCGGCCGCCGCGTCGCTGGAAGCGGTGCAGCAGGCCTGCGCCGGCAAGGACGTGGTCGGGCTTGCCGACTTCTCCATCGCCAAGGACGTCATCGTCATGGCGACGCCGGAGATCGCCGGGCTTCCCTTCGTCATCACCGGCCTCGTCGGTGCCGGCGGCCTTGCCGCGGCGCTGTCCACCGCCGACGGCCTGCTCCTTGCCATGGCCAACGCCCTCAGCCACGACATCTACTACCGGATGATCGACCGCAACGCGCCGACCGCGCGGCGGCTGGTGGCGGCCCGGATCATCCTCCTCGGCGTCGCCATCCTCGGCGCCTACACGGCGACCGCGGCGCCGCCGGACATCCTGGCGCTGGTCGCTTGGGCGTTCTCGCTGGCCGCGGCCGGCAACTTCCCGGCGCTATGTCTCGGCATCTGGTGGAAACGCTGCACCACGGCAGGCGCCATTTCCGGCATGATCGCCGGCTTCGGCACCACGCTCGCCTACCTCGTCTATACCGCGCCGCCGCCGCTCGGCTTCGGCGAGGGGCTGATCTTCGGCATCCAGAACATCTCCGCCGGCATCTTCGGCATCCCGATCGGCTTCATCGTCATGATCGCGGTGTCCTATCTGACGCCGGAGCCGTCGGAGGAAATGCAGCAGCTCGTCGACGAGGTGCGCCGGCCGAGCGGCACCGTCGTCGCCGACAGGGGCCGGGCCGCAAGCGCCTGACCCGGCCGTCGGGCAATCCACACCGGAACGGGGCCATTGCGGCCCCGTTTCTTCATCCGCCGCCGGCCGAAACGGGCTTCGGGCTTTGCGGGGCGCCGGTGTTGTGATTGAAGGGGCGTCACCGCCCGAAAGACGACCGAGAGCCCAGCCCATGCCCGCCGATCCGATCGCCGCCGAATGGTACTACCACGTCCCCAACTATCTGCTGGCGATCCTCATGTACATGACGCTCGGCCGGCTGGTGCTGTCGTTCTTCTTTGCCGCCGACGCGACCAACGTCCTCTGGCGCTCCTTCGTCACCGTCACCGAGCCAGCGGTGCGGATCTTTGCCGCCGTCACGCCGCGCGCGGCGCCGCTTCCCGTCATCCTCGTCTTCACCGCGATCTGGCTCTTACTGATGCGGTTCGCCTATCTCACCCTCCTGCTACAGGCCGGCTACCGGCCGACGCTCGCGTGAGGGTCTGCCCGTGAGCCGCCAGAGCTTCCTCATTGCCATCCTCGCCTTTGCGATTCTCAACGGCATCTTCTCGCCGTTCCGGCTGGTCGCCCACGTCATCGTGCTGGCGATGGCGCCGGGCTTCTTCGTCGCCTCGCCGGCCATCGTCCTCCTCGTCTCGTCCCTCCTGACGGCGACGGTGACGATCATGCTCGGCGGCGTGCCGGCCGCCGTCTTCGAACGGGTGACGGGACGGGCCGAGTCCGACGCCGTCTCGCTCTGGCTGTGGCTTGCCGGCGTTGCCCTTCTCAGCCTGCCGGCGATCCAGACGGTGATCGCGATTGCGCGATAAGCCGCACCACGCCCGCTGGCGGCGATCAAATGCTCGCGTTTTACGTGAAACTTGAACCAACTAATTCGAAAATAAACTACAAAGTATTTTCTTCAAAACACGCAAGATAGCCTCCCGACTGCCAAGCCGATGATTTTTCTGCATTCCTGGTTTTGCTACAGCAACACTGAATACAATTCTTAACTCTATTACACTTGCACGGTTGCCGTAACCGGAGATTAAGCGTTTGCGGTTACACAGAAGCATCAAGTTTGCGCAATTTTTCAAGGACTTCGGAGTCCTTGCGTTGGGGGCCACATGCCGAAACGATGCCTGTCTCGCGTTCTGACTGCCGTCGCCGCTGCGGCGCTTGCCGGTGTGGTAACGACGTCCGCCGTCGTCGCCGCCGAGGCAAAGCTCACCATCGGCGGCACCGGCGGCGCGCTCGGCGGCATGCAGCTCCTCGCCGAGGCCTTTGAGGCGACCCATCCCGACGTGAAGGTCGAGGTCCTGCCGAGCCTTGGCAGCGGCGGCGGCATCAAGGCGGTGCTGGCCGGGGCGATCGACCTGTCGGTGTCCGCGCGCGGCCTGAAGGACAAGGAACGCGCCGCCGGTGCCATCGACCGGCCCTACGCGCGGACCGCGGTGATCCTGGTCACTGGCGAGAGCGCCGGCCTGGAGCAGATCTCCGGCGGCGCGCTTGCCGACGTCTTCGTCGGTGCGACCGGAACCTGGCCGAACGGCACGCCGGTGCGCCTGGTACTGCGCCAGAAGAGCGAGAGCGACATCGGCTTCCTGCGCAAGTTCGCCAAGGGCATGGACGGCGCCGTCGACGCCGCCTACGAGCGCGACGGCCTCCTGATTGCCACCAACGATCAGCAGAACGCCGATTACCTGGAGAAGCTGCCGGGCTCGGTCGGTGTCTCGACCGAGGCCCAGATCCTGTCGGAAGGCCGCCGGCTGCGCATCGTCGGCGTCGACAAGCCGGCACCGAACGTTGCCGACGTAGAGCGCGGCGCCTATCCGCACGTCAAGACCTTCCGGTTCGTGACCAAGCTCGGCGCGCCGGAAAAGACCACCGCCTTCATCGCCTTCGTGCGCTCACCCGAAGGCCAGGAAATCCTCCGCAACTCCGGACATCAGCCCGTCGACTAAGGCACCCGAACAAGGCGCATTCCCATGCCCGCCATCACCCATTTCCACCAACGCATTGCCCGCGGGACGACCACCGTCGCCGTGATCGCCGCGTTGCTGGTCACGCTCGCCGTGCCGGCGATCTTTTTCTTCTTCGGCTATACGAACCTTGCCAGCGAGTTGCGGGCCGAATCCCACTTCCTGTCGCAGAACCTGTCCACCATCGTCAGCCAGAATCCGAAATTGTGGCAGTTCGAGACGTCGCGCATCGAGGACATGCTGCGGGTCTGGGACCACAAGCACGGCGCCCATGACGGGCACCGGATGGCCGTTGCCCGGGTGTTGGATGCCGACGGCAAGACGGTCGCCGTTCATGGCGCCAACGACAGGGAACTCGGCTTCAATACGATCGTCGCCCACCAGAGCATCTTCGATTCCGGCCGCGACGTGGGCACCCTCATTCTCAGGCGCTCCATCGCCGCACTCGTCAACAACACGGCCCTGGTGTTCCTGGTCTGCCTCGGCTGCGGCCTGGCGCTGTTCTATTTCCTGAGGGTCGTGCCGATCCGGGCGCTGACGGACACCGCCAGACAGGTCACGTTCCTGGCCACCCATGACGAACTGACCGGGCTGCCGAAGCGGCGCATGCTGGCGAGCAGCCTCGCCGAGGCCATCGCCACCGCCCGCCAGACCGACGGCCTCGTTGCCGTGATGATGATCGACCTCGACAAGTTCAAGGACATCAATGACGGCTACGGCCACCATGTCGGCGATGCCGCCCTGTGCGCCGTGGCGGAGCGGATGTCGGTCGGCCGCGGCCGCAAGGGCATCCTGGCGCGGATCAGCGGCGACGAGTTCTGCCTCGTTCTGCCCGCCATTGCCAGCCGCAACTACGCAATCGGCGTTGCCGAGGCGCTCCTGGAATCCGTCGCCAGGCCGATCCTCGTGGAGGGCCACAAGCTCCACATTAACACCAGCGTCGGCATCGCCGTCTTCCCCCAGGACGGGGTGACCGGCGATGAGTTGATGGTCAATGCCGATGCCGCCCTTTGCCAGGTCAAGAGCGGCGGCCGCGGCGCCTATCGCCTGTTCGACCAGGCGATGCGCGAGCACCAGGCGATGCGCCGGCTGATCGAGCGCGACATGCACGTCGCGCTGGAAGAGGGCCAGTTCGTCATGCACTACCAGCCGCAGATCGACCTGGCGAGCGGCAAGCTCGTCGGCGTCGAGGCGCTGGTGCGCTGGCGTCATCCGGAGCGCGGCTTCATCAGCCCGATGGACTTCATCTCGGTTGCCGAGGAGACCGGCCAGATCGGCCCGCTCGGCGAATGGATCCTAACGCGCTCGTGCCAGGACGCCGCGCAATGGGGCGGCATCAAGGTCTCGGTGAACATCTCGCCGGTGCAGTTCCGCGAGCCGGCCTTTGCCGCCAAGGTCTCGCGGATCCTGTCGGAGACGGAGCTGTTCCCCTGGCTCCTCGACCTGGAAGTCACCGAAGGCGTGCTGATTTCCGACACCGAAAAGGTGCTCGACATCGTGCTGCTGCTGAAGAAGCTCGGCATCGGCCTGTCGCTGGACGATTTCGGCACCGGCTATTCGTCGCTGCGCTACCTGCAGAAATTCCCGTTCGACAAGCTGAAGATCGACCGCAGCTTCGTGCGCGACATCAACAGCGACCTGAAGGATGCCGCGATCATCCGCGCCGCCATCAGCATGGGCCGGACCATGGGCCTCAGGATCAACGCCGAGGGCGTTGAAACCGAAGACCAGATGGTTCAGCTCTCGGCGATGGGCTGCAACGAGGTGCAGGGCTTTTTCTACAGCCGGGCGGTGCCGGCAGAAGACATCCCGGCGCTGATCGACACCGACTTCCCGATCTCCAACGCCGACCGCAAGCGGCCGAAGCTGGTGCATGTGGCGCCCGAGGTGCCCGCAGCTTTCGGCCATCGCTCCTGACGGACGCCTTCGGGCCGACCTTTCACCCGACATTGCCGCGGGCAGCCAAGGCCGCCCGCCGGGGCCGGATCGCCCGGTCCCGACGCGCCCTCTCCCTGCCGACCGCCGAAAAAGCCCTTTCTTGCGAGCCGCCGCGCGGCCCGGGACGTGGATCGCCGATGCTCTTTAGAGGGCCGCACCGGCAATGCGCCGTGCTCAAAGGGGCGGCCTAAAAACGATTTCGGCCGCGCCCCGGAAACCCGGAGAGCGGCCGTTTTTGCATGTTGGAGGAGTGCCCTCTGGTGCCGGTTTGTCCCGGCCGGGTGTCAGGCGATGGAGCGGGAGGCCTCCTTGACCTTGCGGGCGGCGGCATCGATCTGGGTCGTCGACGAGGAGATCGCCTGCATGTTCTCGGTGATCCTGCTGACGCCGTCGGACGCCGTCTGCATGTTGGCGGAGATGTCCCTGGTGACCGCGGACTGCTCCTCGATCGCGGCGGCGATGGAGGAGGAGATGTCGCTGATCTGGCTGATCACGTCCTTGATGTCGTCGATCGCCACCACCGCGCTGGAGGTGGAGTTCTGAACCGACGTGATGCGGGCGCTGATGTCCTCGGTCGCCTTGGTGGTCTGCGAGGCAAGGCTCTTGACCTCGGAGGCGACGACGGCAAAGCCCTTGCCCGCCTCGCCGGCCCGCGCCGCCTCGATGGTGGCGTTCAGCGCCAAGAGATTGGTCTGGTTGGCGATGTTCTCGATCAGCTCGATGACGGCGCCGATGCTCTGGGCGTCTTCCGACAGCCCGCTCATGATCGTGCCGGAATTGGTGGCGCCGTCAACGGCGCGGCCGGAGATCTCGGTGGCGTGGGCGACCTGGCGGCTGATCTCCTCGATCGAGGCGACCAGTTCCTCGGCCGCGGCGGCCACCGTCTGCACGTTCGACGAGGCCTCAAGGGCGACGTCGGCGGCAGAACCGGCGCGACCCGCCGCTTCGGAAACGGAACTCACGACCTCGTCGAGGTCTTTGTCGATGGTGCGCGTCACGCCTTCGCGGTGCATGCGCTTCTTGACGGCGGCGGTGCGGTCGGTGGCGAACTTGACGACCTTGAACGGCTTGCCGTCGGCGTCGAAGATCGGGTTGTAGGTCGCCTGGATCCAGACCTCGGCATTGCCCTTGCCGACACGCCGGAACTCGCCCTGCTGGAATTGGCCGGCCCGCAACCCGTCCCAGAAGGCACGGTATTCGGGGCTCGCCCGGTAATCCGCGTCGACGAACAAGGAATGGTTCTTGCCGCGGATTTCGTCGATCTTGTAGCCGAGCGTCTTCAGGAAATTCTCGTTGGCGGAGATGATCGTGCCGTCGAGTTCGAAGTGGATCACCGCCTGGGACTTGTTGATGGCGTCGATCTGGCCTTCAAAATCGAGATTGCGGAGCTTTTCCTCGGTGATGTCGGTGGCGATCTTAAGCACCCGCTCGGTCTTGCCGGAACGGTCCAGGACGGGGTTGTAGGACGCCTGGATCCAGACCTCCTTGCCACCCTTGCCGAAGCGCTTGAACTCATCGGACCGGAATTCGCCGCTGGCCAGCGCTTTCCAGAATTCCTTGTACTCGGCACTGTTGCGCTGGGCCGGGTCGATGAACATGGAGTGATGCTTGCCGACGACCTCGGAGGCTTCGTAGCCCATCGCGGACAGAAAGTTCTCGTTGGCCGAGACGATCGTGCCGTCCGGGAGGAACTCGATCATCGCTTGCGAGCGATGAAGCGCAGCCAACTGCGCCCGCTCCCGGCAGGTAGAGAACCCCATTACCATGTGCCACAACTCCAATTGCGGGCCGTCCGGCCACCCAATGCTTTCCATTAGGAATAATTACTAAGCAGGTCGCCCTTAAAGGACGATTAACATAGGAATAAGCATTTGATTTAAAACCATGTATACACATCTTTCAGTTGCGCAATCGATGGTTTCTCCTTGGTTTTGCATAGAATTTCCGATGCAGAAAAAGTTCCTCTCATTTGCATTTTTTTTGAGCGTATGCATTCGATACGGGCATCGGTCGAAATATCTGACGGTAAACATGCTTTCCCGAGCGCATTTCGGCCGACGACATCTGCGGTTCACCTTACGACGAATTGTTTGCGCCGCATGCGCACCGTTCTCGGGTATGCTAGGCGGGTAAAGAACGGGCACCGCGGGAGGGATACGGCTCATGCCGTCGAGGGAGGACGCCTTCGCATCAGCGCTTGAGGCGGTTCTCGGCTCGGCCGCGTTCCGCGCCTCGCCGCGAGCCTCGGCGTTTCTGCGCTATGTGGTCTGCGAGGAGGCGGCCGGGCGGGGCGATGCGATCTCGGCCTATGCCATCGGCATCGACGCGCTCGACAAGTCGGCGGCGTTCGACCCCCAGACAGACCCCTCCGTGCGCGTCCAGGCCGGCCGGGTGCGGGCCCAGCTCGACGAGTTCTACCGCGGCGAAGGGTGCTCGCTTGCCGTGCGCATCAGCATTCCGAAGGGCGGCTACCGACCGATCCTGATCAGCAAGGGCAACGGCGCCGACGTCACGGCGGACGCAGCGGCGGGGCCCGGCAACGCCGTTGACGGGGCGGACAGCGACACCGCCCCGCGGCATGCGCAAGCGCACCGGGCGGCGCGACCCTCCGAGACCGGTCATCGGTTCCGTCCCTTGCCGCTGAAGCACAGCGATCCGGTGCTGACGGCGACCGTCGCAGCGATCCTCATTGCCGTCATCATCGGCATTGCCGGCCTCTCCCTGCACGGGTCGTGGCCGTTCTCGCGGCTGGTCGGCCCCGACCGGCATATCGACGAGCCGCCGATCGTCGTCGTCCATCCGTTCGACGAGCGGCTGGAGGCACGGCAACTGAAATATCCGGCCGGCATCCGCCAGCAACTGATCGCCGACCTTGCCCAGTTCCGCTCCATCCGGGTGCGCTCCGGCCGCGGCACCGGCGAGAGCGACGGGTACGAACCGCCGCCGGACTACGCCATGGACGGGCTGTTCTTTTCCACCGACGAGAGCCTCCATCTCAACCTGCAACTGACCGATCTGCACACCAACACGGTTGTGTGGACGAACACCTCCGTCTTTCCCGCCAACGACGCGCAGTTCCAGAACTACCTGACGCGGACCGTGCGCGAGCTGGTCTCGGAACTGGCGAGCCCCGGCGGCCTCCTGCCGCGCGAGGCGATGGAGCGCCTGGTCGAGCGGCGGGCCCGCCTCGGCGACGAGAGCACGACGAGCTATGCCTGCGTGCTCCGGTTCCACCAGTTCGACCTCAGCAAGCGGCCCGACGACGAGGCGGCGGCGCGCGCCTGTCTCACCGAGCAGGTCGCAGCCGACAGCCGCAACAGCTCGATCTGGGCGGCCTGGGCGTTCCTGCGCTTCCTCGACTGGACGAATGCGGAGGCCGGCGACCGCGAGCCGTTGATGTCGGAGGCGCTTGCCGCGGCCCGCCGGGCGATCCGGCTCGATCCCACCAACGCGCTCGGCCATGAATATCTCGGCGCCATCCTTGCCGCCAAGGGCGACCGGGACGCGGCGATGGACGCCTACCGTCAGGCGATGGCGCGCAATCCCTCAAAGCCCGATCTCTATGTGCATCTCGGCTGGGCCGAGGTCCTGAAGGGCAACTGGGAGGAGGGCGTGGCGTTGATCCGGCGGGGCGTCTACATGAGCCCGGCGCCGCCCGGCTGGATGCGCATTCCGCTGTCGATCGCCGCCTTCCGCATGAGCGACTACCGCACCGCCCTTGCCGAGGCGGAGACCATCGTCCAGTCAGGCGACCAGCGCGGGCTCGTGCTGGCGCTGGCAGCGGCCATCGCGCTCGGCGATACGGAGAAGATCGCGCACTATCGCGACGCCATCGGCCGGGACGGCGACGGCGATCCCGAAGCGGCGATGCGCGAAATCGAGAGGATCTTCGACAGCCCGGAAATCCTCAAAGAATACAAGGAAGTCCTTGGCGTCACCGTGCATGGCTGAGCGCCTCGGGCGGGAAGCGTAACGCCGTTCGTTACGGTAACATACTTATAAACCCACACTGGATTATCCATATACGGCGCAATCAGACGGCACCGCGGTTTGTTGCATTGCACCGCGCAAGTCGTCGATTCGGCGTCCGGGTTGCGGATGGACGCCACAGTTCCTTGGTTTTGGAGATGCGGTATGGACAAGCGCTTCGAGGGTTCGTCCCTCGATCGTCAGCTACCGTGCGAGTGGCAGCACGGAGCGGATGCGACGGTGCTTCTGGTTTGCGACGATCCGGAAGACATCGCGATCGTCAGGAAGGCACTGTCGGAGGCTCCCCTCAGGCTTTGCGTCAAGGTATGCGCCAACGGACCCGGCGCGCACGACGTTCTGAGGCGGTGTCTCGACGATGAGGCACACACCCTGCCGGACCTGATCCTGCTCGATCTTCAGAGCGCGGATGCGGGAGCATTCGAGTTTTTGAAGCAGGTGAAGGACGCCTCGCAGTTGCGGGCGATTCCGGTCTGTGCGCTGACCAATGGCGACGACGACCTCGGTCGAGAGGCCTATGCGGCCGGGGCCAACGCCGTCGTCAGCAAGGTCGGCACTCTTGAGGCCATGGGCCAGATTCTCAACGCCATTGTCGAGTTCTGGTTCAAAACGGCGAAGCGCTACTACGTTTGAACTTTCGAAGTCCTTCCTCCCAGGACTGACCGGGCGCCGGAGCGTTTCTCTCCGGCGCCCTTTTTTTTGTCCGGGAAGCGAAGGGGCTCAGGCGGTGACGAGATCGCCGGCGAGCGCCTTTTCGATCAGCGCCCGCGTCTCATTGACCCCGTAGAGGGCGACGAAGTTGCCGAAGCGCGGGCCCTGGTCCTGGCCGAGCAGCACCTGGTAGAGCGCCTTGAACCAGTCACGCAGATTCTCGAACGGGTGCTCCTTGCCGACCGCATAGACCTCGTTCTGGATGGTCTCGCCGTCGGCATCGGCCGGCAGCGCCGCCAGCCGGGCATCGAGGTCGGCCAGCGCCGCGCGCTCCACGTCGCTCGGCGCCCGGAACGTCTTCATCGGGGCAACGAAGTCGTGGAAATAGTCGATGGCGTAGCCGACCAGGCGGTCGAGCTCGGGATGGGTCTCGGCCGTTGCCCCCGGCGCATAGCGCGAGATAAAGCCCCACAGAACACCGGCATCCTCGGAGTTCGACGCGCTGACGAGGTTGAGAAGCATTGAGAAGCCGACCGGCAGGTCGACCGTCGGCGGCGTGCCGTTGTGGATGTGCCAGACCGGATTGGCGAGCTGCTTGTCCGCATCCTCGTCGCCGTATTTCTCCAGGAAGGCGTAGTAGTCGTCGACCTGGCGCGGGATGACGTCGAAATAGAGCCGCTTGGCCGTGCGTGGCTTTTGGAACATGAACAGCGACAGGCTTTCCGGCGAGGCGTATTTCAGCCATTCGTCGATGGTGATGCCGTTGCCCTTGGACTTGGAGATCTTCTCGCCCTTGTCGTCGAGGAACAGCTCGTAGACGAAATGTTCCGGCGCGCGGCCGCCGAGGATGTTGCAGATGCGGTCGTAGATCGCCGCATTGGTCTGGTGGTCCTTGCCGAACATCTCGAAATCGACGCCGAGGGCCGCCCAGCGCATGCCGAAATCCGGCTTCCACTGCATCTTGACCTGCCCGCCGGTGACCGGCAACTCGGTCTCGGTGCCGTCCTCGTCGTCGAAGACGATGGTGCCGGCCCTGGCATCGACCGCCTTCATCGGCACGTAGAGGACGCGGCCGGTCTTCGGCGAGATCGGCAGGAACGGGCTGTAGGTCGCCTGGCGCTCGGCCCCCAGCGTCGGCAGCATCACTTTCATGATGGCGTCGTATTCGGCAACGGCCCGAAGCAGCACCTCGTCGAAGCGGCCGGAGGTGTAGTAGTCCGTGGCGCTGGCGAATTCGTAGTCGAAGCCGAAGGTGTCGAGGAAGCGGCGCAGCATGGCGTTGTTGTGGGCGCCGAAGCTCTCAAAATCGCCGCCGAACGGGTTCGGGACGACGGTCAGGGGCTTTTGCAGATGGGGCTTCAGCGCCTCCGGGTCCGGCACGTTGTCCGGCACCTTGCGCATGCCGTCGAGATCGTCGGAAAAGCACAGGAGCCGCGTCGGGATCGCGTCCTCGGTGAGGATGCGGAAGGCGTGGCGGACCATGGTGGTGCGGGCGACCTCGCCGAAGGTGCCGATATGCGGCAGGCCGGAGGGGCCGTAGCCGGTCTCAAAGAGGACGCCTTCCGGCCCCGCCGGCTTTTTCTCCAGCCGCTTGACGATTTTCCGCGCCTCCTCGAAGGGCCAGGCCCGGGAGGTGTGGGCGGCCGCGACAACGGCCGGCGAAAGATCGAGGGAAGCGGCAGGGGTGTCCGTCATTTCTGCTATCCGATAAGGGGTTAAACGCCCGCTGAGGCGGGCGCGGGCGGAACCTAGTGCGGATTGCCGGTCTTGTGAAGCAATTCCGCGACGGGGCCGGCCGGCCCGCGGGCGAATTCCGGCGACCCCCCGCCGCCGTGTCGGCAGGTGCGGTCCTTCGCCCCTTGCGGCCCTTTCTTTGGCGGCCACAATTTCCCCGCACGGCGAATTCATCTAGGGTCTTTCCCCGATTCGACGATCCGTACGCGAAGGACCTCAATTCATGAGCACCATCACCCACCACGACGCCCTGATCTACGCCATGGTGACGATTTCCGCGGCGGACCGCTCCATGACCGATCCGGAACTGATGCGGATCGGCGAGATCGTCCAGACGCTGCCGATCTTCCGCTCCTACAACCGCGAACGGCTGATCAACGCCGCCGAGGACTGCGGCGACATCCTGCAGGGCGACGACGGGCTGCAACGGGTGCTCGACGAGATCGCCGAGGCGCTGCCGAAAAAGCTCTACGACACCGCCT
Organism: Rhodobium gokarnense; assembly: GCF_025961475.1. Lineage (NCBI taxonomy): Bacteria > Pseudomonadati > Pseudomonadota > Alphaproteobacteria > Hyphomicrobiales > Rhodobiaceae > Rhodobium > Rhodobium gokarnense. The sequence continues at coordinate 226,699 of NZ_JAOQNS010000002.1, read as the reverse complement.
ATGCGCTGGCCGTGGAAGTCGCCGCCGCCGATCTTCACGTGGAACAGGAAGAGCTCCGCTTCCTGCAGATGCTGCGCGACCGGCTCGACCTCGACAAGCTGACGGTCGCCGCCATCGAAGCCGGCGCCAGGGCCCGCCACCGCACGCTCTGAGGGCGGCCTCTCAATCCCGCCAGAACTTCGGCAGGAACAGCAGCAGCACGGTGAAGAGCTCCAGCCTTCCGAGCAGCATGCCGAAGGCGAGCAGCCATTTCGCCGTGTCGTTGAGTTCCTTGAAGTTGCCGGCCGGGCCGATGATCTCGCCAAGGCCCGGGCCGACATTTGAGATCGCGGTCGCGGCGCCGGAGAGCGCCGTCATGTCGTCAAGGCCGGTGAGGCTCAAAAGGATCGTCAGGCCGACGACGCAGACCAGGTACAGGAAGAAGAAGGTCATGACGGCGGCGGAGACGGAATCCTCCAGCGGCCGGCCCATATAGGTCTTCACGAAGACGCCGTTCGGATAGAGCATCCGGTTGAGGTGCTGGCGGATGTCCTGGAACATGATCTGGAAGCGGAAGATCTTGACCCCGCACGAGGTCGAGGACGAGCAGCCGCCGATGAACATGACCATGAAGAACAGCGCCGCCGAGAACGTTCCCCAGGCGTTGTAGTCGTCGTTGGCGTAGCCGGTGCCGGTCATCACCGAGACGATGTTGAAGACCGCATAGCGCAGGGAATCCGGCCCCGGATGGATGTGCAGGTAGCGCTCGTAGAGCCAGATCGTCAGCGAGAAGATGATCAGGAAGGCAAAGAAGGTGTGGACCTGGGTGTCGTCCTTGAGGAACGTCAGCGAGCGGGTCTGCAGGATGCGGATGTAGATCAGGAACGGCAGGCTGCCGAGGCACATGAAGACGATGGCGATCCAGTCGATGGCGGCGCTGTCGTAGTGGCCGATCGAGGCATCCTTTGAGGAAAAGCCGCCGGTGGCGACCGTCGTCATGGCGTGGATCGCCGCGTCGATGAGGGTCATGCCGGCCGCCGCATAGGCAAAGGCGCAGGCCGCCGTCATCGACAGGAAGATGATCGTCATGATGCCGGAGATCTGGGTCGCGCGCGGCAGGATCTTGTCCGCGGCGTGGAACGCCTCGGCCTTGAAGAGCTGCATGCCGCCGACCTGCAGCATCGGCATGACGGCGATCGCCATGAAGATGATGCCGAGGCCGCCGAGCCATTGCAGCAGGCCGCGCCAGAACAGGATGCCGGGCGGCGCCGTGTCGAGCCCGGTGATCACCGTCGCGCCGGTCGTGGTGATGCCCGACATGGATTCGAAAAAGGCGTCGGTATAGGACGGCACCACCCCCGACCAGTAGATCGGCAGCGCCCCGAAGGCGGCCAGCACCACCCAGGCAAAGACCGTCATGATGAAGGCCTCGCGCACGGACAGGCCCGCCGGCGCGCCGCGGGCGACGGCCCAGGACGAAAACCCGACCATCATCGTCAGGAGTGCGGAGGCGGTGAAGATCTGCCAGTCCGGATTGCCCTCGGCAAGGTCGATCAGCGCCGGCACCATCATGGCGCTGCCGAGCGTTGCCAGGAGCGCTCCGACGATCAGCATGATGGGCCTGAGATCGATCACGGCGCCGCCCCCGCTTGGCGTATGCGGGCGGAGAGCTGTCGAGGGGACCTCGGGACCATGCGCGAAGGCCTAGTTGATGACGCGCGGCATGTCGGGCACGTCCAACGAAAAGGCCGGGATCTCGACGTCGAAGCGCTCGCCGTCGTCGCGCTCCATCTGGTAGTGGCCGGCCATGATGCCGCCCGGCGTCGAAAGCGGGCAGCCGCTGGTATATTCGTAGGCCTCGTCCGGCTCGATCACCGGCTCCTCGCCGACGACGCCGGCGCCGTGCACCTCCTGCACCCGGCCCGTCGCATCGGTGATCTTCCAGTGGCGCGTGCGCAACTGCACCGGTTCGCCGCCGAGATTGACGATCTCCACGGTGTAGGCCCAGAAATAGCGATTCTGGTCCGGCGCGGACTCCTCGTCCAGATAGACCGGCTCCACGGTAATCTGGATGTTGCGGGTGACGGCGCGATACATGGACAAATCCCTGTGACGAATCCCTGCTGCATAGGCGGCGGTGCGGCCGCGGCCGGCAAAACCCGGCCGGTTTTCCGTTCCCGGAGGTTGCGCGGCAAACCGACCATCGCCGTTTGTGCCGTCCCGGCGGCGTTTTTGCAATATGGCTGAAGCGCCGGGGCGCGGCCAGGCGACGTGATGACGTGACGGCGGCGCCCGGGTCGGTTATGACCCGGCCAGACCGTCCTTGCCGAATTTTGCCATGTTCGACGCCGCCCTCAGGAAACTCATCGATGCGCCGCTGGACCGCGCCGGGCGGGCGCTTGCCGATGTTGGCGTCACCGCCAATGCGGTCACCGTCGTCGGGCTGGCGCTGGGGTTCGGGGCTGCCGGCGCCATCGCCCTTGGCGCCACGGGAGCGGCGCTCTGCCTCATCCTCCTCAACCGGCTCGCCGACGGGCTCGACGGCGCGGTGGCGCGGGCAACACACCGCACCGATCTCGGCGGCTATCTCGACATCGTCTTCGATTTCCTGTTCTACGGCGCCGTCCCGCTCGGCTTCGTCGTCGCCGATCCGCAGGCCAATGGGCTCGCCGGTGCCGTCCTCCTCGCCAGCTTCTATGCCAATGGCGCGGCGTTCCTTGCCTTTGCGATCATGGCGGAAAAGAAGGGGATTGAGACCTCGGCCCAGGGCCTCAAATCGCTCTACTATCTGGGCGGCCTCGCCGAGGGCGCGGAGACGATCCTCGTCTTCGTCCTCTTCTGCCTGCTGCCGGCCTGGTTTCCGGTGATTGCGCTTGCCTTTGCAGCGCTCTGCTTCGTCTCGGCCGCAGCCCGGATCGTCTTTTCGATGCGGGTGCTGGCGGCGCGGTAGACCGCCCAACCCGGTCGCTCAGTTGACAAGGCGGACGTTTTCCGTCGACACCTGATTGCACTGGCCGGTGACCTTGTAGAAGAAATCGGCATTGGCGTAGCTCACCGTGCTGCCGCCGTCCTCCCAGGCGTGTTCGGAGGTCGTGCCGCAGGGCACGAGGTCGAAGATGTCGATCTTGGTGTTCGCCGGGACCTGGACATGGTCGATGATCAGCCGGTTCGACCATTCGGGATCGTCGGTCCGGTAGGTGAGGTCGCAGCCGCCGCTGCGGCAGCTTTCCAGCCCCTTGCTGTAGGGATCGACGTCCATCTGCAGATAGGCCGATTCATAGTCGCCGAGGTCGATCCATCCGGTGTTGCTGACCTCGAAGACGGCGGGCTGGTAGTTGTAGCGGATCTCGGCGAGTTCCTCGTCCTCCGTCTCGCCCTTGCGCCGGACCATCAGCTTGACGACCTTGTTGTACCAGCCATTCGCCGAGATCGGGAAAAACCGCGCCGACGACAGCTTTTTGGGCGCGAACGCCGTGGACGTGACGCCGACATCGAAGGCATCGGCGCCAATCACCCTGGTGAAGAAGACGGGCGAGGCGCCGCTGGCGGTCACGGTAACGGTGACCCCGTCGCCGCTCTCGGTCCTTGAGTAGGAGACGAGCGAGCCTTCCCCGGTGTTCTGCTGAAAGATCCTGGACGCTGCGGCCTCGTCGAGCCCGACATCGGCAACGGTCGCGGCAAGGGCCGCGGAATCCGCGGCGATCTGCATGTCCGACTTCATCTTCCAGGCGAGCGTGTATTCGACCGCAAGACCGATCAGGGCCAGGATCGGCACCAGGACAAGTGCAAAAATGACGGCTATGGAGCCGGATTGCGACCTCGAAAAGCGCGAGAGCGCCGAGCCGGTCCGCCAAGGCTTCTGGCAACACATGGGCGTCACCTTCCTCGCTATCGTCGGACAATCGAGGAATCTTAGACGCTTCGTAGAAATAAACCGTTAAAAGTGTGAAGTTTCCGACAGCGCGCATGACGCGATTGCCGGGCGCCCTGTCGCTCTGCGCCCTACCCCAGCCCGCGCTCGATGTCCTCGATGAGGTCGTCCGCGTCTTCCAGGCCGACGGAGAGCCGCAGCGTGCCTTGAGTGATGCCGAGTTCGAGCTGCTGGTCCTCGTCCATGCGCTGGTGGGTGGTGGTCGCCGGGTGGCAGATGAGGCTCTTGGCGTCGCCGAGATTGTTGGAGATTTTGACGATCTCCAGGTCGTTGCACAGGCGATAGGCCGCTTCCTTGCCGCCCTTCAGCTCCAGGCAGATGAGGTTGGAGCCGGCGCGCATCTGGCGGGCGACGATGTCGGCCTGGGGATGGTCGGCCCGGCCGGGATAGACGAGGCGCGCGACGGCCGGGTGGTCGGCGAGGAAATCGGCGATCTTTGCGGCGTTCTCGGTCTGGCGGGCGACGCGGACGTCGAGGGTCTCAAGGCCCTTAAGGAGCACCCAGGCGTTGAACGGGCTCATGGACGGCCCGGTCTGACGCAGGAAATTGTGCAGGTATTCGTCCACCCACCCCTCGCTCGACAGCACCACGCCGCCAAGGCAGCGGCCCTGGCCGTCGATGTGCTTGGTAGCGGAATAGACGACGACGTCGGCGCCGAGGGAAAGCGGCGACTGCCAGATCGCGGTGGCAAAGACGTTGTCGACGATGAGCACCGCGCCGGCCTCGTGGGCAATGTCCGCGACGGCCGCAATGTCGAGGACATCGAGGGTCGGGTTGGTCGGGCTTTCCAGGAACAGGGCCTTGGTCTCAGGCTTGATCGCGGCGCGCCACTGGTCGAGGCCGGTGCCGTCGACCAGCGTCGAGGTGACGCCGAAGCGCGGCAACAGGTCCTCCACGATGTAGCGGCAGGAGCTGAACAGCGCCTTTGCCGCCACCACATGGTCGCCGGCCGAGACCTGGCAGAGGAAGGCCGCGGTGACGGCGGCCATGCCGCTCGCGGTCGCCCGCGCGGCCCCGGCGCCTTCCAGGAGCGCCATGCGGTCCTCGAACATCGCCGTCGTCGGATTGGAAAAGCGCGAATAGATGAAGCCGGGATCCTCGCCGTTGAAGCGGGCCTCGGCGGCCTCGGCCGTGTCGTAGGCAAAGCCCTGGGTCAGGAACAGCGCTTCGGACATCTCGCCGAACTGCGAGCGCATCGTTCCGCCATGCACCAGCTTCGTTGCCGGTTTCCAGTTTTCGCCTTTTGCCATCTTTCTCGCCTTCTTTGAAGTTCACGCACAAAAAAACCCGGCCGACGCTTGTCTGACCGGGGGCATGCACTCCCGACCTTTTAGCGCCTTGTTTTACGTGGCGGCAAGCCGGCCGGCCCAAATGACCACGATCTATGAGCCTCTACTCCCTCTTGGCGCCGGCGTCAACGCCGGCCGCGGAAACGCGCCAACTATACGAAACCGTATAGTTCGGGAAATCTGGCCACATAGGAGCGATGATACGCAAATCCGGTCCCTTCCAGACCGGAGCCCGGATCATGCCCTTCCCGTCGAAACTCCTGAAACATGCCCTGGTGGCGCTGGTCGTCATCGTCGGGCCGGCGGCGGGCTATGCCGGCTATCTGCGCGTCTCGGGAAACATCCATGCCGTGGAGCCGGGCGTCGTCTACCGGTCCGGCCAGCTCGACGCCGGGCAACTGAAGCGCCTTCTCGATGCCAAGGGCATCCGCTCGATCCTCAATCTGCGCGGCGCCTATCCGGATGCGCCCTGGTACGAAGCGGAGGCCGATGTCGCGCGCCGGAACGGGGTTTCCCATCTGTCGATCCATATTTCCGCCGATAAGGAGCCGCGCCTGGAGACCCTCGCGGCCATCGAGCAGGCGCTGGAAAGCGCGCCCAAGCCCCTCCTCATCCACTGCATGGGCGGCGCGGACCGGACCGGCCTTGCCGCGGCGATCTACGAATATGCCGTGGCAGGAAAAGCTGCCGCTCTGGCCGACGATCAGCTATCCTTCGCCTATGGTCATTTCCCGTGGCTCTGGAGCCGCACCGGTGCCATGGACCGCGCGTTCCAGCGGTTCGTCGCATCGAACCAGGTGGCATCCGCGGGACCGATCGACGTCCAGGGAAGGGCAGATGAAGGTTCTGATCATCGAAGATGATCGCTCGACCGCCGACTATGTCGCCGGCGGGTTGCAGGAAGAAGGCCACGATTCCGATCTGGCGGCGTCCGGGCCGATGGGGCTCGAGCTCGCCTGCACGCGCGACTACGATGCCGTGGTGGTCGACCGCATGCTGCCGGGGCTCGATGGCCTGTCGATCGTGCGCGCCCTGCGCTCGGCCGGGCGCGATACGCCGATCATCTTCCTGACCTCGGTCTCCGGCCTCGACGACCGGGTCGAGGGGCTGGAGGCCGGCGCTGACGACTACCTCGCCAAGCCGTTCGCGTTTTCCGAACTGATGGCCCGGCTGAACGCCCTTGCCCGCCGCTCGCCGCTGCGCCAGGAAGAGACCGTCCTGAAGGTCGGCGACCTGGAGATGAACGTCATCTCACGGTGGGTGAAGCGCCAGGGCCAGGCCATCGATCTCCAGCCCCGCGAATTCCGACTGCTGGAATACATGATGCGCAATCGCGGCCGGGTGCTGACCCGGACCATGCTGCTGGAACGGGTCTGGGATTTCCATTTCGATCCGAAGACCAACGTCGTGGAGACCCATGTCAGCCGGCTGCGCTCCAAGGTGGACAAGCCCTTCGGGACCGAGATGATCAAGACGATCCGCGGCTCGGGATACATCCTCAATGTTCCTTCCTAGGGAACTCCGCTCGATCTCGTTCCGTGTGGCGCTGATCTACACGGTGTTTTTCCTCGGCTCCGTGCTCGCCATCCTCGGCACGACCTATTTCGTCGCCTCCTCGGAAATGGCCGGCATCCTGCGCTCGGCCGTCGGCGACGACATGCGGGAGCTGCGACAGGCGTTCCGGACCGGCGGCGAGGCCGAGCTGCGGCACGAGATCGGCGAACTCGGCGAACGCGCCTCCCCGAACCGCTTCCTGCTGTACCGCGAGCCGAACGGGCCCCTCACCGGCGGCAATATCCCGGCCGATCTCTGGCGCGACGGCTGGGCTAAGCGCGAGATCTCCGCCGATCGCCTCGGGCAGTCGGCGGACATGCAGGAAGCGGCGGCGCAGGACCCCAGCCACGAGATCCTGCTCCTCAGCCTCGGCGAGCGCATCGGACCGTTCGAGATCATGATCGGGCGCAATCTGCACGACCTGCACGAGACCCAGGAGACCATCCTGTCGGCGATGCTCTGGGGCGGGCTGGTGACGACGCTGCTGGCGCTTGCCGGCGGCTTCCTGATCTCCGTCGGCCCGACCCGCCGGGTCGACCGGATCGCGGCGACGATGCGCCGGATCGTCGAGGGCCATCTCGACCAGCGCCTGCCGGTCACCGGCCGGCGCGACGAACTGGACCGCCTCTCCGGCGACATCAACATGATGCTGGCGCGCATCGAGACGCTGCTGGCCAGCCTCCGCCAGGTCTCCACGGATATCGCCCACGATCTGCGCACGCCGCTCGCCCGCCTCCGGCAGCGCCTCGACAGCGTGCGCCGCAAGCAGCGCAGCCTTGCGGAATACGAGGCCGCGATCGATGCGGCGATCGCCGAGAGCGACGCGGCGATCGAGACCTTCAACGCGCTCCTCCGGGTCGCGCAGATCGAAGCGGGCACGCGGCGATCGCGCTTCCGCCCGCTCGATCTCGCCCAGGTCGTGGAAAAGGTCTGCGACATCTATGCCGAGGTGGCCACCGACACCGGCCACACGATGGCCTGGGACAGCGTCGAAGGGGCAACGGTCGACGGCGACGAGGAACTGCTAACGCAACTCTTGGCGAACCTCATCGAGAATGCCATCAACCACGTTCCGGCGCCGGGGCGGATCGCGGTTTCCCTGCACCGGGAGGGCGACGACGCCGTGCTTGCCGTCGCCGACAACGGCCCCGGCGTCCCGGAGGGCGAGCGGGAGAAGATCTTCCGCCGCCTCTACCGGCTGGACCGGAGCCGGACGACGCCGGGAAGCGGGCTCGGCCTGTCGCTCGTTGCCGCCATCGCCGAGTTGCATGCCGGCACCGTCGCCGCGCTCGACAACGCACCGGGGCTTTGCGTGCGCATCATCTTGCCGCTTGCCGGGGAGAGCCGCTGAATCCGGTGGCTTGTGCCCCCTCTCGCCTTGGCGCCGGCGACGTGATCGGGTAGAGCATGCCAAACAGTGCGACGGGGCCATCCAATGACGGCAACAGACGGGACGCGGCCGACGGGCATCTTTCCCGCCCATATGATCCGCGAGCTTTTTGCATCGGGCGCGGCGGAAAGCGCCCGGCCGCTCGATGCCGACCAGATCCAGCCGGCAAGCCTCGACCTCCGGCTCGGCGACGTCGCCTACCGGGTGCGGGCGAGTTTTTTGACCGGCCCGGAGCTGACCGTCGAGGAAAAGCTCCAGGACCTGAGGCTTCACACCATCCCCCTCACCGGGGGCGCGGTGCTGGAGACCGGCTGTGTCTATATCGTGCCGCTGATGGAGCGGCTGGCCTTGCCCGGCGACATCGCGGCGGCGGCGAACCCGAAATCCTCCACCGGCCGGCTCGACGTCTTCACCCGGGTGATCGCCGACCGCGGCCGCGCCTTCGACACGGTGCCGGCGGGCTATTCCGGCCCGCTCTATGCGGAGATCAGCCCGCGCACCTTCCCGGTGCTGGTGCGGGCCGGCTCGCGGCTCTCCCAGATCCGGTTCCGGCGCGGCTCAGCCCGGATCACCGAAGGCGACCTCGCCGCCCTCCACCGGGCAATGCCGCTGATCGACGGGGCCGGCCACGACTTTTCCGGCGGCGTTCCGGTCTCCATCGACCTTGAGGGCCGGCCCCATGACGGCCTCGTCGGCTTCCGGGCCAAGCGGCACACGGCAGTCATCGACGTCGATGCCAAGAACGCCTGCGACGTCCTCGATTTCTGGGAACCGATGACGACCCGCGGCAGCCGCTCCCTCGTCCTCGACCCGAACGAATTCTACATCCTCGTCTCGCGGGAAGCGGTCTGCGTGCCGCCGGAGACGGCGGCGGAGATGGTGCCGTTCGATCCGCTGGTCGGCGAGTTCCGGGTCCACTATGCCGGCTTCTTCGACCCCGGCTTCGGCTATGACGGGGCCGGCGGCGCCGGCGCGCGGGCGGTCCTGGAAGTGCGCAGCCACGAGGTGCCCTTCATCGTCGACCACGGCCAGACCGTCGGCCGCCTCGTCTACGAGCACCTCGCCGAAAAACCCGAAGCGCTCTACGGCGAGGGCGGCACGTCGAGCTACCAGGGCCAGGCGCTGAAGCTCTCGAAGCACTTTCGGGCGTTGGATTAGGGTTTTCGCCGTTTGTTTTCGCTCACGCCAGCGCGCTTCGCGCGCGGCTCCGCGGGGGCGGCGCATGAGCGCCGGCGGCCGTTCGGCCTTGCGATCCCGTTGGGATCGATGGCGGCCACCCCACACTCGGCCGTCATCCCGGATTTAGTCCGGGATCCAATGCCCCCATCGGCAGTGTAGCCCCTGGCGGCTCTTGGCACGGAATCAGGTCCCGCCAGCGCCACACCAAAAAACACCCGGCATACCGTGTCGAGACGGGCAATGGGTCCCGGCTCTCCGCTTCGCTCCGGCCGGGATGACGGAGGAGAGGTGCACAGGCGCATGTGCGCCATCGAGCTCAACGGGCTTGCAAGCGCGACCGCGCGCCGGCGCTGATGCGCCGCCCCGTCGGAGGCTAGCGAGCGCTCAGCCGTGAGACACAAAAAACCCGCCGCCCCGCGGTGTTCACCAGCACTGCGAACAGACCGAGCGCGGTTCATTCTCCTACCCCCGCTCCTCCGTCTGGCGGCGGTTGTCGATGACGTCGCGGAGTTCAGCCACTTCCTTGCGCAGGGCCCGGAGCTCGATGACGACGTTGCCGGTCTCCTCGTGGATCGCCACGCGGTCGGCGGCGGCTTCGGCCTCGTGCTCCTCCTGCATCGCCGAGACGATGATACCGATGAAGAGGTTAAGCACCGTGAAGGCCGTCGACAGGATGAAGGGCACGAAGAAGACCCAGGCATAGGGGTTGGTCTCCATCACCGGTCGGACGATCCCCATCGACCAGCTTTCCAGCGTCATGATCTGGAACAGGGAATAGGCGGACGCCCCGATGGTGCCGAACCACTCGGGGAATTCGGCGCCGTAGAGTTTCGTCGCCATCACCGAGAAGACGTAGAAGATCAGCACCATCAGGAGCACGATGGAGCCCATGCCGGGGAGTGCCGCGACGAGGCCGCCGACGACGCGCCGCAGCGACGGCACCACGGAAATCAGCCGCAGCACACGCAGGATACGAAGCGCCCGCAGCACCGACAGGCTGCCGGTCGCCGGCACGAGCGCGATGGCGACGACGAAGGTATCGAAGAGGCTCCAGGGATCGACGAAGAAGCGGCGCCCATGGACGATGACCCGCAGGACCAGCTCGATGACGAAGATGGCGAGGATAATCCGGTCGAGCACCCTCAGGAACGGACCGATCTCGCCATAGACGGTCTGGCTGGTCTCAAGGCCGAGGGTGATGGCGTTGATGACGATGAGAACGATGATGGCGCCTTCGAAACGCGGCGACGTCACAATCGAGCGAAGCTTGTCCATTCCCGACCCGCTGTCTGAAAATCCCGTCCGGCCGCCCGGTTCGCGGCAGCCCTTCAAGTCGGTTTTCCGGGGCGATCCGTCAAGGCGAAATAAGTGGCAGTGACGCCAGGCCTTGACACGGGGGCCACTTGCCCTTGAATAAGCACCGGAACAGCGACGGACCGCCGCCGGTCGCGTTTTGGTTTCCCAAGCGTGTTCTTGTCCGAAAACCGCTTTGCACTTTTCGGGAACACGCTTTGGCGGGTGTAGCTCAATGGTAGAGCAGAAGCTTCCCAAGCTTACGACGAGGGTTCGATTCCCTTCACCCGCTCCATTTGACGTATCTCACGCGAGTGCGCTTCGCGCACCGCTCCGATGAGGCGGCCTGACCGGCCGGCGCCCGTTCGGGCTTGAGAACGCTTTGCGTTCGAACGGTCGCCACCCAGGCGTCCCAATCGCCTGATTCCCGCCCCCTTCCCGTGCCCGACACTTTGGCCTCGTCGCCGGCGCAAATGCCGCGCGCACAAAAATGTGCGTGGCCGGCGGATGCATTCGCCCGATCAAGGGGTTACAGTCCACGGAGCATCCAACGACCGACCGCGCCGGCCTTCGCGAGCCAGGCGCGGCGACGAACACATCGGGGGAAGTTGATGGCAGATCGGGAGCCGCTTGACGCGGCGCGGGCGCATTTGCGCGTGCCGCCGAAGGCGTTGAAGGATTATCCGCTGACGCTTCGGCCGTTCTTCTGGAACCAGAAGCGCAAATATGGTGCGGTCCTCGACGGCGCGCTCCTTTGGGGCCGCTCGCCTTGGGTGTTCCGCATGCTGGCGCTGCTCTACGGGGCCTTCGACCGCCGCCGCTCGCCCGTCGATCCGGCGATGCGCTCGCTGCTCACCGTCCGGGTCTCCCAGCTCAATGGCTGCGCCTTCTGCATCGACCTCAACACGGCAACGCTGTTGAAGCGCGGCGTGTCGGAGGAAAAGGCCTTCGAGCTCGCCGACTGGCGGACCTCGCCGATGTTCGATGCCAGGGAACGCCTGGTGCTGGAGCTTGCCGAGCGGATGACGCGGGATCCGCAGACGGTCGACGACGACCTCATCGCCGACCTCGGCCAGCACTACGACCATGACGGCATCGTCGAACTCGCCGGCCTCATCGCTTTCCAGAACATGTCGGCGAAGTTCAACACCGCCCTTGGCGTGCCGCCGAAGGGCTTCTGCCGGGTTCCGCTTCCGACGACTGCGGCGGCGGCGGACGATGGGCCAGTCCGTGCTCCGTCTTTGCCCAGTGAAGCGGCCGGAGAATGAGGTCGCCAATGGCGGCAACGAGCGCTGCCGCCATCAGCAGCCAGTAGACGGGTAGCGTCAGGAAGAAACGCGCCGGAGTTTTCAGGCGCCGCCGCCTTGCCGCGCGCCAAATCAGGAGCGAGGGCGCGAGCCAGCCGAACAGGCCGATGGTCCCGTGCAGCACCAGCGGCGTCGCCCTGCCGCCGGCAAAGGCGTCCGGCGGCGGCACCACGCCGAGGGCCACGCCGCCCAGCGTTGCCGCCAGCACCAGGTGCAGGGCAAGCACGGCAAGACCGCCGCCGATCAGAAGCTGGAACATGGCGAAATCGGCAAGCCCGAGTTCGCGATAGAGCCGCACCGGGCGGCGCATATGGACCAGCCAGGTCTGCAGCCAGCCCTTGTACCAGCGCGTCCGCTGGCGGAACCAGACCGGCAGGGTGAGCGGCGCCTCCTCCCAGGTGGTGGAGGCGATCGTCGCCATCGTCCAGCCTTGGCGGGCGAGCCGGTAGCCGAGGTCGGCGTCCTCCGTGACGTTGAAAGGGTCCCAGCCACGCACCGCATCGAGCGCCTCGCGGCGGATGTGGTTCGACGTGCCGCCGAGCGGGAAGGCAAACCCGCGGCGGGCGAGCCAGGGCATCAGGCCGTCGAAGAGGGCGGCATATTCCAGCGCGAAATGGCGGGTCAGCCAGTTGTCGCCGGCGTGGTCGATGGCAAGGCTTGCCTGGATGCAGCCGAGGCCGGCCGGGCCATCGGCGAACCTTTCCGCGACGCGGCGAAGCTGGTCCGGCTCGGGCCGATCCTCGGCGTCGAAGATCGTCACGAGGTCGCCGGCGGCGAAGGCGAGCGCGTGGGCGAGCGCCTTCGGCTTGGTGCGGGGCCCGAGCTGCGGCACGGCGACGACGTCCATCGCCGGGCTCAAGGCAAGGTCCGTGAGGCGCCCGCGGGTCGTTGCGTCGTCGACCTCGACGATGAGCTTGATGTCGAGTTTTTCCGCCGGGTAGTCGAGGGCCTGGAGCGCTGCGACAAGACCCGGCAGGGTGCGTTTTTCGCGGTAGAGCGGCACCAGCACGGTGTAGTCCGGCAGGTCGGTATCGGCGAGCGGCGCTGAGGTTGGCGGTTTCCCGCGCCGCTCGACGGCCGCCAGCAGCCGCGGCAGGGTGACGGCGGCGATGACGCCGGCCGACAGGATCTCGGCGAGGACGACCGCGACGGGCGCGATGGCCGCCCCGACCAGGCTGGTGACGGCGGCGAGCGCGAGAAAGGTTCCGCCCTCGACCGTCGTCATGCGCCGGGCCGCCGACAGCTCGGGCATGCCGCGCGCGAGCAGGACAACGGCCTCGGCGCAATCGCGCCTGGCGTGGCGGGTGCGCAGGCGCGCCTCGACCGTGCCCTCGGCGACCACAGCCGTTTTTTCGACAAGGCCGGGGTCGCGCGTGAGCATCTGCAGCAGGCGCGGCACCGTCTCGGTGCGCGGGACAACGGCGATGCGCGGACCGTCCCGCGTCGTCGTGCGCGCAATCGTCTGGCCGCGATAGTCGCCGGGTCGCAGGCCGTCGCACGCATCCGTCAGCATGAACCGGTCAAGCCGCGGGCAGCCGGCCAGATCGGCCAATGCGTCGGCCAGCCTGTCCGCCGTCACCCGGCCGCGGCGAACCGCGAGGACAAACGGATCGATGCCAACCTCCCGCCCTTCGGCGCCGAGGGCAAGGGCGTCCGGGCGCGACAGGCCCGCCCAGGTGAGCAGCAGTTCGGGCGTTTCGGCGACCTCCGCCACGATCTCCGCCCGGCAGGCGGCGGCGGTGCGGGCGATCAGCGTCGTCTCGACGAGGACGATGCGATGGCCGAGCTCCGGATGGCGCCGGATGAGGGCAATGAAACGCTCGATCCGGGCCGGCGGCGGCGCCACGGCCAGGCGCGGGCCGAGCGGCCCGCCGTCGATCATCAGGTGGCGCAGGCCCTTCGCGCCCGCCCTTGCCAGGAAGACCTTCGTTGCGGCCGGAACCGGCAGGGACGCGCCGGACAGCATCGGCAGGCTGAGATGGACGGAAAGGGCGCGGGTCAGCGCTGCCTCGCCGAGCCGGCCGTCGGCGAGCGCCTGCTCGGCGACGCTAAGGCCGAAGGCCCGTGCCCTCTGCGCCAGCGCGCGGATCTCCGCGCCGCCAAGGCCGACATGGACGAGGAAGCCGGTGCCGGGCGGAATGGCGTCGTCGAAGGCGCGGGGGCGATCGGCGCCGATGGTCTTCAGAAGGTTTCGCGGCGGCCTTCCAGGAAGGCGGTCGAGAAAGGCCTGCGCGGGGTGCAACGGTCGGCCGGCAGCCGCGGCAGGTTTGGCAGACGGTGCGACGGAGAACGATGGGCGGCCGATCATTGGTCGGGGGAATGCCGGTTGCCGGCCGGACGATGGCGCCGCGCCGGCACGCGCCTCCTCGACGTCTTCGATCGCCATGCCCCTTCCCCCCGACACGGCGCTCCCGTAAAGTCGCGGCAAGGAACACCGGTACTGATACGAAGTAACGGTACCAAAGCACCACAACCCTTGCGACCGGATTTCGTGTCTTGCGTGTAGAAATGCGACCTTTGATCCTGTTTGCCGCCGCGTTTCTTGCGCTCGTTACCGCCTTGCCGGACGCCCCGGCGCGCGCGCAGGCCCCGGCGGCGGAGACGCCGGCCGCAGGCGACGCCCCGGATACGGCAGCAGGCGCGACGACGCCGGAGGCGGAAAAGGCCGAGGAGCCGAAGCCGCTGGAGCCGCGCCCGCCCTTCGAGGCCTCCGGCCCGGTCACCATCCCCAATTACTGGGACCCGCACAGCCGGCCGGAAAAGCCCGACGTTGCCGTCCGCACCATCCGGTTCCTGACCAGCGACGGCTTTCCGCCGTTCAATTTCGTCTCTTCCGACGGCCGGCTCTCCGGCTTCAACGTCGAGCTCGCCCGCGCCATCTGCGAGGTGCTGGAGGCCGAATGCACGATCCAGATGCGGCCCTTTGCGGAGCTGGAGACGGCGCTTGAAGAGGACCGGGGCGATGCGATCATCGCCGGGCTGGCGATGAGCGCGGAAAACCGCAAGGCGCTCGGCTTTTCCGACGTCTATCTGCGGCTGCCGGCGCGGTTCGTCGCGCGCCGCGACAGCGGCCTTGAGGCAACGCCGGAAGGCCTTGCCGACAAGTGGGTGGCGACCGTCGCCAACACTGCGCACGAGGCGTTCCTGCACGCCTTCTTCCGCAATTCGCGGATCATCACCTATCCGGAGCCTCAGGTGGCGCGCGAGGCGCTGAAGGCCGGCGAGGTCGACGCCTTCTTCGGCAGCGCCCTGTCGCTCTCCTTCTGGCTCGCCGGCGATGCCGCCGACGGCTGCTGCGACTTCCTCGGCGGGGCCTATCTCGACCCGACCTATTTCGGCAGCGGGCTTTCCATCGCCGTCGCCCGCGACAACACGGCCCTGAAGGCCGCGCTCGACTACGCCCTCCACCGGGTGCATGAGGAAGGCCGCTACGGCGAGCTCTACCTGCGCTATTTCCCCGTCAGCTTTTATTGATATCCGAGGGCTTCTGGCCGCCCCCGCGGCCGTTGTCGAAGGGCAGCATCAGGCACCACCAGAGGCCGCTGGCGGCCTTCGACTGGTACTCGGCAAGGCCGATGGTCATGCCGAGATGGCCGGCCTCCGGCTGGGCCCGGTAGGTGCGGAACAGGCGGTCCCAGATCGAGAGATTGAAGCCGTAGTTGGAATCCGTCTCGCGCCGGACCACCGAATGGTGGACGCGGTGGAAATCGGGCGTGACGACGATGCGCCTGAGGACGGCATCAATGGGCGCCGGCAGCCGCACATTGCCGTGGTTGAACATCGCCATGGCGTTGAGCACCACCTCGAACAGGATGACGGCGCCGACCGGCGCGCCGATCGCCAGCACCACGGCCATCTTCCAGAGCATGGAGAGCAGGATCTCCACCGGGTGGAAGCGCAGGGCCGTGGAGACGTCGATATCGATGTCCGCGTGGTGCATGCGGTGCAGGCGCCAGAGGATCGGGATCTTGTGGGAGGCGACGTGCTGCAGCCAGATGGCAAAGTCGAGGACGACGAAGGCAATGAGGAATTCGAGGACGGCCGGCAGGGCGATCCGGTTGAGGAGGCCGTAGCCGTTTTCCGCCGCATAGGCCGCGGTGCCGACGGCGAGCAGCGGCACCAGCAGGCGCAGGACGAGGCTGTCGATAACGACGACGGCGAGATTGGTGACCCAGCGGCTCTGACGCGTGTCGCGGCGCGGCCGGCGCGGGGCGGCGATCTCCCACAACGCCATTGCGGCAAAAACCGAGACGAAGGCGCCGATCCGTACCGTCGCCTCGCCGCCCGGGATCTGTTCCAGCACCGATGATCTCCCTTGGTCTGTCGCACGTATTTTCGAATTTGATGATATACCCTCTTCTCCCCTAGAAGCGACATTCAAGAGCTTTGAAATCCACGTGAACAGGAAGGCTGCAAGCCATGCTCTTTGAAGCGCCCGAGGGCCCCGCAAAGGGGACGCTCGTTTTCGCCCATGGCGCCGGCGCCAACATGGAAACGCCGTTCATGGCGCGCGTGGCCGCCGGCTGCGTCGCGCGCGGCATTGCCGTTGCCCGGTTCGAGTTCGCCTACATGGCAGGCCGGCGCGACGGCGGCAAAAAGCGCCCGCCGCCGCGGGCCGACAAGCTGATCGTGGAGTTTTCAGAGGCTCTCAACGAGGCGCTGGCGCGGTCCGACCTTCCCGACGGCCCCGTCCTCATCGGCGGCAAGTCGATGGGCGGGCGCGTCGCTGCGATGCTTTCAGGCACGGACGACCTGTCGTCACGGGTAAAAGGCGTTGCCTGCCTCGGCTATCCGTTCCATCCGCCCGGCAAGCCGGACGCGTGGCGGTTGGCGCCGCTTGAAGAGGCCCGCCTGCCGGTGCTGATCGCCCAGGGCGAGCGCGACACCTTCGGCACCAGGGCCGAGATCGAGGCCCTCGCCCTCCCCGCCCATTGCCGGATCGTCTGGCTGTCCGACGGCAACCACGACCTCGCCCCGCGCGGCAAGGCGGAGGCGACGTGGTCAGGCAATCTGGAGAAGACGGCAGAGGCGATTTCGGGGTTTGTGGAGGGGCTCGGCCAGGGCTGAGGGCCGCCGCCGTTCAAGCGGGACGCAGGCTTTGCAGCGCATGTGCACATGCCGTTGCGTTACACAAGGTCGTCATCGCGAGGAGGCCATAGGCCGACGCGGCGATCCAGGGGCTGCGGGCTCCGAGCGCGCCGCTCTGGATTGCCGCGCTCGCTTCGCTCGCTCGCAAAGACAAGGATCCATCGGCGATGAACGCGGCCTGCCCGCTCCCGCCTACTCCGCCGTCGCCGAAAACGGACCGCTCCCGCCCGCCAAAACAACTGCCGTCACCCCGGCCCCCGAGCCGGGGCCTATTGCCCATCTCCATGCGGTACGCCGTCGAATGGTGGAAACGGGCATCGGCCCAGGCGAGAAGCCGCAGCGGACCTTGAAGCGGCATACCGCGCGGAAAGGGGCAATAGGCCCCGGGTCTCCGCTTTGCTCCGCCCGGGGTGACGGGAGAGGATGAAGCGGCGGTCGTTTTGGTGCGGTCGCGTCACAAATGGTCGTCATCGCGAGGAGGCCGTAGGCCGACGCGGCGATCCAGAGCAACTTGCTCGGAGCGTGAGGCCCCTGGATTGCCGCGCTCGCTTCGCTCGCTCGCAATGACAAGGATCCATCGGCGATGAACGCGGCCTGCCTGCTCCCGCCTACTCCGCCGTCGCCAAAAAGCGACCGCTCCCGCCCGCCAAAACAACTGCCGTCACCCCGGCCCCCGAGCCGGGGCCTATTGCCCATCTCCATGCGGTACGCCGTCGAATGGTGGAAACGGGGATCGGCCCAGGCGGGAAGCCGCAGCGGACCTTGAAGCGGCATACCGCGCGGAAAGGGGCAATAGGCCCCGGGTCTCCGCTTCGCTCCGCCCGGGGTGACGGGAGAGGATCGAGCGGCGGTCGTTTCGGAGCGATCGCGTCACATAAAGTCGTCATCGCGAGGAGGCCGAAAGGCCGACGCGGCGATCCAGAGCCGCTTGCTCGGAGCGTGCGGCCCCTGGATTGCCGCGCTCGCTTCGCTCGCTCGCAATGACAACAGTGAAGATGGCCGCTCGATCCGCGCGCCCGACCGCCTATTCCGCCGGCAGGAAGCCGCGGCCGTCGCGGCGGCCGTAGAGGCCCCGCAGGCCCGTGCGCACGTCGCCGCCGATGCCGATCAGCGCCGGCACCAGGAACAGCACCAGCAGCGTCGCAACGGCGAGGCCGAAGACGATGGTGATGGCCATCGGCAGGAGGAACTGGGCCTGGATGTTCTGCTCCGTCATCAGCGGGGCAAGGCCGCCGATGGTGGTCAGCGAGGTCAAAAGCACGGCGCGCAGGCGGTCGCGGCTGGCGCCGATGGCGGCGTGTTCCAGATCGTCGCCGTCGCGGGCGCGCTCGTCGATGCGGCTGACCAGGATGATGGAATCGTTGACGAGGATGCCGGCAAGGCCGAGCAGGCTGATCAGGCTCATCACCGTCAGCTTGAAGCCCATCAGGTAGTGGCCGACGACGGCGCCGACGAGGCCGAAGGGGATGATCAGCATGACCGCCAGCGGCCGCCAGTAGCTGGCGAAGATCCAGGCAAGGATGATGTAGATGACGCCGAGGGCGAGGAGGATGCCGATCTTCAGGTCCTCGAAGGCCTTCATGCGCTCCTCGGCGCGGCCGGAGAAGCGGTAGTTGATGCCGTAGCGGGCAGCAAGGTCCGGCAGCGGGCCGGCGTTCAGCTTGTCGATGATCTCCTGGTTGGAGGTAACGTCGGCATCGACGTCGGCGGTGACCGAGACGCTGGAGCGGCCGTCCTCGCGCTGGATGACGGAGAAGCCCTGGCGCTCGGTGAGGTTCACGGCCTCCATCAGGGGCACGAAGTCGCCGGCCGGCGTCCTCAGCTCCAGCGAGCGCAATTGGGCGTCGCCCGCCTCGCGCATCTTCTTGACGACGCGGATGATGACCTCCTCGTCGCCGATGCCGATGCGCCTTGCGATCGCGCCCTCGAAGGAATTGCGGATCTGGCGGCCGATATCCTCGATGGTGAAGCCGAGCGCCGCGCCGCGCGGGGTCAGCGTCATCACCAGTTCCGGCTTGCCGTAGGGCAGGTCGTCGGCAACGCCGGAGACGCCGGGGAAGCCGGACAGGAGCGTGATCGCCTCGTGGGCCGCGGCCTTCAGGGTCTCGGGCGGCCCGTCCGTGAGCTGGATGTCGATGTCGCGGCCGGGCGGTCCGCCCCTGCGTTCAAAGATCGCCAGCCGCTTGACGCCGACGATGTCCGGCACCTGCCGGCGCCAGGCCTTGATGATGTCCGGCGTGCGGATCGAGCGGTCCTCGGACGGGGTGAGCTGGACATCGACCTCGGCGACGTTGTCGCCGCGCGCGCGCCCGGCCTTGCCGAGGCTGACGAAGGAGGCGACGATCAACTCCTCCTTGCCGCCGGTGAGCTGCTTTTCGGTCTTCAGCAGGGCCGCTTCCAGGTCGCGGATGCCGGCCACGGCCCGGTCCTCGGAGATGCCGGCGTTGAACTCGATCGTGCCGCGGATCACCTCCGCTTCCGGCGAGGGGAAGAAGACGAAGCCGACCCGGCCGCCGAAGACGAAGCCGTAGCCGAAGATGATCAGGAGCGAGGCGGCAACGGCGATGGTCATGTAGCGCCAGTGATAGGCGGCGGTGACCATGGCGTTGAACGGGCCGTCGCGGAAGCGGGCGAACCCGGCATCGAAGGCGCGGCGGAAGCCCCGGCTGCCCTGGCCTTCGCGGCGGCGCTGGCGCCGGCCCATGGCCAGGAAGAAGGCTTCCAGGAGCCCGGCGATGCCGAAGGCGCCGACGGCGACGAGCAAGGTCACGGCCCAGATCGGCACGGACGCGCGCAAGGCCGCCATGCCATGGGCGATCGCGACGCCGAGCGTCACGGCGCCATAGGCGATCCACAGGAGGGCGAGGCTGACGGCGGAAAAGAACAGCCGCACCAGTTCGCCCGCCACCGTCGCGATGCCGCCGGCCCCGTCGGTGAGGGCGGCGACGGCCTCGGAGAAGTCCTCGGTGCCGGGGCCGCCCGGCGCGGCGAGGTCGGCGGGCAGCACGGTGATCACGACGGCGATGACGAGCGCGATCAGGAACTGGCGCCAGAACGACCAGCGGTTCGATCCGCGCCGGCCGAGGGAATGGGCAAGATGCCCCGGCAGGACGAAGAAGCACTCGATGATCGACGCGATGACGACGGCGATGACGACCAGCGGCAGGGCGCCCATGATCTGGCCGATGGTGTCGCGGACGAGCAGGATCGGCGCGAAGGCGGCGATCGTCGTGAGGCTGGCGCCCATGACCGGCGTGATCATGTGGCCGGCGCCGAGTTCGGCCGCGGTCAACGGGTCATCGCCGAGGCTGGAGCGCGTCGCGGTGTGCTCGCCGACGACGATGGCGTCGTCGACGATGATGCCGAGGGTCATGATCAGCGCGAACAGCGAGATCATGTTGATGGTCTGGCCGGTGACATACATGAAGCCGATGGTCGCCATCATGGCGACGGGAATGCCGGCGGCGACCCAGAAGGCGATGCGCGCATTGAGGAAGAGAAAGAGGATCGCGACGACGACGAAGAGGCCCTGGACGCCGTTGCGGAAGAGGAGGTCGATGCGGCCCTTCAGGCTGGTCGAACGGTCGTCATAGACGGCGACCTTCAGGGTGTTCGGCAGCGTCGGCCGCACTTCCTCCAGGTAGTCGTTGAGGATGCGGGCGGCGGTCAGCGTGTCGGTGGCGATGGAGCGCGACACGGTCATCTCGATGGCCGGCTCGCCGAAGGCAAAGCCGCGCAGCGCATCCTTGTCGAAGCTCTTTTCCACCCTGGCGATGTCGCGCAGCAGGACCCGTTCGCCGGTCGGGAAGGTCTTGACGTTAATGCCGCCGAGGCCCTCCACGGTCTCGCCGCCGGTCTCGGCGCGAAGCTGCTTTTCGACCGCGCCCTCGAGCTGGCCGGAGGGCTGGTCGCGGGTGTTGCCGGAGAGCTTGCCCGCGACGTCGGAGACGGTGAGGCCGAGGCGGCGCAGTTCGCGCTCCGGCACCTCGATGCGGAATTCCTCGTCGCGCATTCCGTTGAAGGTGACCTGGTCGATGCCGCGCTCGATGAGGTCGTCGCGCATGCGCTTGGCGAACGCCTTCATCGCCGCCTCGGAGAACGGCCCGGAGATCGACACCCGCGCGACGCGGTCCATCCATCGCCGGAAGCTGACCTTCGGGGTCTCCGAATCCTCCGGCAGCGTCGTCACCTGGGCGATCGCCGATTCCACGTCCGACAGGGCCTTTTGCATGTCGGTGTGCTGGTCGAATTCCAGGATGATCGAGCCGGAGCCCTCGCGGGCCGAGGACTCCACGTCGGTGACGCCATCGAGGAAGCGGACCTCCGGCTCGATGGCGCCGAGGATATTGCCCTCCACGTCCTCCGCGCTGGCGCCCGGCCAGGAGACGGTGATGGTGATGGTCTTGACCTCAAGGGTCGGGAAGAACTGGATCGGGATGCGGCCGAGCGCAAAGACGCCGGCCATCAGCATCAGGACCATCAGGAGATTGGCGGCGTTGGGGTGGCGCGCGAACAGCGACACCACGCCGGAGCGGTCATCGCGCGGCCAGTTCATCGCGCCGCAACGTCGTCATCAGCCGGCTTCGCCCGCGCCTTGCCGGTGCCCGGCTCGCGCACGCGCAGCCCCTCGCCGACCTCGGCGATGCGCGTCGTCAGCACCTCTTCGCCGTCCTTCAGCTCGCCGGAGACGATGACGGTGCCGTTGTCCCAGGCCTCGACCGTCACGGGGCGTTTGGCGAGGCGCCCGTCGACGACGGCAAAGACGTGGTCGTTGTTGTAGACGGCGGTCTCCGGCAGGCGTGCCGATGCCGGGAAGGCGCGGCCGGGGACGGTGACCTCGACGAAGGCGCCGGGCCTGAGGCCCACCCGGGTCTGCTGCTGCGGGATGCGGGCATAGACCTCGACGCCGCCGCGCTCCGGCGCGATCTCCGCGCCAACCCGGTCGATCACCGCGGCAAAGCGCACCGGCTCGCCGCCGACATGCCAGACGACCTCGATGTCGCGGCCGATCACGGGCGCGTCGTCGAGGGCGAGTTCGCCATATTGCCGGTCGGAGAGCACGAAGCGGGCCTCGAGCCGGTCGTCCTCATACATGGCGACGGCGAGGTCGTTGACGTTGAGGAGCCGGCCGGCCTCGACGTTTTCCGACGTCACGATGCCGTCGAAGGGAGCCACGAGTTTCGTGTTGGCGAGGTTGCGCCGGGCCTGGGAGAGCTTCCATTCCAGCCGCTTCAGGCTGACCGCCTGCTGCTCGACCTTGGCCTTTTCGATGTCGATGGTGTTGCGGCGCTGGTCGAGGGCCTGGCGGCGCTGGGAGACGACCAGTTCGCGCTCGTCGAGGCCGCGCTGGGTGATGTTGCCGGACTTCAACAGGTTGCGGGCGCGCTCAAGGTCCTTCTCGGCGAAGTCGAGCTGCTCGGCGTAGCGGGCGATGCTTCGCTCCTCCAGCACCAGCCGAGCCCGGTTCTCCGCGAGCCGGGCCTCGGCCTCGGCAAGGTTGATTTCCGCTTCCGTGACGGCGCCTTCATAGTCGAAGCGGTCGATCTGGACGAGGACGTCGCCCTTCCTGACCGTCGCGCCGACGACCAGATCCGGCATCACGGAGACCACTTCGCCGGCTACGAGGGCGCGCAATTCGACGTTGCGGGCGGCAGCCAGCGTGCCGAACACCTGCAGCATCGGCCGGTTGGCGGCAAGCGCCACCGGCTCGGTGTCGACGATATAGACCTGCTCGCGCGGCGGGCGCTGGGGCACGTCCGGCTTGGTGGCGACGAGCGTATTTGAGAGAAAGATGGAGACGGCGACGACCAGAACCGGCAGGAGGATCTGCGGGATCAGCCAGAAGCGGCTGCGCTTTTTCAGCTCAGCCGTCTGGTGGACGTTGAGGTCTATCGGCTTCAACGTTCGGTCCTCGCCCGATCAAACATGGTTCCCGTCATATAGTGCATCAGCACAGCGACAAGTTAAATTCACGTAATATTAATTTACGCATATGGCCGCAGGGCGGCAGAAATCACGCGTCGCCGCCGGCCCCTTCGGGGTCGAAATGGTAGCGGGTCGAGCAGAACTCGCAGGTCACGACGATCTCGCCGTCGACCGTCATCTCCTCGCGCTCGTCCTTTGAAAAGCCGCTGAGCACGGCCGCGACCTTTTCGCGCGAGCAGCCGCAGCGGTCGTTGAGGGAGAGCGGCTCGAAGACCCTGACGCCGCGCTCGTGGAACAGGCGGAACAGGAGCTTTTCGGCGCCGATGTCGGGATCGGTCAGCTCATGGTCCTCGACCGTGTCGACCAGCGAATGGGCCTCGACCCAGGCGTCGTCGTCCGGCTCGCCATGGGACGCGGCGCCCTCCGGGGCATCGCCCGGATCGAGATCGCGGGCGCGGATGCGGTCTTCCGATTCCGGCAGGAACTGGACCATCACCCCGCCGGCGCGCCAGCGGTGGCGGCGGCCGCCGTCCGGATCGCGGTCGACGATTTCGGCAACGGCGAGGCGGATGCGGGTCGGGATCTGTTCGGACTGGGCGAAATAGTCGTGGGCGGCGTCTTCCAGCGAATTGCCGGCGAGCGCGACGATGCCCTGGTAGCGGTTCTGGCCGGCGCCGGGGTCGATGGTCAGCGCCAGGTGCCCGGTGCCGAGGAGATCCGGGGGCGCCGCGTGGCCGTCCGCCTCGGCAGCCGCCACGGCGTCGGCATCGAAGCGGGCATAGGCGCGCATGTCGGACGGGGTGGTGAAATCGACGACCATCAGGCTGACCGGGCCGTCGCTCGACGTCTGCAGGATGAAGCGGCCGCGGAACTTCAGGGCACTGCCGAGCAACGCCGTCAGCGCGATCGCCTCGCCGAGGAGGCGCGACACCGATGGCGGATAGTCATGGCGGCCGAGGACGGCATCGAGCAGCGGGCCGAGCCGCACCACCCGGCCCCGCGCATCGAGCGGCTCGACGGCGTAGGGAAGGACGGTGTCGTCTCCGGCAAGCTCAAAGCCCTGGCCGGGAGCGGCGTCGATCATTTTCCGAAGCACCAGGCAAGGACGCCCTTCTGGGCGTGCAGCCGGTTCTCCGCCTCGTCGAACACCACCGACTGGGGGCCGTCGATGACGTCGTCGGTGACCTCCTCGCCGCGGTGGGCCGGCAGGCAGTGCATGAAGATGGCGTTCGGGTTGGCCGCATCCATCAGGCGCTGGTTGACCTGGTAGGGTTTCAGCAGATTGTGGCGGCGTTCGCCCTCCTCGTCGCCCATCGACACCCAGGTGTCGGTGACGACGCAGTCGACGCCGTCGGCGGCCGTGAAGGGATCGCTGAGGACGTCGATGGAGGCGCCGGCGGCGCGGGTCTTTTCCACCAGCGCCTGGTCGGGCGCCAGCTCTTCCGGCACCGCGATGCGCAGCTCGAAGGCGAAGCGCTCGGCCGCGTGGATCCAGGAATTCAGCACGTTGTTGGCATCGCCCGACCACAGCACCTTCTTGCCGGTGATCGGCCCCAGGTGCTCCTCGAAGGTCATGATGTCGGCCATGATCTGGCACGGATGGGAATTGCGGGTGAGGCCGTTGATGACCGGCACCGTGGCGTATTGGGCAAGCTCGGTCAGCGCCTCGGTCTCCAGCACGCGGATCATGATGGCGTCGACATAGCGCGACAGCACGCGGGCGGTGTCGGCGATGGTCTCGCCGCGGCCGAGCTGCATCTCCTTGCCGGTCAGCATGATGGTCTCGCCGCCGAGCTGGCGCATGGCGACGTCGAAGGACACCCTTGTGCGGGTGGACTCCCGTTCGAACACCATGGCGAGGAATTTTCCGGCCAGCGGGCGATCGCCGACGTCGCCGGCCTTCAGGCGGTCCTTCATCGACCGGCAGTCGTCCAGGATGCGGCGCAGCTCGCTCGCCGGAACGGCGTCGAGGTCGAGAAAATGCCGGGCGTCTCCGTTCATGCTCATTCCGCGGCCCCCCTGCGGTTCTCAGCGATCCGGGTCTCGATGTCATTGGCCGCGGCATCGAGCCGGGCGACGGCCGCGTCAATCTCTTCCTCGGTGACGATCATCGGCGGCAGCAGGCGCAGCACGTTGTCGCCGGCGCCGACGGTCAGAAGCTTCTGGTCGCGCGCGGCGGCAACGACATCGGCCGGGGCGACGCGGCACTTGATGCCGAGCATCAGGCCCTCGCCGCGGATGGTCTCAAAGACCTCCGGATGGCTGTCGACGAGACCGGCCAGTTTCTGTTTCAGGGTCAGGCCGAGGCGGCTGACGCGCTCGAAGAAGCCCGGTTCCAGGACAACGTCGAGGACGGCGTTGGCGACGGCCATGGCGAGCGGGTTGCCGCCATAGGTCGAGCCGTGGGTGCCGAGGGTCATGCCCTTGGCGGCCTCTTCCGTCGCCATGCAGGCGCCGACCGGAAAGCCGCCGCCGATGCCCTTGGCCGCGGCGAGGATGTCCGGGGTAATGCCGGCCCATTCATGGGCGAACAGGCGGCCGGTACGGCCGATGCCGCACTGGACCTCGTCGAGCAGCAAGAGGATGCCGGCCTCGTCGCAGATCTCGCGGATGCGCTTCAGGTCGCCGTGGGGCAGCGGGCGAATGCCGCCCTCGCCCTGGATCGGCTCGATGAGGACGCCGGCGGTTTCCGGGCCGATCGCGGCCTTCAACGCCTCGATGTCGCCGAACGGCACCTGGTCGAAGCCTTCCACGCGCGGGCCGAAGCCTTCCAGATATTTGGCCTGGCCGCCGGCGGCGATGGCGCCGAGGGTGCGGCCGTGGAAGGCGCCCTCGAAGGTGATCAGCCGGTAGCGCTCCGGATTGCCGGTGACGAAGTGGTAGCGGCGCGCGGTCTTGATCGCGCCCTCGATCGCCTCGCTGCCGGAATTGGTGAAGAAGACGCGGTCGGCGAAGCTGGCCGCGCACAGGCGCTCGGCCAGGCGCTCCTGGTCCGGGATGCGGAAGACGTTGGAGACGTGCCAGAGCTTTTCGGCCTGGCCGGTCAGGGTCGCCACCAGATGCGGATGGGCGTGGCCGAGGCCGTTGACGGCGATGCCGGCGGCAAAATCCAGATAGCGGGTGCCGTCGGAGGCCTCCAGCCAGACGCCCTCGCCTCTCTCGAATGTGAGATCGGCCCGCGCATAGGTGGGATAAAGCGACGTATTCGACATGGGTACCGTCCCCGGGTGCCGAAAACCCCGGCACCAACGTTTTAGGGCGCCGCGTTTCCGGTTGTCCGGTCGGCGCCCTTCGCGTTTCGGTAGGCGCGCGTATTGTCGCGGGCCGACCGGCTCCTAAAACAAACAGTGCCGCCCAAATCGGCGGCACGGATTCAGAGTCTCTTAGAGCCGAATTCCGGTGTTTTGTCAATTGTCCGGCGTGTATACGCAATCAGCCGGAGTTGCTGAGCCGGGTTCGAATGATGGGGAAAACTCCTCGAAGGTCGACGGCCATGGCGGCCGCAGACTTGCCAGAAATACACGCGATATAGTAGCTTTCGGTGAAATCGATACGATATCTCGTGCGGCGGACTTAAGTCTTTGGTTGTAGGGCGTTTCCCTTTCGCAGGCCTTGGGCCAGCGTGAGGCCGGGGAAGGAGTCCAACCGATCCGCCGCCGAAAATGAGAACAGGAGAAGGCGGATGTCCTGGACTGACGAACGGGTAGAACTGCTGAAGAAATTGTGGGCCGAGGGGCTGAGCGCCAGCCAGATCGCGTCCGAACTCGGCGGCATCACCCGCAATGCGGTGATCGGCAAGGTGCACCGGCTGGGGCTGTCCGGCCGCGGCAAGACCACCGCGCAGCAGCCGAAGGCGCGCAAGCCCCGCGCCACCAACACGGCACCGGCCCGGCCGCGCCCGACGCGCAGCGTCGGCAACACGGCGCTGAAGGCCGACTACGAGCCGGCGCCGAGCCCGGTGGTGGTCGCCCGGCCCGCGCCCGTGCACGAGCTTGAGATCCCGCCGGAGGAGCGTGCGACGATCCTCAGCCTCAACGAGCACCGCTGCAAGTGGCCGATCGGCGATCCGACCCGCGAGGATTTCTATTTCTGCGGCCGGCACAAGGAAGCCGGAAAGCCCTATTGCGACCATCACGCCGACATCGCCTACCAGCCGGTCGGCGACCGTCGCCGCGACAGGCGCTCCAACAAGGACTAGGCGCTCTCCGTCTTGCCGGCTTGAAAGCCGCAAAAAAACGCCGCCGGAGATTTCGGCGGCGTTTTTTGTGGTCGGGCTTTTGCCGGCGCTTTTGGTTTTTCAGCGGGCGGGCGCGAACTGGTCGTTGAAGGCGTAGCCGGCGCCGCGCACGGTGCGGATCGGATCGCGCACCTTGCCGCGATTGATCGCCTTGCGCAGGCGCCCGACATGGACGTCGACGGTGCGCTCGTCGACATAGACGTCGTGGCCCCAGACGCCGTCGAGGAGCTGCTCGCGGCTGAACACGCGCCCCGGCGACTGCATGAGGAATTCCAAGAGGCGGAACTCGGTCGGCCCGAGATGGATCTCGCGGCCGGAGCGGCGCACCCGGTGGGTTTCCCGGTCGAGCTCCAAATCGCCGGCCTGGAGCACCGTCGACATGATCTCCGGCTTCGTGCGGCGCAGGATCGCCCGCACCCGGGCCATCAGCTCCGGGATGGAGAACGGCTTGACGACGTAGTCGTCGGCACCGGTGGCAAGCCCGCGGATGCGCTCGGCCTCCTCGCCGCGCGCCGTCAGCATGATGATCGGCAGTTGCCGCGTGTTGTCCCGGTTGCGCAGGCGGCGGCACAGTTCGATGCCGGAAATGCCGGGCAGCATCCAGTCGAGCAGCAGCAGGTCGGGCTGGGCCTCGCGCAGGCGGATTTCCGCCTCGTCGCCGCGGGCGCAGGTCTCGACCGCATAGCCTTCCGATTCCAGATTGTACCGCAGCAGAAGGTTGAGCGCTTCCTCGTCTTCGACGATCAGAACCTTGGGCATGGCATGTCAGACGCGTTGCATTCGCTCAATCGTTGGCGGCCGGATCGAAGTCCAGCGAGGTCGTGCTGGTCAGGTCGTCCTTGACCCGCTCGTCGGAAAGCTGCTGGCCGGTGACGAGGTAGTGGATCGTCTCGGCGATGTTGGTGGCGTGGTCGCCGATGCGCTCGATGTTCTTGGCGCAGAACAGGAGGTGGGTGCACTGGGAGATGTTGCGCGGGTCCTCCATCATGTAGGTGAGGAGTTCGCGGAACAGCGAGGTGTAAAGCGCGTCGACCTCCTGGTCGCGGTCGCGGATCTGGGCCGAGGCGGCGATGTCGCGGGCGGCATAGGCGTCGAGCACGGCCTTGAGCTGGGTCATGGCGAGCTCGGCGATGTGCTCCACGCCGTGGGTCAGCGACTTGGAATTGAACTGGCCGTCGATGGCCAGCGCCCGCTTGGCGATGTTCTTGGCGAGGTCGCCGACGCGCTCCAGGTCGCCGGAGATGCGCAGCACGGCAACCGCCTGGCGCAGGTCCAGCGCCATCGGCTGGCGCCGTGCGAGCATGATGATCGCCTTTTCCTCCAGGTCCCGCTGCATCTGGTCGAGCCGGATGTCGGTGCGGATGACTTCCTGGGCGAGCTCGGCGTTGTTGCGTGCCAGCGCGGTCACGGCGTCGTCGACCAGGCGCTCGGCGAGGCCGCCCATCTCGGCGATGCCGGCGGCAAGCTCCTGGAGTTCCTCGTCGAACGATTTGACGATGTGTTCGGACATGAGAGTGCTTCCCCTTGGGCGTTGCCTAGCCGAACCGGCCGGTGATGTAATCCTGGGTCCGCTTGTCGTGCGGATTGGTGAAGATATTGTCCGTCGGCCCTTCCTCGACAAGCAGTCCGAGATGGAAGAACGCGGTGCGCTGGGAGACCCGGGCGGCCTGCTGCATGGAGTGGGTGACGATGACGATGGTGTAGTTCTCGCGCAATTCGTCGATCAGCTCCTCGACCTTGGCGGTGGCGATCGGGTCGAGCGCGGAACACGGCTCGTCCATCAGGATCACTTCCGGGCTGACGGCGATGGCGCGGGCGATGCACAGGCGCTGCTGCTGGCCGCCGGAAAGGCCGGTGCCGGGCGCATCGAGCCGGTCCTTGACCTCGGCAAAGAGGCCCGCCTTCTGCAGCGCGGTGACGACGATCTCTTCCATGTCGGTCTTGGTGCGGGCGAGGCCGTGGATGCGAGGGCCGTAGGCGACGTTCTCGAAGATCGACTTCGGGAACGGGTTCGGCTTCTGGAACACCATGCCGACCTTGGCGCGGAGCTGCACCGGATCGACCTTGGCATCGTAGATGTCCTCGTGGTCGATCTCGATCTTGCCCTCGACCCGGCACACGTCGATGGTGTCGTTCATGCGGTTGAGGCACCTGAGGAAGGTGGACTTGCCGCAGCCGGACGGGCCGATGAAGGACATCACCGAATTGGCCGGGATGTCGACGTCGACATCCTTGATCGCGTGGTTCTCGCCGTAGAACACCTGCACCTTGCGGGCGACGATCTTCGGCTCGACGGCGGGCGACATCTTCGGCTGGCCCGAGATGGCAGCCTCGTCGACATGTGTCAGTTCGTTCATCGGTCTGCCCTTTCGTTACTACCAGCGACGCTCGAACCGGCGACGCAACACAATGGCGAGGATGTTCATGGCCATGAGGAACACCAACAGGATGATGATGCCGCCCCAGGCCCGTTCGTAGAAGGCCGGATCGGCGCGCTTGGCCCATTCGTAGATCTGCGCCGGCATCGCCGAGTTCGGCGCCAGGAAGCCGTCGCCGAGGCCTTCGGGGAAGTTGGAGGCGATGAAGCCGACCATGCCGATGAGCAAGAGCGGCGCGGTTTCGCCGAGCGCCTGGGCAAGGCCGATGATGGTGCCGGTCAGGATGCCGGGCATGGCCAGCGGCAGCACATGGTGGAAGATCGACTGCATCTTGGAGGCGCCGACGCCGAGCGCGGCGTCGCGGATCGACGGCGGCACCGCCTTCAGCGAGGCACGGGTGGAAATGATGATCGTCGGCAGTGTCATCAGCGTCAGCACCAGGCCGCCGACAAGCGGCGCCGACTGCGGCAGATGCGCGAACTGGATGAAGACGGCAAGGCCGAGAATGCCGAAGACGATCGAGGGGACGGCGGCGAGGTTGGAGATGTTCACCTCGATGAGGTCGGTGAACCAGTTCTGCGGCGCGAATTCCTCAAGGTAGATCGAGGCGGCGACGCCGATCGGCAGCGACAGCAGGAGCACGACCAGCATCATGAAGAAGGAGCCGACCATGGAGGCGCCCATGCCGGCCTGTTCCGGCCGGGAGTCCGAGGCGTCGGTGCCGAGGACGAATTCCCAGTTGAAGGTCTTGGTGACGATGTCGGCCTTGCGCATCTGGTCGACGAGGTCGAGATGGGCGGCGTCGAGATTCTTGTCGTGGACGAGGTCCTCGCGCTTGACCCGGCCCTTCAGGTAGCCGTCGACGCGCGAGGAGGCGACGAAGTCGAAGGTGACGGTGCGGCCGATCTGGTCGGGATTGGCAAGCACGAACTCGCGCAGGGTCGCCGCGGCGCCGGACGACATCATCTTCTGCAGGCCGCGGTCGTCCATGTCGGTGTCGATGCCGGCCTTGGACAGGGCGGCGCGGAAACCGGTGTTGATGATCGCGCGGTATTTGGAGGTCTTGACGACCGATTTCTCGGCCGCCTCGATCGCCGTCCTGTCGAGCCTCACCGGAACCTGGATGAAGGTCTGGGAAAAGGCGCCGAGGCCGTTGGACAGGATCGCCCAGAGCAGCGCGACGAGGAACAGCAGGCCGATGACGACCGCCGAGACGCCATAGGCCTTGAAGCGCGCCTCGGCGCGGTTGCGCTTCTTGGTCAGGGCATCGACGGCGAGCAGCGAGGATTTCTTCCTTGCCGGTTCCGAAATCGGGGAGCGGAGGGTGGCGTCGGTCATTCGTACTGCTCCCGGTATTTGCGCACGATGTAGAGGGCGGCGATGTTCAGCAACAGGGTGACCACGAAGAGCGTCATGCCGAGGGCGAAGGCGACGAGCGCCTCCGGCGAGGCGAAGTCCGCATCACCGGTGAGCTGACTGACGATCTTGGCGGTGACGGTGGTCATCGCCTCCAGCGGATTGAGGCTGAGGCGGGCGGCGGCGCCGGCGCCGAGCACCACGATCATGGTCTCGCCGATGGCCCGCGAGGCGGCGAGCAGGATGGCGCCGACGATGCCGGGCAGCGCCGCCGGCAGGATGACCTGCTTGACGGTCTCCGAATGGGTGGCGCCGAGGCCGAGCGAGCCGTCGCGCATCGCCTGGGGCACCGCATTGATGATGTCGTCGGAGAGCGAGGAGACGAAGGGGATCAGCATGATGCCCATGACGAAGCCGGCGGTCAGCACCGAGGACGCGCCCTGCATCCAGTCGACGCCGAAGAGGCCGCCCTGGCCGAAGGCATCGACCAGCAGCGGGCCGACGGTCAGCAGAGCGAACAGGCCGTAGACGATGGTCGGGATGCCGGCAAGCACCTCAAGCAGCGGCTTGGCGAAGGAGCGCACGTGCGGGCCGGCATATTCGGACAGATAGATCGCGGCGAACAGGCCGATCGGCACGGCGACGGCCAGCGCGATGAAGGAGATGTAGAGGGTCGCCCAGATCAGCGGCACGATGCCGAGTTCCGATCCGCCGCCGAAGCTCGGGCTCCAGGTCAGGCCGAAGAAGAAGTCGGCGGCCGGATAGACGCGGAAGAACTCGATGGTGTTGAAGATCAGCGACAGGACGATGCCGAGGGTCGTCAGGATGGCGATGGAGGCGGCCGAGAGCAGGATCCAGCGCACGACCCGTTCCACGACGTTGCGGGCGCGGAAGTCGCGGTGGCTGCGCAGATAGGCGAAGGCGAGGCCGGCGATGCCGAAGCCGACGACGACGATGAGCCGCAACAGGGCGCCGGTGCCGGCAAGCTCCCGGTAGCGCTGGGCGGCGCGCAGGGTCTCGGAATTGACGTCGGAGCCGAGCGCGACGCCGACGTCTCCGAGGCGGTCGCGGACGTCGGTGAATTCGGTGCGGATCGAGCCGGCCTGGTCGGCGGTCATGGCGCCGGCCTCGACGGCCGTATCGAGACCGTCGGCGACGCGCTTGACGTCGCTCATGACGAGGTCGAGCGAGCTCTTCTCGATCGAGGCCTCGGAGATCATCGAGGCGACCTGGTTGTGGATCACGATCGGCTGGACGATGAGCCAGGCGACAAGGACCAGAAGGGACGGAATCAGCACCATCAGCGCTGCGTTCCATCCGTAATAGCTCGGCAGGGAATGCAGTTTCTGCATGTCGCCGCCGGCTGAGCCGAGAGCCCGGCTGCGGCCAAGGACATAGCCGACCGCGGCCAGTGCCAGAAGCACCAAAAGAATGACGGAAAGGGACATGGGGAGGACCACCCTCGGCGGGGACAGGAACTTGAGGAAGGGCGGCGGAGGCCGCCGCCCTTCAAGCCGTGGGCTGGATTAGTTGCCCATGGTGGTTTCGGCGGTCACGGCTTCCTGAGTCTGGGCGAGCTCGGGATCGGCGACCAGGCCGTACTGGGCAAGCGGGCCGCTCGGGCCGGCGATCTCGTCGGAGACGAAGAACTCGGCATATTCCTTGAGGCCCGGAATGACGCCGATATGCGCCTTCTTGATGTAGAAGAACAGCGGCCGGGACACCGGATACTCGCCGGAGGCGATCGTCTCGGTGGACGGGGTCACGCCGGACATGGTGGCAACCTGCAGCTTGTCGGTGTTGTTCTCGTAGAACGCCAGACCGAACACGCCGATGCCGTCCTTGTTGGAGTCGATGCGGGCCAGCGTCTCGGTGTAGTCGCCGTCGATGTCGACCGACAGGCCGTCGGTGCGCAGCGCCATGCATTCCTTCTCGGCAGCCTTGCCGTCGCCGCCGGCGGCTTCCTTGTAGGCCTCGATGTCGCCGGTGGCTTCGCAGCCGGCAACGATCACCTTCTCTTCGAAGACTTCGCGGGTGCCGTGCTTGGTGCCCGGAACGAAGGCCATGATCGGCTGGGCCGGGAAGTCCGGATTGACGTCCTTCCAGGTCTTGTACGGGTTGTCGACGATCTTGCCGTCGACGACGACCTTGGCGGACAGGGCCTTGTACCAGTCAGCGGGGGTGAAGGAGAAGGACGGGCCGTTGATGTCCGAGGCGAAGACGATGCCGTCATAGCCGATGCGGACCTCGATGATGTCGGCAACGCCGTTCTCGGCGCAGGTCTTGACTTCCTTGTCCTTGATCTTGCGCGAGGCGTTGGCGATGTCGATGGTGTTCTCGCCGACGCCGGTGCAGAACTTCTTCAGACCGGCCGACGAACCGCCGGACTCAACAACCGGGGTCGGGAAATCGGTGTTCTCGCCGAAGGCCTCGGCAACGATGGAGGCGTAAGGCAGAACGGTGGACGAGCCGGCGATCTGGATCTGATCGCGGGCCTCAGCGGCACCGGTGGCGAGCACGCCAGCGATGGCGAACGCGGCGACACTTGCATAAGTGTTGAATTTCACGTGACCTCTCCCTGTGATGTGTAGGTCGTCTGAAGGGGGTTGTGTGATGAATGACCGCGGCCGGGGGCCGCGTCACCGATCGGCACGCTAATGGCGCCACGCGAACGTTCTATGACTCTTGAATGACTGTTTGATGACAGTTTAGTCAATTGATTATTCTAACTATTTATTCGGCTTTGGAGTCGGCGCCCGGAATTTTCGCCCGCGCCATGCGAACTGTGAACACGGCGCCCCTGCCCGGAGCGTTGTCGACCGTCATGTGGGCCCTGTGGCGGTTGAGAATATGCTTGACGATGGCAAGGCCGAGACCCGTCCCCTTCTTCTCCCGGCTCGAGGCGACGTCGATCCGATAGAAGCGCTCCGTCAGCCGCGGCAGGTGCTCGCGGGCGATGCCGGGGCCCCAGTCGCGCACCGAGACGGTGACGAAGCCGTCGCCGCCGGCGATGTCCTCCGAGACGGCCGAGACGCGCACCCGCTCGCCGTCGCTGCCGTATTTGATGGCGTTCTCCACCAGGTTCTCGAACACCTGCACCAGCTCGTCATGGTCGCCGCGCACGACCAGCGGGGTGTCCGGCAGGTCGGTCTCGATGGCGACCCCGAACTCGTTCGCCGACGGCGTCAGCGCATCGACGACGTGGTCGACGACATCGTGGAGGTCGATGAGGGTGTCGGGCCGGACATGGGCGCGCATCTCGATCCGCGACAGGGACAACAGGTCGTCGATCAGCCGCGACATGCGCGCGGCCTGGTCGTTCATGATCTGCAGGAAGCGCTCCTGGGCGCCGGGATCGTCGCGGGCCGCGCCCTGCAGGGTCTCGATGAAGCCGCTGAGGGAGGCGAGCGGCGTGCGCAGCTCGTGGCTGGCATTGGCAACGAAATCGGCGCGCATGCGCTCCAGCCGCCGCTGTTCGGTGAGGTCGCTGACGACGACGAGGATGAAGCCGTCGCGCAGCGCGGCGCGGCCCGTGTCGGCCGGGGCGAGGCCGACCCGCGTCACAAAGGCCTCCAGCCAGCGCTCGGTCGGCACCTTTTCCGACCAGCGGATACGCTCCGGCGGCTCGCCCGCCGAGACCCGGTCGATGGCCTCCAGGACGGAGGGAATGCGCAGCCGGAAGGACAGCGGGTCGCCCGGCCGCACCGGGCCGAACATCTGCTGCGCCTCGTCGTTGACGTAGCGCACGATGCCGCGGCGGTCGACCAGGAAGCCGGCCTGGGGCAGCGCCTCGACGATCACCTTCATGCCGGTGTCGGGCCACAGGCCCCGGGCGCGCTCGCCGCGCGCCGCCAGCCGGTTGACCGCCCGCTGGCGCGGCATCACGGTGGCGGCGAAGAGGACGGCGGCAAAGGCGCCGAGCGCATAGGCCACCGGCACCTCGTGCAGGAACACGAGCCAGGCGAGGATGGCGGCGACGACGGCGAGCACCCAGCGATCCTCGACCAGGCGCTGGCGCGCGGCATGGGCCACCGGCACGCTGACCGGCGCCGGCGCGTCGATGCGGTCGCGGTCGCTCATGCGTCGTTCCCGTTATCGTTCTTTGCGTTCCGGCGCACTGCCGTTTCCTCCGATGCCGCCGCTTCGCCCCGGGACAAGCCATCCGCGGCTGCGGTTTCGCGCGGGCCCCCGGGTTGCTACACTTTTCCGACTCACCGCGCCTTTGCGATCGCACCATGAAGCCAGCGCACGACGACAACATGAAGAACGACAGTCAAAAATCTACGGCATTGTATACGGATTTCGACCTCGACGATCCTGAGCTGCCTAAAAAAATCAGGAAGGCGGCGTTCTCGTCCGGCGGCTATCCGCACGACAAGAAGCTCGACAGCGACACCTATGATGACGAGCTGGAGGCCCTGCAGATCGAGCTGGTGAAGGCGCAGGCCCATGCCCGCGAGACCGGCGCCCGGGTGGTGATGCTGTTCGAAGGGCGCGATGCGGCCGGCAAGGGCGGCACCATCAAGCGCTTCGTGGAAAACATGAACCCGCGGTCCGCGCGGGTCGTGGCGCTGCCCAAGCCCACCGAAAAGGAGCTGGGCCAGTGGTATTTCCAGCGCTACGCCAACCACTTGCCGACGAGCGGCGAGTTCGTGCTGTTCGACCGGTCCTGGTACAACCGGGCTGTCGTGGAGCGGGTGATGGGGTTCTGCACGGAGGCGGAGAGCGAATCCTTCCTGCGCGAGGTGCCGCGCTTTGAGGACATGCTGGTGGAGGCCGGCATCCTGTTCATCAAATACTGGCTCAATATCGGCCGGGAGATGCAGCTCGTGCGCTTCCACGAGCGGCGCCACGACCCGCTCAAGATCTGGAAGCTGTCGCCGGTCGACCGCAAGTCGCTCGGCATGTGGGACGAATACACCGAGGCCCGCGACCGGATGATCGAGATGTCGCATTCCGACCACGCGCCCTGGACCATCATCCGCGCCAACGACAAGCGGCGCGCGCGGATCAACGCCATCCGGCACATGCTGATGCTGTTCGACTACGAGGGCAAGGACCGCAATGCGATCGGCGCCATCGACGAGGAGATCGTCGGCAGCGGCCCGGGTTTCCTCCATCGCGGCTCGGAGTAAAGCGGCATTTCACCCCCGAAATCCGGGGATTTGCGTCAATGTTTACCGCCGGTGATGTTCTGTCGTGACAGCGCCGCGACGTTTCGGCAAAATCCCGATCCGCACCGCCGGTTTTCCGGACGGGCCAGCATGAGACGGAGGATTTCCCATGCATCTGATGGTTCGCCCCATCGCCGGCGTCATCGCCGCCCTCGCCTTTCTCGCCGCGGCCGCCGCGCCGGCGCTTGCCGCCAAATGCGGCAACACCTCCGCCGGTTTCCAGCGCTGGGTCGATGACTTCAAGCGCGAGGCGGCGGCCAACGGCATCCGCCAGAGCACGATCCGCGCCACCCTCGACAACGTCTCCTATGCGACCAAGACGATCCACCTCGACCGCAACCAGCGCTCCTTCAAGATGTCGCTCGAGACCTTCATGCAGAAGCGCGGCGCCAACGCCATCGTCGCCAAGGGCAAGCGGATCAAGCGCCAGCAGAGCCGGCTGTTCGACAGCATCGAGCGGCGCTACGGCGTGCCGCCGGGGGTGCTGCTGGCGATCTGGGGCATGGAGACCGGCTTCGGCGGCTATCTCGGCAACCAGGACGCCATCTCGGCGCTGTCGACGCTCGCCTATGACTGCCGGCGCTCGGCCTTCTTCAAGAACGAGCTCTATGCGGCCCTGAAGATCATCCAGAAGGGCCACCTGAGCCGGGGCGAGATGCGCGGCGCCGGCCACGGCGAACTCGGCCAGACCCAGTTCCTGCCGTCCAACTACTGGAAATACGCCGTCGACTTCGACGGCAACGGCCGCGCCGACCTGATCCGCTCGCGCCCCGACGCCCTCGCCTCCACGGCCAATTTCCTGAAAGGCCACGGCTGGCGCCCCGGCGCCGGCTACCAGCCCGGCCAGCCGAACTTTGCGGCCATCCAGGGCTGGAACGCGGCCGGGGTGTACCAGAAGGCGATTGCTATTATCGCAGCGCGGATCGACGGGTAGGCCGGGCGGGCAGCGACCGTCGCCGTGACGGCGGCCGGAACAGCCTCAGTGCTATCCCGTTCGCAGCTTGCACACTGCGGCATCCCAACACTC
This sequence comes from Rhodobium gokarnense, assembly GCF_025961475.1. Classification (NCBI taxonomy): domain Bacteria; kingdom Pseudomonadati; phylum Pseudomonadota; class Alphaproteobacteria; order Hyphomicrobiales; family Rhodobiaceae; genus Rhodobium; species Rhodobium gokarnense. Next base: position 189,592 of record NZ_JAOQNS010000002.1, on the reverse strand, counting down.
TGCGTCACCACCGGGCTCGACCCGGTGGTCCATGATGCCTCGCCACACACGGCGCACCATAAGTGATTGATTTCAAAGGCCTCATGGATTACCGGGTCAAGCCCGGCAATGACGCCGAGTTATGAGGAGCGCGCAAACAAGCACCGCCACCACCCGTCATCGCGAGGGTCCGAAGGACGGGGCGCGGCGCGTGACGCGAGCCCGGGAAGGCGACGCGGCGATACAGGGCAGCTTGCTCTGAGCGTTTGGCCCTGGATTGCCGCACTCGCTGCGCTCGTTCGCAATGACGGGCGACGAACGCGCCGCCCGCCGTCAGACCTCCGCGCTACACCTCCTCCGGCACCATCTTGATGGCGCCGCAGGGGCATTCGGCGGCGCACATGCCGCAGCCCTTGCAGTAGTCATAGTTGAACCGGAAGCGGTTGCCGGGGCCGAGTTTTATGACGGCGTTGTCCGGGCAGATGCCGTAGCAGTTATCGCATTCAAAGCAGTTGCCGCAGGACAGGCACCGCCGGGCCTCGAACAGGGCCGTTTCCTCGTTGAAGCCCTTCAGGACCTCGTCGAAGCTGGTCTGGCGGCGGACGATGTCGAGCTGGCCCTGCACCCGCTGGGGCGCGTCGTCATAGTACCAGGTGTTGATCTTGGAAAAGTCGGCCAGCTCGTGGGCGTCCGGGTGGACGTAGCGCTCGCCGCGCAGGAACGCATCGATGTTGCGGGCGGCGTGCTTGCCGTGGCCGATGGCGACCGTGACGGTGCGCTCTGCCGGCACCATGTCGCCGCCGGCAAAGAGGCCGGTGCGGCCGGTCATCATCTGGTCGTCGACCTCGACGATGCCGTCGCCGGCGACGTTGACGCCCGGCACCTTGGTGAGGAAGCCGGTGTCGACGTCCTGGCCGAGGGCGAGCACCAGGGTGTCGGCCTCCAGCGTCTCGAACTCGCCGGTCGGGACCGGCCGGCCGTCCGCGTCGATCGTCATCTTCTCCACCGTGAAGGTGGTCTCGTCGATCTCCTTGATGGTGCGCAGCCAGTGGATGAGGACGCCCTCCTCCTCGGCCTCGCGGGCCTCGAACTCGTGCGCCGGCATCTGCTCGCGGGTGCGGCGGTAGACGATCATCGCCTCGTTGGCGCCGAGGCGCTTGGCGGTGCGGGCGACGTCCATCGCCGTGTTGCCGCCGCCATAGACGATGACGCGGCGGCCGAGTTGCGGCGGTTCGGCGCCGACCTCCATGTCGCGCAGCACCGAGACGGCATCGAGGATCTTGCCGGCGCTGTGGGCCGGGATGTCGATGCGCTTGGCAAGGTGCGCGCCGACGGCGACGAACACCGCATCGAAGCCTTCCTCGGTGAAGGCACCCTCGATGTCCTCTACCTTGGTGTTCAGCTCAAGCGCGACGCCGAGGTCGACGATACGTGCGATCTCCGCATCGAGGACCTCGCGCGGCAGGCGGTATTTCGGGATGCCGAAGCGCATCATGCCGCCGGCCATCGGGCCGGCCTCGCGGATCGTCACCTTGTGGCCGGACCGGGTCAGGTGGTAGGCGGCGGAGAGCCCGCTCGGGCCGGCGCCGACGACCAGCACCTTCTTGCCGGTGGGTTCGGCATCGATCCGCGGGACCAGCTTGTTCTTGATCGCATAGTCGCCGAGGAAGCGCTCCACGCCGTGGATGCTGACGGCCTCGTCGAGGTGGCCGCGATTGCAGACGCCCTCGCAGGGGTGGTAGCAGACGCGGCCCATGACGGCCGGCAGCGGATTGTTGCGGACAAGGCTCTGCCAGGCCTCGGCATAGTCGCCGCTTTCGGCGTGGAACAGCCAGCCCTGGATGTCCTCGCCGGCCGGGCAGGCATTGTTGCAGGGCGGCAGGCGGTCGATATAGACGGGCCGTTCGGTGCGCCAGGAGCCGGTGTGGTTGGCAAGGCTGGTGCCGGGGTCGAGCGTGATCGCAAAGGGCAGCTTGCCGGACATTACCGTTCCTCTCCGTCGAGAAGGCCAAAGCGCTTGATGTTGGCATCGGCCATGCGCTGGATGGCGGCGATGCGGTCGACGTCGCCTTCGCCCTTGAACAGATGCGCAAAGCGCTTCTGCGGTTTCAGATATTCCTCCACCGGCACCTTGCGGCGGATCTTCTGGACGGTCTTGACCTCGCCGTGCTCGGCCTCGAACAGCGGGAAGATGCCCGATTGGACGGCAAGGCGGGCGAGCTTCATGGTGTCGTGGGAGGCGGCGCCCCAGCCGAGCGGACAGGGCACCATGATGTGGATGTAGCGGGCGCCGTGGATGCTCATCGCCTTGGTCACCTTTTCCTCCAGGTCGTGCAGGTCGGCGACGCTGGCGGTGGCGACATAGGGGATGTTGTGGGCCATGGCGATCAGCGGCAGGTTCTTGCCGGTGCCGAAGACGTTGCCCGGCTCGTCGCCGACGGCGGGCGTCGTCGCGGTGCGGGCGGCCGGCGGCGTCGCCGAGGAGCGCTGCACGCCGGTGTTCATGTAGGCCTCGTTGTCGTAGCAGATGTAGAGCACGTCGTCGTTGCGCTCGAACATGCCGGACAGGCACCCGAAGCCGATGTCGACCGTGCCGCCGTCGCCGCCCTGCGCAACGACGCGGACATTGTCGCGGCCCTTGACCCGGAGCGCGGCGGCAACGCCGGTGGCGACCGCGGGCGCATTGCCGAACAGGGAATGCAGCCACGGGATCTGCCAGGAGGTTTCCGGATAGGGCGTGGTGAAGACCTCAAGGCAGCCGGTGGCGTTGACCGCGATGAGCTGGCCTTCGGTCGCCATCATCGCCGCGTCCAGCGCATAGCGGGCGCCGAGCGCCTCGCCGCAGCCCTGGCAGGCGCGGTGGCCGGAGGTGATGGCGTTGGAGCGGTCCATGGAGGCCTGGACGGTGCGCTGGGCCTCGTCGAGCAGCCGGTTGCCGACGGTGTGGGTGCCGGTCTGGTAGAACTTGACCTTCTGCTGGGCGCCAGAGCCTACAGCGGGTTCGGTCTTTACGGGGTCGGTGGTCATTCGCCTGCCTCCGCTTCTTCGATGTCCGCACCTTCGTCGGCGTGCATGGCCTTCAGGATGTTCTCCGCGATCGGACCGGACTTGCGGACCTCGCGGGCGCGGGCGAGATGGGCGTTGACGACCTCCCAGTTGAGGTCGAGGAAGGTGACGTCGTCGAGCATTTCAGCCTCGGCGCGCTCGAACACGTCGCGCAGGGAGGCGCGGGTGATCGGCCGGCCGCCAAGACCGGCGACGACGGTGAAGACCTCGCGGTAGAGCCGGCGCAGCGACATCCGCACGGCCGAGGCGAGGACGCCACCGATACCGATGGCGAGGCTCTTTTCAACGCAGACGATGCGCAGCGCATCGTGCAGCGCGTCGCGCAGGGCCTCCAGCGGGAACGGCCGGAACGAGCAGACGGCGACGCAGCCGATCTTGTGGCCGTCGTCGCGCATGGCGTCGATGACGTCCTTGATGGTGCCGTTGACCGAGCCGAGGGCGACGACGATCGTCTCCGCATCCTCGGTGCGATAGGGATGGATCAGGCCGCCGGACTTGCGCCCGAAGCGGGCCTCGAAGTCCTCGGCGATCTCCGGGATCAGGTCGAGGGCGCGGAGCTGCTTGTGGTGGGCCAGGTAGCGCACCTCGGTGAAGGCGTCCGGGCCGACCATGGCGCCGATCGAATAGGGCTCGGCCGGATCGACCACCTGGACCGGTTCGAAGGGCGGCAGGAAGGCGTCGACCTCTTCCTGGGTCGGGATGTCGACCCGCTCATAGGCGTGGGTGAGGATGAAGCCGTCCATGCAGACCATGACCGGGCAGGACAGCATCTCGGCGAGGCGGAAGGCCTGGATGTGGAGGTCAGCGGCTTCCTGGTTGGTTTCTGCATGGAGCTGGATCCAGCCGGAATCCTTCAGCGCCATGGAGTCGGTCTGGTCGTTCCAGATGTTGATCGGCGCGCCGATCGCCCGGTTGCCGACGGTCATGACGATGGGGAGGCCGAGGCCGGCGGCGTTGTAGACGGCTTCCGCCATGAACAGGAGGCCCTGGCTGGCCGTCGCCGTATAGGTGCGTGCGCCGGCGGCCGACGAGCCGATGGCGACGGAGAGCGCGGCGAACTCCGATTCCACGTTGATGAATTCGCAGTTCTTCAGGGTGCCGGCCTTCACCAGCGCGCCGACGCCTTCCACGATATGGGTCTGCGGCGTGATCGGATAGGCGCATACCACTTCCGGCCGCGAGAGGGCGACTGCCTCTGCGACGGCCTGCGATCCTTCGGTCTGCTTAAGCATTGACGGGCTCCCCTACGGCTGCCTTGGCGAGTTCATAGGCCTCGCGGGCGGCGGCGATGTTGGCCTTGGCAAGGGCGGGCGGAAACTTCTCCCCGATCGCCTTTTCCACCGATTCCAGTTGCAGCCTGCCGGTGATGGCGGCGAGGCCGCCGAGGAGGGCCGCGTTCGGCACCGGCCGGCCGATATGCTTGACGGCGATCTCCGTCGCGCCGATGTCGACGACTTGGCGGTCGGGCAGGTTGGCGACGAAGTCGGCGATGCCGAGTTCCTCGAATGTGCGGCTGGAATTGATCAGGATGTAGCCGTCGCGCTTCAGGCCGGAAAAGACGTCAACGGAATGCAGAAGCGTCGGGTCCTGGATGATCAGGGCGTCCGGCTCCAGGATCGGCTCGCGCAGCCGGATCTCCTTGTCGTCGATGCGGCAGTAGGAAATCACCGGCGCGCCCATTCGCTCGGACCCGAAACTCGGGAAGGCCTGGGCATGCATGCCCTCGTCGAAGGCGGCCACGGACAACACTTCCGCGGCAGTGACAACGCCTTGCCCGCCGCGGCCATGAATACGAATTTCGAACATGAGAGCCCCTTTCTTCGCGGCGCACCTTATGAATTTGAGCGCGTCGGGCCTTGACCCGCATCAAAGCGGACCTGCGCCAAGATGTCGTGACAAGCAAGGTTGACGGACTGGGATTCCGTCAGAAATCGGCAGCGGAGCCCGGCCAAGGACTCACAAACACCCCTCCTCGACACATGCGATCTTTATAAACTAAAGTCGAAGGCGTCGCCAGTTGCCGGAGCCCGGCAGCGGCGATTCGTCGGAGGCTCGCACCGGACCCGGCGCGGCAGGCGCTGCAACGGCTCAGCGAAGGGCACGGGCGGCCGCAACCGCGACCTGGCCGAAGGCGAGGCCGCCGTCATTCGCCGGCACCTCGCGCTGGGCGAGCACCGGCAGGCCGCAGCCGTCGAGTTCCTCCAATACCAGCCTCAGCAGCAACGCGTTCTGGAACACGCCGCCGGACAAGGCGATGGCGCCGGCTGATATTTCGCCGGCTAATTTTTGGGCCAGATGGGCGGTCGCGCGGGCGAGGCCGAGGTGGAACCGGGCGGAGATTTGGCCGAGGGCGACGCTGTCGGCAAGATCGGTCAGCAGGGCGTCCCACATCGGCGCCGGATCGAGACGTCGGATATCCTCGGCCGCGACGACTGCGAACGGATAGGCGCGATCCGGGGATATCCCTGCGGCAAGGGCCTCCAGTTCCATCGCCGCCTCGCCCTCATAGGTCAGCCGGTCGACCGCCAGCCCCAGGGCGGCGCCGACGGCATCGAACAGGCGCCCGGCCGACGAGGTCAGCGGGCTGTTGAGGCGGCGTTGCATGAGCGTGCGAAGGTTCTCGACGGGCTTTGCCGCGAGGAGATCGGAAAGGGCGGATTTTCCGAGACGTTCCGCGGCAACGTCCCAGCCCATCGCGGCCTCTAGCTGGGCGACGAGGTTGCGCCAGGGTTCCCGGTTGGCGGCGTCGCCGCCGGCAAGCGGCACCGGCTTCAGAGAGGCAAGGCGCCTGTAGTCGGCATAGGTGGCGGCAAGGAATTCCCCGCCCCAGACGGTCCCGTCCGGCCCGTAGCCGAGGCCGTCTAGGGCGACGCCGAGGACCGGGGCGCCGTCCAGCGGCCAGCCGTTTTCGGCCATGGCGGACGCGATGTGGGCGTGGTGGTGCTGGACGCGGGTGAGCGGCACGCCGAGGCGTTCGGCTTCCCCTTCCGCGAATTGCGTTGAGCGGTAGTCGGGGTGGAGGTCGGCGGCGACGATTTCCGGGCTGTGGTCGAAGAGGCGGGAATAGTCCTTTGCCGCCTTCTGAAATTCCTCATAGGACAGAGCGTCTTCCAGGTCGCCGAGGTGGTGGGACAGGATCGCCTTGCCGTCGCGTGTCAGGCAGAGCGCGGATTTGAGCTCGCCGCCGTAGGCCGCCACCGGCGGCGCGGATTTCAGGCCCGGCGGCAGATCGAGGGGCGCCGGCGCATAGCCCCTCGCCCGGCGCAGCAGCCGGATGTCGCCTGCGACGATGCGCACGACGGAATCGTCGAGCCGCCGGGCGATCGGCCGATCATGCATGAGGAACGCATCGATGAAGGGCCCGAGTTTTCCCCGTGCCTCATCGTTGCCGATCGCCTGGGGCTCGCCCGAACGGTTGCCGCTGGTCATGACGAGCGGCGCCCCGACGGCCTCCATCAGCAGCGCGTGCAATGGCGTATAGGGCAGCATCCAGCCGAGAACGGACAGGCCAGGTGCCAGCGCGGCGGCGAGCGGAATATCCCCGGCCTTCCCCAGGAGCACGATGGGGGCCGCCGGATCGTTGAGGAGCGCCTCCTCGGCCGGAGAGACACGGGCATGGCGGCGGATCGCGCCCACATCCGCCATCAGGGCGAAGGGTTTCTTCGGCCGCCGCTTGCGCTCCCGCAAGAGCCGGACCGCGTCCTCATTGGCGGCGTCGCAGGCCAGGTGAAAGCCGCCGATACCCTTGATTCCAAGGATTTTTCCAGCACGCAGCAGCCTTGCCGCCTCCACGATCGCATCGCCGTCGATCTCCGCTCCGTCCCGTTCCAGCCAGAGGCGCGGGCCGCAATCCGGGCAGGCGATGGGCTGGGCGTGGAAGCGCCGGTCAGCCGGGTCCTCATATTCGGCGCGGCAGGCGGGACACATCTCAAATCCCCGCATCGTCGTCGACGCCCGGTCGTACGGAATCTCCTTCAGGATCGAAAAGCGCGGGCCGCAATGGGTGCAGTTGGCAAAGGCGTAGCGGTGACGGCGCTCGCCGGGGTCGAGGATTTCCGCGCGGCAGGCCGGGCACATCGCGGCATCCGGCGTCGCGCCGGTGCGGGCCTCCGACCGGTCGGTCTCGACGATGGAAAAGCCGGGCCGGATGACATTATCCCCCAGCGGCGCGCGCGCGATTGAATCGATCCGGGCGAGCGGCGGCGGCTCCTTTCCGAGCGCCGCGACAAAGCCGTCGACATCGCCGGCAAAGGCCCGGATCAGCACGCCCTCGCCGTCATTGCGCACGTCGCCGGAAATGCCGAACTCCGCGGCCAGCCGCCAGACGAAGGGCCTGAAGCCGACCCCCTGCACCTGCCCGCGCACCCGGATTTTTTCTGCGGCCATTTCGCCCTTTTGTTGAATCCCTGAGGTACCCCGCCCACTTCTAATCGATCGCACCGATTTGGCCAGAGTCGGTTTTCCGGAGGTCCGATGCCGGCACGATTTCGGCAAACGCTTTCTGTCCTCAGAGTTCCCGTCGGGCTTTCTTGCGCGAGCTTGATTCTTTTTGTCGGTCTCTGTTGCGCAATCGTTCTGATCGCGAAATACGATCCGGTCTACGCAAGACATTTGGCGCTCGGGTGGTCGCTTTCTTACTATGTCCTGCTGACTGCAATCAGTGTTCTGTTCGGGATACTGATCGCATATTCACGGTTTTTGCTCGCGAATATATTGCTTTCGGCGGTTTTCATCTGGTTCATGGCGAACCTGCTCGCCGAAAAATGGACTTATGGGGTGACGACTTTCACGATTGTTGGCCCGGTGCACCACACCATTGGCCTCGTCATTTTTTCCACCGCATCGATCGCCTGTGCATTTACGGCCGGCCTGTTGCTCGCCCGGGAGATCACCGCAGTGGCGCGCTGGATATGGCGAAAAACCGGCGATTCGCTGCGCGGCGCCCTCGACCGGGAACGCCGGACGCGCGGCATCCGGTAGGCCGCCATCCCGCTACGCCTTCGCCTCCCCCGCCGCCAATGTGATCGCCTCGGCCAGCACATCGTTGTCGCCGATGTGGTTGGAGAGGATCAGGATCAGCCTGGCGTTCATGCGGTCGACGGCGTCGTCGGTAAGATCGCGCTGGGCGTTGATCAAGGTCTCGTAGAACCCGTCCGGATCGGCGATGTTCGGCTTGAGATTGAGCATTTCTTGTTCCCCTCCTGTCAATGCCGCTGGCCGGTGGCGCGGGCGAGGGCGGCGGCGATGCGGTCGGGGTCGAAGGTGCGCCAGCGGCCGGCGACGTACTGGTCGGGGCGGATGAGGTAGACCGCGCCACTGGCGCCGTCATAGCGCTCCGTCAGTACGCCCTTTTCGTCGACGATGTCCGTGCCGACCGCGATCACCGGGGCCTCGATCTCGCCGACGGCGATGGTCTTGCCGTGCGGCAGGTCGCCGAAGACGACGATGGCAAAGCCGTCGCCGAGCGCGCGCAGGAACCAATCGTCCTTACCGCCCTTCTTCACCGGTGCATCGGCGCAGTTGGTGCCCGGTACCATGGCGCCCCTAAAATCGTCCTCGTCCGGCGTGTTGAGCGGCGAGTTGCAATAGGGCGTCGGCGTCGACAGGCGGCCGCTGTTGACCAGCGGGCGGGCAAAATCGTGGGTCTTGGCAAGATCCAGCACGGCGTCGCGGAAGACGCGGCTCATGCGGTTCTTCGGGGTGATGAAGTCGGTGGAGCGGGTCGAGGCGAGAAGGTTCTCGTCGGCGGCAAAGATGCGCTCGTCTTCATAGCTGTCGATGAGGGCTTCGGGCGCCAGGCCGTCGAGCACCAGCCTCAGCTTCCAGGTCAGATTGTCGATGTCCTGGACGCCCGTGTTGGCGCCGCGGGCGCCGAAGGGCGAGACCTGGTGGGCGGCGTCGCCGGCAAAGAGCACCCGGCCGTGGCGGAATTTCTCCATGCGCCGGCAGGCGAACTGATAGACCGACACCCATTCCAGTTCAAACTCCGTGTCCTCCCCGAGCATGGCTTTGAGGCGCGGCAGCACGTTTTCCGGCTTCTTGGCCTCCTCCGGATCGGCGTCGCGGCCGAGCTGGAAGTCGATGCGCCAGACATTATCGGACTGCTTGTGCAGCAGCACCGACTGGCCGCGATGGAAGGGCGGGTCGAACCAGAACCAGCGCTCGGTCGGGAAGTCGGCCTTCATGACGACGTCGGCGATGAGGAACCGGTCCTCAAACACCTTGCCGGCGAAATCGGCGCCGACCATGCCGCGCAGGTCGCTCCGGGCGCCGTCGCAGGCGATGACCCAGTCGGCCTCCATGGCAAAGACGCCGTCGGGCGTCTCCACCGTGAGGACTGCATGGTCCTCCGTCTGCTCCAGCCCGACGACCTTGTGTTTCCAGCGCAGATCGACCAGATCGCTGGCATCGCACAGCGCCACCAGTTCCTCCTCCAGGTAATATTGCTGGAGGTTGATCATCGCCGGCATGTGGTGGTCGGCCTCCGGCAGGAGATTGAAGCTGTAGGCGAGGTCGTCGCCGAAGAACACCTTGCCGACCTGCCAGCTCACGCCTTTCTCGACCAGCCTGTCGCCGCAGCCGAGCCGGTCCCAGATTTCCAGCGGCCGCTTGGCGTAGCAGACGGCGCGCGAGCCGACCGAGACGGTGTTGTTGTCGTCGAGGAGCACGGCCGGGATGCCGCGCTTTGCGCAATCCAGCGCGGCGGTGAGCCCGATCGGCCCGCCGCCGACGATCACCACCGGATGGCGGCGCAAGCGGCCGTCGCGCTGTTCGGCCGAGCAGATATAGTCGAATTCCGGGAATTCGTAGGTCTTCAGCATCGCTTCCTCCCGCGACGTCCGATGCGTTGCCGGCGCCGCTTATTATTAGTAACGATTGTTACCATTCACATTAGACAAATTCGAATATGCAAGTCAACGTGGATCAGGAGGCCGCATTTTCCCCGGAAAACAGCAATCCCCTCCTCGCTGACCGGCTCCGCGACTGCTCGCGCCCGCATTGTCATTTTCGCGCATCTGTGACTATCCTGACGCCATGCTGACGCCGGACGATGCCCCCGAGACCCGCGAAGCGCTGTCGCTGGAACGCTTCATGCCTTACCGGCTCGCCGTGCTCGCCCACGAGGTCTCCGGCGCCGTCGCCCAGCTCTATGGCGAGCGCTTCAACCTCTCGCGCCCCGAATGGCGGGTACTGGCGGCCCTCGGCGAGCGCGGGGCGATGACGGCCCGCGAAATCTCCGACTATTCCACCCTCGACAAGATGCAGGTGAGCCGCGCGGTGAATCGAATGCTTGCCGAGGAGCTCCTCGTCGGCGGGCTCGATGCAGCCGACCGGCGCCGCAAAATCCTTCGGCTGACGAAGAAGGGCGAGACGCTTTTCGCCCGGATTGCGCCGCTGGCGCTTGCCCGCGAATCGTTCATCCTGTCGACCTTGACGCCTGAGGAATTGCGAACATTTGACAAGGTCGTCGACAAGCTGATTCAAAAGGCGCGCGAATTGCAGCAATGGGGGTGACCGGCACGGGGCTGGTCGGGGCGCTCCTTCGCGATTGATCGGACAATCCAGATCGGGAGGAACGGGACACGATGCGGCAGATCCTTGCAGGCATAATGATCGGGGCGGTGCTGACCGCCGCGCCGGCAACGGCGGAAGCGGGCAATCGCAACTGCCGGAACACGGGCAGCTTCGATCGCTGGATGGCGGACTTCAAGCGCGACGCAGCCGCGGCCGGCGTCTCCAAGCGCGCCATCGACAAGGGGCTCCGCGGCGTCGGCTTCAGCGCCAAGGTCGTCAAGCACGACCGCCGGCAGGTGGTGTTTTCGCAGACCTTCCTGAAATTCGCCGGGCGGATGGTGAACAACTACCGGCTCAAGACCGGCCGCAGCTTGATGAAGAAATATGCCGGCACCTTCGACAGGATCGAGCAGCAATATGGCGTGCCGGCGCCGGTGATCACCGGCTTCTGGGGCCTGGAGACCGATTTCGGCGCCAATACCGGCGATTTCCCGGTGCTGACGGCGCTGGCAACGCTCGCCTATGACTGCCGGCGGCCGGAGCTGTTCCGCCCGCAGCTCATTGATGCGCTGCGGATCGTGGAGCGCGGCGACCTGCAGCCGAGCCAGATGCTCGGCGCCTGGGCCGGCGAACTCGGCCAGACCCAGTTCCTGCCCTCCGACTACTACCACCGCGGCGTCGACTATGACGGCGACGGCAAGGTCAATCTGATCAAGAGCGTGCCGGACGTGCTGGCCTCCACCGCCAACCTCCTTGCCCACCACGGCTGGCGCCGCGGCGAGCCGTGGATGACCGAGGTGCGCGTGCCGAACAATCTGCCCTGGGACCAGGCCGACGTCACCATCAAGCATCCGCGCTCGCAATGGGCCGCCTGGGGCGTCACCCGCGCCAACGGCAAGAAGCTGCCCTCCGACGGGCTCGCCGCCTCGCTGCAACTGCCGATGGGGCGCAACGGCCCGGCCTTTCTCGTCTATCCGAATTTCGACATCTACCGGCAGTGGAACAAGTCGAACATCTATTCCACGACGGCGGCCTATTTCGCGACCCGCCTCGCCGGCGCCTCCAAGGTGCATTCGGGCAGCGGCAAGGTCGCCTCGCTCAGCTACGACCAGATCAAACAACTGCAGAGGAAGCTGAAGGCGCGCGGCTACGACGTCGGCGGCGTTGACGGCTTCATCGGCCTGAAGACGCGGGCGGCCGTCAAGGACATGCAGTTGAAGCTCGGCCTGCCGGCGGATTCCTTCCCGACGCCCGATCTTTTGAACCGGCTCTAGACGGTGGGAATTAGGGGACCGTCATACGGCCGGGAAAAGGGCCCGGGGAGCATCTGCGGGCTCGTCGGCCTTGCCTTTACGGTGCTCGTCGCGATGGCTGGGCCGGCTTCGGCCGAGTATCAGTTGAAGCCTTTCAAGGACCAGCTCTTTGCCTATCCGGGCATTCTGGAGAAGACGGACGGCGGAGCGTTCCTGCGGGTCGACTATGACGAGCGCCGCGACCTCGACGAGCGCGACGCCATCAAGGAGCAGCGGGTCAAGTCCGACTACGTCTCCCTGAAGCCGCGCTGGTCCGAGCAGACGCTGCAGTTCAAGGCCGGCGGGCGGATGATAAAATTCATTGCCGCCGGCAAGACGCGCGATGCCCGCATGGCCGTCATCTACATCCACGGCCAGGGCGGCAACCGCTTCCAGGGCGCGAACGACTGGCGCTTCGGCGGCAATTTCAACCGCATCAAGAACCTGATGACCCGCAATGACGGGCTCTTCATCTCCACCGACTTTTCCGACTTCGGCACCCGCGGCAAGGACGAGGTCAAGCAGCTCATGAAGCTGGTCGCCGCCAATTCGCCCGGCGCGCCGATCTTCGTTGCCTGCGGCTCCATGGGCGGGGCGATCTGCTGGCGGCTGTCGGAAGACCCGGAGGCGGCAAGGCTCCTCGGCGGCCTCCTCTTCCTCGGCTCCATGTGGAACAACGACTTCTTCAAGATGCCGATGCTGACGGACAAGTCGCGCTGGGTGCCGATCTATTTCGGCCACGGCAGCGCCGACAGCGTGTTTCCCTGGGAAAGCCAGAAGGAATTCTTCGAAAAGATCCGCCGCGCGGCGCCCGGCTATCCGGTCAAATTCGTCCTCTTCGAGACCGGCAGCCACGGCACACCGATCCGCATGACCGACTGGCGGGCCGTGCTGAACTGGATGTTGAGTGTGAACGGCTGAGGGCCTTGCGCCGTCTTCTTGCCCGCCTCCTCCTCTTGAGGCTTTTTCGCTAACTTTGCCACCCACTCCGCGTCACCGCCGTGCTTGACACGGTGGTCCATGATGAGGAGCGGCAACTTTCAACCTAACGGATTGAAATCAAAGGCCCTATGGATTGCCGGGTCAAGCCCGGCAATGATGCGGGAGAGGGTGGAAACGCCGGGGCGACATCGCACGTGCACTCCTTTTCTCGGGCAAGACTCTGCGTTGCACCCTCACGACAAAACGATTTCCGTTTTTTCTATATGTCTCTAAGCTTCCCCCCATGGCGCCCGGAAAAAGAGGCGCTGACAGACACTTGGGGAAGAAACGCACCATGACGATCAGCCTGAAGGCGGCGATGGCCGCCGTATTCCTTGTTGCCGCCGCCCAGCCCGGATTTGCCGCCGGCAGGACCCACAAGATCGCCGTCCATGTGGACCAGTCGGACAAGACCGTCCTCAACATGGCGCTCAACAACGTCCAGAACCTCAAAAAATACTACGACGCCAAGGGCGACACGGCGATCATCGAGGTGGTCGCCTACGGGCCGGGCCTGACGATGCTGCGGGACGACACCAGCCCGGTGAAGGATCGCATCGAGACGATGAGCCTTGAGATCGAGAACCTCACCTTTTCCGCCTGCGCCAACACGCAACAAGCGATGAGCCGCAAGGACGGCAAGGAAGTGGCGTTGATCGAGGAGGCGACGATCGTTCCCTCCGGCGTTGCCCGCCTCATCGAGCTGCAGGAAGAAGGCTACACCTATGTGAGGCCCTAGCGCCTTGCTGCGGGCTGCCCGCCTTGCCCTTGTGCCGGGAGCGTGTACCATCGCCGTCCCTCTCTTCTGGTCCTTGACGGAGATGCCCATGCGGCGCTCGATCGTTGCGCTTTTTCTGATCGCACTCGCGATCGCCGCCCCCGCCAGTGCCGCGGAGCGGCTGGCGCTCGTCATTGGCAATGCCGGCTATTCCAGCAGCACGCTGACGGCGCTGAAGAACCCGACCAACGATGCGGCGCTGATCGCCGATGCGCTGAAGAAGGCCGGTTTTACGGTCGACACCGTGCTCGATGCGGATCTTCGCACCATGAAGCGGGCGATTGCGTCCTTCGGCAAGAAGCTGACCGAGGCCGGGCCCGACGCACTCGGCATGTTCTACTATTCCGGCCACGGCTTCCAGGCGAACGGCCTCAACTACCTGGCGCCTCTCAAGGCCAGTCTTGAGGACGAGGTCGACGCGGAGTTCGAGGCGCTGTCGGTCGACTGGGTGCTCGGCAAGCTGGAACAGGCGCACAAGGGCGCCAATGTCATCGTGCTTGATGCCTGCCGTAACACCGCACTCTCACGCAGCATCAACACCGCTAATGAGGGGCTCGCGCTCCTGCGCGCGACGCCGCGAGGTTCCTTCATCAGCTTTGCCACCGCGCCGGGTTCCACGGCGACCGACGGCGCGAGCCTCAACAGCCCCTATACGGCCGCGATTGCGCGCGAGATCCTGCGGCCCGGCCAGACGGTGGAGACCGCGTTCAAGAACGTGCGCCGCTCGGTCGTTGCGGAGACCGGCGGCAAGCAGGTGCCCTGGGACCATTCCTCGCTGACCGCCGATATCGTCTTCGTGCCCGCCGATGCGGCGGCCGAGAATGCGGCCGTCGCGGCGCTTTCGAAAAAAAGCGGCGACCAGAGCGCCATGCAGATCGAGTTGCAGCTCTGGAATGACGTCAAGAACGGCTCGGCTCCGGAACTGCAGCTCTATCTCGACAAGTTTCCGGACGGCGCCTTTGCCGGGCTCGCCAAGGCGCGGCTTGCCGAGGCGGGCGGCAGCGGCGGCGAGATCACGCCGCAGATGGAGCAGCTTTTCGCCCAGCTCGCCAGCCGCTCGCTCATCGTCGACAATCCGACCGAGCCCTACGAGTTCTACTCCAATGCGCGGCTCAACGAGATCAAGGGCAATTTTCTGAAGGCCCGGCAGGACTATCTGAAGTTCTTCGCCTTCGGCCTGCCTTACGTCGATCCGCACTACCGCTTCCAGAACTTTCTGAAGGCCCAGGAGGGCCGCGCCGGGGCCCGCGAGACCTATTTCGCCCTTGCCGCCGGGACGCGCGATCCGATCCTCAATTTCGTCACCGTCCTCCTCAACGACCGGGAGCAGCGGGTGGAGGAGCTGGAGGGCGTGATCGAGCGCAATCCGGACTTCGCGCCGGCCTATTACGAACTCAGCCGCGACTTCTCGCTCGCCCGGCTCGGCCGCCAGTCGACCGCCGACAAGCGGCGCGAGCTTGAGCTGCTCTCCCGCTTCATGGAGCTTGTCGACGAGGGCCAGTTCCTCAAATATTTCATCGACCAGCAGCTTGCCGCCGACCAGATCGAGGACGCCAAGACGAGGCTCGCCGCCCTCTCCTTCCTCAGCAGGAAGGCGCTGACCAACCCGGTGAGCCTCACCTCCATGCGCAGCAACCAGGGCTGGATGCTGAGCCTTTCCATCGCCGACCAGGTGGAGGAAATCTTCGTTGCCAAGGAGGGCGCCGACTTCCGCTCCACCGGCTTCCTGCAAGGGGCGATCCATCCGACCACCGGCAAGCCGATCCCCTACCCGACCGTGGAACTGCCCGGCCATACCGGGCCGACGACGCTGCAGGTGCGCTACCGGGACATCCGCGGCGAGACGCAAGGTCCCTATGAGATCAATTTCGATCCGGATACGGCGCTTATCGCCGGCCAGAAGAATATTCTGGAGCAGATGTCCAATTCCTGGGTCAGCTACCGCGACTGGAACGGCAAGATGCTGATCTATTTCACGCACCTGATCAGCTATCGCTGCGCCATCGACAGCGTCGAATACGGCTTCGACACGGACATGCCCGACCGGGAATACCGGCTCGCCGCATGCGATCCGAACAATCCCCATGTGGTGGAGACCGCGAGCGGCAATCCGACCGACATCTACGCGACCGTGCCGCGCGGCACCGGCTACACCTCGCTGCGGCTCACCTACAAGGACGGCACCCAATCGGAGATCAAGCGCTTCGATGTGGTGCCGCAATAGGCCATCCGGGGGCCGGCCGGGACCATGACGGAACGACCCGAGCGCCGCCGGCGCCTGCGCTTCGGCGGCTGGCCGGCCGCGATCCTTGCCGTCGCGCTGGCCACCGGGGTCGGCTTTGCCGTCGGCCACCGGCTGGAGCCGCGGATTGGCGACATCCTTACCTCTGTCCTCCATGTCTGGCACGATCCGCCGAAGGACATCGTCGTCGTTGCCGTGGACGAGGAAACGCTGTCCACCCTTCCCTATCGCTCGCCCATCGACCGGGCCTTCCTTGCCGAACTGATCGCCCGCATCGACCGCGCGAAACCCGCCGTCATCGGCCTCGACATCCTGATCGACCAGCGAAGTGAGCCGGCAAAGGACCTTGCCCTTCTCTCCGCTGTGCGGACGGCCAGGACGCCGATCGTCATGGGGTTCGCGACCCGCATGGACGGTCTGACGGAGAAGCAGGCGGCGTTCCTGACAGACGCGCTTGCCGGCTTCGACAAGGGGCTCGTGACGCTGCTGCGCGAGCGCGACGACGGCACCGTGCGCGACCTGACCGCCGGGCGCGTCGTCGACGGCGATTGGCAGGACGGGCTCGCCGCCGCGATAGCGACAAGGCTCGGCGCGAAGGTGCCGCGGGCAGGCGATCCGGGCCGCATCACCTATTTCAGCGACGCCGAGGGACGGCCGCACCGGTTCCCGGTCTACCCCGCGCATGTGGCGGCCAACCTTCCCGATGCCTGGTTTGCCGGCAAGGCGGTGCTGATCGGCGCGATGCTGCCGACGGCGGACCTGCACCAGACGCCGTTCACCACGGCGCTCGGGGCGGAGGCCGGGCTCATCCACGGCGTCCTCATCCATGCCCAGATGCTGGCCCAGATGCTCGCGGGCACCCATTACGAGACGCTGGAGCTGCTTGGGGAACTCGGCTTCACCGCGCTCCTTGCGGTGCTGACGGCCCTCGTCTTTGCCGGGCTTTCCTCGCCGCTCCTCAGGATCGTCGGCCTCGGCGCCCTCCTCCTTGCGCTCTGGGCCGTGGGCATCCAGGTCTTCACCCACGCCCATCTGCAATTGCCGCTGATTGCCCCCAGCCTTGCCGCGCTCGTCGTCGGCGGCATCCTTGCCGCCGTGCAGTGGCTGCGCGACCGGGCCCAGCGCGACTATATCGAGCACGCCTTTTCCCACTATGTGAGCCCGGCGCTGGTTCGCCGCATGGTGTCGAGTGAGGAGGCCCTCGCCCTCGGCGGCGAGAAGCGCATCATCACCTCCGTCTTCACCGACCTTGAAGGCTTTACCCACCTCGCCGAGGGCCTGCCGGCGCAGGAGGTGGCCGAACTCCTCAACGAATATCTCGACCGGGTCTGCGGCCTCTTCCTCGCCCATGAGGCAACCATCGACAAGATCGTCGGCGATGCCGTCGTCGGCTTCTTCGGCGCACCGGAAAGCCAGGACGACCAGGCGGCGCGGGCCGTCGCGCTGGCGCTCGCCGTCGACGCGTTTTCCGAAGGCTACCGGAGCGTGCTGAAAGAGCGCGGGATATCGCTCGGCGTCACCCGCATCGGCGTCCATCGCGGCGAGGCGATCGTCGGCAATTTCGGCGGCAAGCGGTTCTTCGACTACACGGCCATCGGCGACACGGTGAACACGGCTTCCCGGCTCGAAGCCGCCAACCGCACGATCGGCGGGCGCATCTGCGTCAGCGGCACCGTGGCGGAGGCGGCGCCCGACCGGACCTTCCGGCCGATCGGCACGCTGGTGGTGAAGGGAAAGAGCATCGGCATTGCCTGTTTCGAGCCGCTGTCGGGGAACGGCGCGACGGCAGAGACCTATCGCAAGAGCTTTGCCGCACTGGAAGCGGGCGATCTCGACGCCGCACGCGCGGGCTTCGAAGAAGCGCTTCGGGAGGCCCCGGGCGATCCGCTTTCCGCCTTCTGGCTCGGCCGCATCGCCGCGGGCCAGACTTCCACCACCATCGTGCTTGCAGCGAAATGATGATAGGCTGAATTACGCTAAAGCGTGTTTTCCTTTCAATTCATACGTTATACCGTATTAGATGACGGGATTGGGCAATGGAGCTCTTCATCACGCGAAAGGCGCTGAAGCAGATGAAGGTGATCCCGGTCCGCGACCGCATCTTTTCTGCCCTCGAAGCCTACGCCACCGACCCGTCGGTTGGTGATGTGGTGAAGCTGCAGGGAACGACCTCCACCTATCGCCTGCGCGTCGGCGATTGGCGGGCCGTTTTCGATATCGACGAGGCGGCGGGTACGATGACGGTCACCCGCGTCGCCCATCGTCGCGACATCTATCGCTAAGGAGAACGGGCCATGACCAAGCCGTTGGTATCGGCGACCCCGGAGGGAGAAAGCCTGGTGACGATCACGGCTTCCGAATATGCCCGACTGACGGCGCGCGCCCAGGATATCGCCGACGCGGCGCGGGCGGCGGAGGGACGCAGTGGCCCGGCCCTGCCGGCGGACCTTGCCCGGCGCGTCCTCGCCGGCGATCTGCACCCGCTGGTCGCCTGGCGCAAGGCGGCCGGACTGACGCAGGCGCAACTGGCCGAAAGGTCGGGCCAGCGCTCGGCGACCATCAGCGACATCGAGGCCGGTAAGGTCGATCCCCGGCTGTCGACGGTAAAAGCGCTGGCCGAGGCATTGGACCTCGACATCGACGACCTCGTCCCCTGACGCGTGTCCGCGGCCCTGTCCCGCTTGCGGCCAAGTGACCGCGACCCCAATTCCATGCTTTGATGGATCGAAAGGGAGGCGGCGATGTTGCGGCTTTTGCTAGGCTTGATGCTGCTGGTCGGTGCGGCGGGCGCTGCCGCCGCGCAGGGGCCGCTGGTCGTCATCGCGGCGACCACCGGCGACGGGCGTTACGCCGCAGGGACCGTCATCGAGGATGCGGACGCGATCGGCCTTGCCGCCGGCGAGACGCTGACGCTGTTGGCCGAGGACGGCACGGTGACCCGGGTTGAAGGCCCACGGGAGGGCGCCGCGGCGGCCTCCGCCGACGAGGCCGCTTTGCCGCCGGGGCTTTCCCGGATCGCCGGCTTCGTTGCCGGTGCGTCCGGCGAAACCAACGTGCTGGGCGCATCCCGGCGCGCCGACGGCCGCGAGGGCATCGCCCCGCAGCCGGACATCTGGATGATCAATGTGGACAGTTCCGGCGAGCGCTGCGTGGAAGCCGCACCACTGACGCTCTGGCGCAAGGATGCTCTCCGCCCGGCCTCGGTGACGGTGCGGGGCGAGCGCGAAAAACTCTCCGAAAAGAGCTGGCCGATGGGCAAGGCGACGATGGAGCTGCCGGCGCGGCTCTCCCATGACGGCGACCGGCTGGTGCTGTCCATCGACGGCAACCCGCGCCGCTACACGCTGCATGTGCGGCCCGATGCGATCAAGGCCGACGATTGGGGCGGTATCCTCCGGTGGATGATCGACAAGGACTGCAAGCGCCAGGCAAGCCTCGTCATTACAGGGCTGCATTCGGGACGACTGAAATAAAACCAGGGGTAAAAACGCCAGATTCGACTTCGCGCTCTCCGATTATTGCGTATTTAATGTATAATTTGTGACTGGCCCGCCATTCAGCCGAATATTACAGTCTTAAGGACCATTTAATCTTTTTTGAGCAGGCTGCAACCAAGAAGCGACTCGGCTTTACTTCGAATCAAATTGGTTACCGCAATTCAGAGGTCAGTGCAGATGGTCGGCGGCTTGGGAATCCGAATTTTTTCGATCGGCCTTTTGGGCATGGTCGGCGTCCTCGCGTTGGGCGGTGTCTATCTTGCCGGCGACAACAAGGCGGCGCGGTACGGCGACAGGGCGGTCAAGGCCGACGAGATCGGTCGCCAGGCATTGCTTCTCGATGCGGCCCTCCTCAACGCGCGCCGGGCGGAAAAGGACTTCCTGCTGCGGTCCGACACGCAATATGCGGACCGCCATGCCGAGATCAGCCAGACGGTCGACAGCATCCTTGCCGAAATCCGCAAGGATGCCGTTGCGTCGGACTGGCGGGAGATCACCGGCGAGGCCGACCAGGTCAAGGCCGGCTTCGACACCTATGTGACGAGCTTCAAGGCGGTGGTTTCCGCCAGCATCGCGCGCGGACTGGCGCCGGACAAGGGGCTTCAGGGGAGCCTGCGCAGCTCGGTCCACGACGTCGAGGATCGGCTGAAGGCCTTCGATGCGCCGCGGCTCGCCGCCGACATGCTGATGCTGCGCCGGCACGAAAAGGACTTCATGCTGCGCGGCGACCCGAAATATGTCGACCGGCTGAAGAAAGGCGTCGAGACCTTCTCCGCGACGCTCGCCGCCTCGGACCTGCCGGCGGCCGACAAGGCGCAGATTTCCGACCTGATCGCCGCGTACCAGCGCGATTTCCTCGCCTGGTCCGACGCCGCCGAGGTCGTCCGCGTCCGCACCAGTGAGATGTCCGCCGCCTACGCGGCGCTGGAGCCGACGGTCGGCCAGATCGTCGCCCGGATCGGCACGACCGCCGAACAGGCGCGGACAGCGCGCGATGCCGTCTTCAGCCAGACCCGGTCGATCATCACCTGGTCGATCGTCGCCGTCGCCGTCCTCGTCATGTTCGCTGCCTGGCTGATCGGCCGCTCGGTGGTGCGCCCGCTGTCGCGGATGACGGCGACCATGGGCGTCCTTGCCGACGGCAACCTGGCCGTCGAGATCCCGGACACCGGGCGCAGCGACGAGATCGGCAAGATGGCTGCCGCCGTCGAAGTCTTCAAGAGCAACGCCATCGAGCGCAAGCGCCTGGAAGACCAGGAAAAGGACGAGGAAGCGCGGCGCGCGGCCGCCCGCAAGGCCGACATGGAACGCCTTGCCGACAGTTTCGAGAGCGCCGTCGGCGACATCATCCGGACCGTCTCCACCTCGTCGCGGGAACTGGAGAGTTCGGCCGACGTCCTCACCGGGACGGCGCAGCGCACCCGCGAGCTGTCGACCAGCGTCGCAGCCGCGTCGGACGAGGCCTCCGCCAATGTCCAGTCGGTGGCATCTGCCAGCGAGGAAATGGCCGCCTCGGTCAACGAAATCGGCCGGCAGGTGCTGGAGTCCAGCCAGATCGCCGCAGAGGCCGTCGGGCAGGCGGACCGCACGGATGCACGCATCGGGACCCTTTCGGAGGCGGCCACGCGGATCGGCGACGTCGTCAACCTGATCACCGAGATCGCCCAGCAGACCAACCTTCTCGCCCTCAACGCCACGATCGAGGCGGCGCGGGCCGGCGAGGCCGGCAAGGGCTTTGCCGTGGTCGCCGCCGAGGTCAAGCAACTGGCCGAGCAGACCGCCAAGGCCACAGAAGAGATCGGCGCCCAGATCGGCAACATCCAGACGGCCACGGGCGAGTCCGTCGGCGCGATCAAGGAGATCGGGGCGACCATCGGGCGCCTGTCCGACATCTCCGCCGGGATCGCGGCTGCAATCGAGGAGCAGGGTGCGGCAACCCAGGAAATCACCCGCAACGTCACCGAGGCCGCGACCGGAACGGCCGAGGTCGCCTCCAACATCTCCGACGTCAATCGCGGCGCGGAAGAAACCGGAGCGGCCTCCTCGCAGGTGCTCTCCTCCGCACGCAGGCTGTCGAGCGACAGCGAGCGGCTGCAGACCGAAGTGACGAAGTTCCTCGACAGCGTCCGGTCCGCCTGACCGGACCCTGGCCGGGGCAGACCGCTCAGTTGGCGGCGCAGCGGCGGCAGGTGCCGCGCAACTCGATCACCGATTTCGTCAGGTGGAAGTGTTCCGCGTCCGCCCATTTGCGGACGTCACGGTTCATCGCCTTATCGGCGAACTCCGTCACCGCGCCGCACTGCTCGCAGATGGCGAAGATGATGGAGTCGTGCGGCACGCAGTCCGGGTGGCTGCAGACGATGAAGGCGTTGAGGCTTTCCAGCCGATGGACGAGGCCGTATTCCTGCAGCTTGTCGAGGGCGCGGTAGACCTGGAGCGGGGCGCGGAACCCCTCGCCGCGCAGCCGGTCGAGGATCGAATAGGCGCTGAGCGGCGCGCCGGCATCGGCGAGCGCATCAAGCACCAGCGCCTGGTTGCGGGTCAGGTCTTGCGCGAGCTCGTTCCCAGTCATTCCCTTGGCTCCGGAGGCACGGCGCCAGCGTAGCGGTTTCTGGCGAGCGACGACAGGCCGACCAGGAAAAAGGCGAAGGCCGCGACGACGATCGACGGCCCGGACGGCGTGTCCCACTCCAGGGATGCATAAAGCCCGGCGATGACGGCGGCAACGCCGATGGCCGCGGCCAATAGCGCCATCTGCTCGGGCCCGCGGGAAAACCAGCGTGCGGTCGCGGCCGGAATGATCAGCAACGCGGTGACCAGCAGCACGCCGACGATCTTCATGGCGATCGCCACCACCAGCGCCATCAACAGCATGAAGAAGAGGTTTGCGCGGTCCGGGTCGAGGCCCTCGGCGGCGGCAAGGTCGCGGTTGACCGTGGCGGCAAAGAGCGGGCGCCAGATCATCGCAAGGACGGCAAGGATCAGCGCGCCGCCGCCATAGATGACCGCGATGTCGGTCCTGGAGACGGCGAGGATATCGCCGAACAGGAAGCCCATCAGGTCGACCCGCACCCAGGTCATGAAGGCAAGGCAGACAAGGCCGAGCGCCAGGGCGGAATGGGACAACAGGCCGAGGAGCGCATCGGAAGAGAGCCGCTCGCGGCGCTGCAGGACGACGAGGATGAGCGAGATCGCCGCCGACATCAAAAAGACGGCGAGCGTGATGTCGACCTCCAGGAGGAGGGCGAGCGCGATGCCGAGAAGGGCGGAATGGGCCAGCGTGTCGCCGTAATAGGCGATGCGGCGCCAGACGATGAAGCAGCCGAGCGGGCCGGCGACGAGGGCAACCCCGACGCCGGCAACGAGGGCGCGCACGAAGAAATCGTCAAGCATCGCCGCCTTCCTTTTTTTCCGACAGTGCCGCCGGGTCCGGGCCATGATGGTGTCCGTCGTCCGGATGGCAATGGGTGGTGACCGTCCCGTCGGCATGCACCACGCGGCCGTCCGGCAGGTGGGTGTGGTCGTGGTGGTGTTCGTAAAGGGCAAGGGTCGCGGCCGCGCGGCCACCGAAAAGGCGCCGGTATTCGGGGCTCTCCAGCACCGATTTCGGCGTTCCCTTGCAGCAGACATGGCCGTTGAGGCAGACGACGCTGTCGGTCGCCGCCATCACCACGTGGAGGTCGTGGGAGATCAAGAGGATGCCGCAGCCGAGGCGGCCGCGGATCTCCGAAATGAGCTCGTAAAGGGCGATCTCGCCGGAGAAATCGACGCCCTGCACCGGCTCGTCGAGGATCAGCAGATCGGGCTTGCGGGCGATGGCGCGGGCCAGCATGGCGCGCTGGAACTCGCCGCCGGAAAGGGTCTGCACGTCGGCCCCGGCAAGGTGGGCGATGCCGACCTCTTCAAGGGCCGCTTCGGCCTCCGCCGTCGACAGCGGCGCCGTCAGCCGCATCAGCCGCGACACGGTCAGCGGCAGGGTCCAGTCGACGGTGAGCTTCTGGGGGACGTAGCCGATCTTCAGCGCCGGATCGCGGATCACCCGTCCCTCGTCCGGCGCGGCGATGCCGCAGGCCATCTTGGCCGTCGTCGATTTGCCCGAGCCGTTGGGTCCGATCAGGGTGACGATCTCGCCGCGGTCGACGGTGAGGTCGACGCCGCGCACCAGCCATTTGCCGCTGGCGTAGCGTCCGGCGTCTTCGAGCCGCAACAGGGTCTGGGCTGGCGACAACATGTCTTTACCAGGGTCCAATCATCAAAGGGGCAATCGGCCTTGCGGGTCCGCGGGCCGGCATTGTGGCGATTGCCGCGCACCGTCCGGCGACCGTTTCGGGCCGGGCCCGGCCGTTTCGCGATTCTGCCAAGGACCGGGCTTGATCGCCTATATGGCACGCGTTATAAGGTAACGCAACAAATGTAATGTAATAACGTTTCATCCACAATCCATGGCCCCGTGCGGGCCGCCCAGCCTCGGAGTTCCGCCATGCGCGCTATCGCCGCCCTCTCCCTCTCGGCCCTGATTGCCTCGGCAACCGTAGGCCTCGCACCCGCCGCCCTTGCGACGGAGCGCGTCGTCGTCTCCATCAAGCCGCTCCATTCGCTCGTTGCCGGCGTCATGGCGGGTGTCGGCACGCCGGAGATCATCGTCGACGGCGCCGGCTCGCCCCATTCCTACAGCCTGAAACCGTCCCAGGCCCAGGACCTGCAGGAGGCCGACGTGATCTTCTGGGTCGGGCCGAAGCTGGAGCCGTTCCTGGAAAAGGCGATCACCACCCTCGGCAGCGACGCGCGGCAGGTGGCGCTGATGGAGGCGCCGGGCCTCACCCTGTTGCCGACGCGATCGGGCGGCGCCTTCGAGCGGCATCACCATGACGGCGAGGCCGACCACCATGAGCATTCGGACGAAGCCGATCATGACGAAGATCATGATCATGCGCATGAGGGGGAAGATGCGCACGAACATGAGCATGCAGATGCTCATGAGCACGAACATGCCGACGCCGACGGGCATGACCACGACCACGGCGCGGTCGATCCGCACCTCTGGCTCGACCCGGAGAATGCGCGCGCCTTCGTTGCCGAGATCGCCCGGGTCCTGTCCGAGGCCGATCCTGAGAACGCAAAGACCTATGCCGCCAACGCAAAGGCGCTCGACGACCGGCTCGCCGGCCTCGAGGCAAAGCTGACAGAGGAGTTGAAGCCCGTGCGCGGCCGGCCCTTCATCACCTTCCACGACGCCTACCAGTATTTCGAGCACCGCTTCGGGCTCGCCTCGGCCGGCTCGATCAGCGTCAATCCGGAATCCATTCCCGGTGCCGAGCGCGTCGCGGAAATCCGCGGGCGTATTACGGAGCTCGGCGCTGCCTGCGTCTTTGCCGAGCCGCAATTCACGCCGAGGCTGATCGCCGTCGTCACCGAGGGCACGGGCGCCACGTGCGCGACGCTCGACCCGCTCGGGGCAGAACTTGACAATGGTTCCGAACTATACTTCTCACTGCTTGAGAACCTTGGCACTTCTCTTCGCACGTGCCTGGCGGAACGCAGCTAGGACAGGACGGCGGCCGATTCGCCAAGAAATGCGGGAATGAAACCGATCGACGAATGCTTTTGGCCGGCCGGGCCGTGCCGACGACGCTCGCGTCGGCGCCCGGCCGGCGCTTCCGAGAGGCTCCGGCACGGCACACGCGAAAGGCCCGTGCCCGGGAGCCGGTCTGGCGGCCTCATGGCCGGCAAGAGCGCCGTCATCGGCGCCGGAGATGGACGACGGCGGGGCGAGGCCGGCGGGTTGCGGACCGCCAAGAACAGGGCGTCTGACGCACGCCGCGCATTTCTGCCTAACGCATTCTTCAAAAAAGACTTTTTCCAAAAACGGACACAGGCCAACGGTTTTTCAATCATTCGCAGATAACGTCCGGGGTTCCGGTCGGCGTCCCGCAAGCGCCTGCCGTTCGCGACCGGATCGGGCATCCCGCGAACGCTGCAGCCAGCCTGAAAAGGTGCAGCAATTCTTGATTTGTAGCCGTAAATTATTGCAATTTTAAGTATATTTGCTGCTGCAGTAGTGTATTCAATGTATATACTACGTTTCCAGCCTTTTTGTATTCTAATTTACGCAATTTTAAACTGCTTCGTCTTCAAATTAAGTCAGGCACATTACCCAGGGGATGCCAAATGTCCAGCAGGCTTCTTATCGCTTTCTTCGGCGCTGCGCTGTTCGGCGCGGTTCAGGCCAATGCCGCCGAGCAAGGCCCCGCCCCCGACGCCAAGGCGCTGATCACACCGGCGATCATCGCCGACGCCAGAGCCTGGGTCGATACTGAAATCGTCCGGATGTCCGTGGAAGCCCAGAACGAGCGCTACGGAGCACTGCAGCAGGCCGAGATCGACGCCCTCGACAAGCAGTGGCGCGAGGAGCGCGAGGCGGCGGACAAGCCGCTGATCTCCGCGACCCTGTCCAACCCGCTGTCGGTTTACTTGTCGCGCATGCAGGGCCGCTCCGTCGGCCTTTACGTCGAGATCTTCGTCATGGACGACAACGGCCTCAATGTCGGCCAGTCGTCGATCACCGGCGACTTCTGGCAGGGCGACGAGGCCAAGTTCCAGAAGACCTATCCGGTCGGGCCGGACGCGGTGTTCATCGACGAGCCGGAATGGGACGACGATTTCAAGATCTGGCGCGCCCAGCTCAACTACACCCTGACTGCCGAAGACGGGAAGACGCCGATCGGTGCCGCAACCGTGGAAGTCAACCTGACGGAAGCCGCCCGCCGCCAGGCCGCCGGCAGCTAAGAAGCGCAAGAAGGCATCGACATGATCAAGAATCTTTCCGTCACCGCCAAGGGCGTTGCCGCATTCGCGCTGATCGCCGTGGTCGGTATCGTCTCCAGCATCATCGCCTACACCCAATCCGTTACCGCGGTCGACGCCGTGGAGGAAAACGCCCGCCTGAAGACCTTCATCGAGCACGTCAGCGAAACCGACGTGCTGATGACCGACCAGGTGCTCGCCGCCAAGAACTTCCTGCTCACGGGCAACCGCGAATGGGTTCAGAAGGTCGATGACGGCACCCGGAAGGTCGCCGACAGCCTCGCCGCCCTGAAAACCCTCGCCGCGACCACCGAAGACATCGAGCCCGGCCAGATCGCCGAGATCGAGACCGGCTGGCGCGCCTGGCTCGACGGCTATGCGCAAAAGCAGATCCAGCTGATGCGCGATCCGATGACCGTCGACCTGGCCAAGGCGATGGAAATCACCCAGACCGGCACCAAGGCCATCGGCGCCGTGGAAGACCGGCTTCAGGCCATTCACGACACTCTGGCGGAGCGCCAGAAGGTGCTCGCCCAGGCGCAGGAAAGCGGCCTCGGCCTCGTCAAGATGATCTCGCTTGCCAGCGCCTTCGTCATCGCCGGCTTTGCCGTCCTGCTCGGCTACCTCAACTACCGGATCATCTCCAACCCGCTGGCCAGCCTTGCCAACACCACCCAGCGCCTTGCCGACGGCGATCTGTCCGCCGAGGTCGAGCATTCGGACCGCAAGGACGAGATCGGCCGCATGGGCGACGCCCTTGGCGTGTTCCGCGGCAACCTGTTGCGCACCAAGGAGCTTGAGGAAAGGGCCGCCGAACAGGCCGCCCTTGCCGAAGCGGAGAAGCGGGCTGAGATGGAGCGGGTCGCCAAGGAGTTCGAGGAGAGCGTGATGTCGATCTCCGACGAGATCCTGCAGGCCTCCGAGCAGCTCAACGAGACCGCCTCGACCCTGTTCAATATCGCCGAGGACACATCGAGCCAGTCGATGACCGTGTCGTCGGCGGCCGAACAGGCGACCGCCAACGTGCAGACGGTGGCGAGCGCGACGGAAGAGCTCTCTGCCTCGATCAACGAGATCAACCAGCAGATCCACTCCTCCTCGCAGATCGCCGCCCAGGCCGAGGTCGAGGTCGAAAAGACCAATCACGCGGTCGCCAGCCTGCAGGATGTGGTCGTCAAGATCGGCGACGTCACGCAGCTCATCAACGATATCGCCGAGCAGACCAACCTGCTCGCCCTCAACGCCACCATCGAGGCGGCGCGGGCCGGCGAGGCGGGACGCGGCTTTGCCGTCGTCGCCTCCGAGGTCAAGGCGCTGGCCGAGCAGACCTCCAAGGCGACCGAGGAGATCGACACCCAGATCACCGAGATGCGCGCCGCCGCGGACCTGTCGATCAACGCCACCGGCGTCATCGCCGAGATGGTCAAGACGATCGCGGAACGCACCTCGAACATGGCCGCCTCGGCGGAGCAGCAGAACGCGGCCACCAGCGAGATCGCCCGCAACGTTTCCGAAGCGGCGACCGGCACCCAGCAGGTCTCCATGTCGATCGAGCAGGTGAGCGGATCGGCGACCAGGACCGGCGACCTCTCCGCCAACATGCGCACCGCCATCGGCGACCTGCACAGCCGCTCCGAGCAGCTCCGCTCGACGATGGACGGGTTCCTGAAGCGCGTGCGCGCCGCGTAAGCAAGCTCCCATCGCACCGACGAAACCGGCGGCGGCCTTTCTCGAAGGGCCGCCGTTTTCTTTTGCGCGCCGGTTGCCGGTCAGTCCGCCAGCAGAGGCTCCAGGGCATTGGCGCAGTCGGCGAGCGCGCGCCGGGCGCGCTCCACATGGGCGGGCGCGGAAAACGCCTCGCGTGGCCCGGAGATGCCGACCGCGGCAAGGACGTTGCCCGGCCGGCCGACGGGGATCGCAAGGGCGGCAACGCCGGGCTCGAACTCGTTGTCGACGAGGGCGTAGCCCTCGCGCCCCGCTGCCGCGACCGCCTCGCCGATCGCGGTACGGTCGGTAAGAGTGTCGGCCGTGACTTGCTCCGCCGGCGCCTCTGACAGCGCCGAGGCCCGCAGGTCGCCGGAGGCGAAGGCGAGCAGCGCGCGGCCGATGGCGGTCGGCAACAGGGGGATGCGGCTGCCGATGGTGAAGCCGATGCTGACCGGGCGGTCCTCCACGTCGCCATGGGCGACATAGACCGCTTCCAGTCCGTCGAGCATCGCCAGCGAGATCGCCTCGCCGAGGTGGCGCGAATGGGCCGACAGCGTCGGCTGCACGTTCTTGCCGTAGCCGCGCCCCTGCAAGAAGCCGCCGGCCAGCACCAGCACCCGCGGCGTCAGCGAGAACACCCGGCCGGACTGGCGCACATAGCCGAGATGGACGAGGGTCAGCACCAGGCGGCGGACGATCGCCCGGTCATAGCCGGTGACGCCGGCGATATCGGCGATGCTGAGATGGGTGCGGGCGGCGTCGAACGCCTTCAGCACCGCCATGCCCTTGGCAAAGGTCAGGGAAATATCCTTGTCACCGATCATTCGCTCCCTCGCATGGCTGGCCCTCCGGCTCTTTTATTATGCGCTGCCACATACGGCGGCAGCGGGCGCCCAGCTTTGAGGCAGAGGAACGTTTCAGCCCCCGAATGCCGGGCTTTTTTCAGCTACGCAAAAGTGCATACACAAGAATTGACTTAAATCAATCCACCGATAATAATTCTATTGCTCGAATATCAAAAAAACGTGCGTTTATCGCACGAAACCGATCCAGCAGAGGGGTTTCCCGACCATGATCCGGCGTCTCGCGCTCTCCGGCATTGCCTCACTTTCCCTCCTTTCCGCGGCCCAGGCCGACACCACCCTTCGTCTCGCACATTTCATGCCGGCCCAGAGCTGGCAACAGGACGACCTGTTCGTTGCCTGGGCCAAAGCCGTCAAAGAGGCCTCCGGCGGCGCGGTCAAGACCACCGTGTTCCCGGCCCAGACCCTCGGCAAGGCGCCGGCCGGCTACGACAACGCCAAGACCGGCATCGCCGACATCGCCTGGACCGTCCAGGGCTACACCGCCGGGCGCTTCCCGCTCAGCCAGATCGTCGAACTGCCGGGCCTGTTCCAGACCGCCGAGGTCGGCTCCTGCGCCTTCCAGAAGCTCTATGATTCCGGTGCGCTCGACGAGGAGTATAAGGACACCCACGTCCTTTACGTGCACACCCATGCGCCCGGACAGCTCCACATGCGCGACACCCCGGTGAAGACGCTTGCCGACCTGAAGGGCAAGAAGCTGCGCCGGCCGACGACCGTCATCGGCACGCTCCTTTCCGAACTCGGCGCCGAGCCGGTCGGCCTGCCGGCCCCGCGCATCTACGAGAATGTCGAACGCGGCGTCATCGACGGCTACATGATCACCTGGGAATCCGTCATCGCGTTCCGGCTCGCCGAACTCACCAAGTACCACACCGATTTCGGCTTCTATTCCCTGGCCTTCGTCACCACCATGAACAAGGCGAAATACGAAGCCTTGTCGCCGGAGGCAAAGAAGGCGATCGACGACAACAGCGGCATGAAGTGGTCGCTGGTCGCCGGGCGCGGCTACGACACGGCCGACGCGGAAGCGCTGGTGGAGCTGAAGAAGACCTCGGAAATCTACGACATCCCGGCGGCGGAGCGTCCCGAATGGGAGGCCGCCGCCAAGCGCGCCACCGAGATCTACCTGACCGAGCTGGACTCCAAGGGCCTTCCCGGCACCGCGACCTATGAAAAGGTCAAGGAGTACGTCGCCGCCTGCAAGGCGGAGCTGAACTAAGAGGTCGCTCGCACCGTCCCGGCGAGCATTTGCCGGGGCGGCCCGTCCCGCTTGCCCCGTGAAGGCTCGTCGCCGATGTCCGGTTCCCCGCCCGCCCTTCGCCTCGTTGCGGCCGTCCCGCGCGCGGCTGTGAAGATCACCGAACTGATCGCCTTTGCGGCGGTGCTGGGGCTCTTTTTCGTCGTTGCCTTCAACGTCGTCGGGCGGGCCGTCTTCGACCTCACCGACGGCGCGGTCAACCCGATGATCCCCGGCGCCATCGAGCTTGCCAGCTACACGCTGCTGATCGCCGTCTTTGCCGCCTTCCCGGTGTCCCTGAAGCACGGCATGGTGCGGGTCGACGTCCTCGTCGGCCGCTTTCCCCCCGTCGTGCGCCGCACCCTTAACCGGTTCTGGTCGCTGACCACGCTTGCCGTGGCCATCGCGCTCGTCCGTCTCTTCTATGACGAGATCGGCACCACCTACGCCCGCGGCGACATCACCCAGGTGCTGCGCCTGCCGCTGTGGCCGGTCTATGTCGTGCTCACCGCCGAATGCGCGGTGCTGGCGCTCGCCGCCCTTGCCGAACTCGTTTCCCCGAGCAATATCGACGGGGACCTTGCCTGATGGATATGCAGACCACAGGCATCTTGTCGATCCTCGCCCTGTTCGCCGTCGTCCTCCTCGGCTGCCCGGTCGGGCTTGCCATGATCGTCGTCGGCTTCGGCGGCTTTGCCGCCATGATCGGCGTCGACCCGGCGCTCTCGGTCCTCAAGACCGCCGCCTACGAGACCGCGTCCTCCTATTCCTTCACCCTGGTGCCGCTGTTCATCCTGATGGGCAACCTCGTCTCGCAATCGGGCATGGCCGGCGATCTCTTCCGCGCTTCCGAGCGGCTGACCCGCGGCTGGTCGGGCGGGCTCGGCGCGGCCGGCATTACCGCTAGCGCGGTGTTTTCCACCGTCTCCGGCTCCTCGCTCGCCACCGCTTCGACGATGACGCGCGTCGCCTATCCGGAAATGGTCAAGAGGGGCTACGACGCGCGCCTCGCTGCCGGCTCGCTCGCCGCCGGCGGCACGCTCGGCATCATGATCCCGCCGTCGATCGCGCTCCTTCTCTACGCCCTCATCACCGAGCAGTCGGTCGGCGAGATGTTCCTTGCCGGCATCCTGCCCGGCATCCTTGCTTATTCGCTCTACGTCGTCACCGTCATGCTGCTCGCCCGGCTGTGGCCGGCCCGGGACCGCAGCGCACCGGAGACCGCCAACGCCGATACGGTGCTCGATGCCGCAAAGCGCTTCCTGCCGGCCTTCGGCCTCTTCGGCCTCGTCATGGGCGGGCTCTATGGCGGCTTCTTCACGCCGACGGAGGCGGGCGGCGCCGGCGCGCTGTTCGCGCTCATCTACGCGCTGTTTCGCGGCCTGACCTGGAAGCAGTTCCGCGAGGCGGTCTATGCGACGGTCTACACGACGGCGACGATCTTCTTCATCCTGATCGGCGCGGAGGTCCTCGGCTTCGTCATCTCCACCTCGCAGCTCTCCTTCGCCATGGTCGATTTCATGCAAGGAAACGGGCTGTCGCCCTGGCAGATCCTCGGCGCGATCCTCCTCTTCTACATCGTCCTCGGCTGTTTCATGGAAAGCCTGGCGATGATCCTGCTGACCGTGCCGATCTTCTTTCCGGTGATCGTTGCGGCCGGGTTCGATCCGGTCTGGTTCGGCATCATCGCCGTCGTCACCGTGGAACTCGGCCTCATCTCGCCGCCGGTCGGCATGAACCTCTTCATGGTCAAGAGCGCGGCGCCGGAACTCAACATCAAGACGATCATGGCCGGCGTCCTGCCCTTCGTCGTCACCGACCTGGTGCGGCTCGCCATTCTCGTCGCCTTTCCCGCCATCGCGCTGTTCCTTCCGGGGCGGCTGTGATGGCATCCTTTCAGCAACCGTCGCTGCAGACGACAGAGCACCCGAGGAGACCCATGCCATGATGAGCCAGGAACAGAACGACCAGTTGACCCGCGTCGGTCCCGGCGCGCCGGCCGGCGATGTGCTGCGCCGCTACTGGCAGCCGGCCGCGCTGTCCGACGAACTGGTCGCCGAGCGCCCCGTCGTGCCGGTCAAACTCCTCGGCGAGGATCTGGTGCTGTTTCGCGACAATTCCGGCAAGCTCGGCCTCATCGACCGGTTCTGCCCGCACCGCGGCGTCGACCTGTGCTTCGGGCGGCGCGAGGACGACGGCCTCCGCTGCCCCTTCCACGGCTGGCATTTCGACCGCACCGGCCAGTGTGTGGAGCAGCCCGGCGAGCCGGAAAAGAGCCAGATGCACACCCAGATCAAGGTGACGTCCTATCCGGTCGAGGAGAAGAACGGCATCGTCTTTGCCTATATGGGCCCCGGCGATCCGCCGCCCTTCCCGGCCCTTGACTGCTTTGCCGCGCCGGACAGCCACGTCTTTGCCTTCAAGGGGCTGTGGGAGTGCAACTGGCTGCAGGCGTTAGAGGTTGGCATCGACCCGGCGCACGCCTCGTTCCTGCACCGCTTCCTGCAGGACGAGGACCCGAACGAGGGCTACGGCAAGCAGTTCCGCGACCGCGCCGCCGACACCGATATCCCGATGACCCAGCTCCTGCGCGACTATCCGCGGCCGGAGATCAAGGTGGAGGAGACCGATTACGGCCTCAGGCTGATCGCGCTCCGGCACATGCCGGACGGGCGCAGCCATGTGCGCGTCACCAATCAGGTGTTCCCGGAGGCGATCTGCATCCCGATGTCGAACGAGATGACGATCACCCAGTGGCACGTGCCGATCGATGACGAGACCTGCTACTGGTACTCCATGTTCGTCAGCTTCGGGAAGCCGGTGAACAAGACCCTGATGCGCGAACAGCGCCTCAAGGAGCACCGGTTGCCGGACTACGCGCCGGTCCGCAACAAGCGCAACAATTACGGCTACGATCCGGACGAACAGCGCGACCTCACCTATACGGGCATGGGCCTCGACATCAACGTCCACGACCAGTGGGCGGTGGAATCCATGGGGCCGATCCAGGACCGCACCCGCGAGCATCTCGGCCGCACGGATGTCGGCATCTCGCGCTACCGGCGGCTGATGCGCGCCGCCATCGCCAAGGTGGCCGAAGGCTCCACCGAAGGCCTGCCGATGCTGGGCGAGGGCGATCTTGCCGAGGTCAAGGGCCCGGTCGCCATCGATGCGATCGGCCCGAGCGACGACTGGGACAGCCTCTGGCGCGACAGCGACGCCGCCCGCCGCACCGCCTGCTCCTGGGACGCAGCGCTGTGAGCGCCCGTTCCTGACGTAAAGGACCGAACGATGGCCGATATCGCTTCTGACATTGCCGCCGGGTTCCTCGCCGAGCACGGCCACATGACGCCGGAGGACGCGCGGCTGGCCGCCGACGTCATCGAGCGCCTCCAGGCCGATGGCATCGAGACCGTGCGGTTCTCCTTCGCCGACCAGCACGGCGTCCTGCGCGGCAAGACGATGGTCGCGGGAGCGGTGGCCTCCGCCTTCAAGAACGGCATCACCGCGCCCTCCACCCTGCTCCTGAAGGACACCTCGCACCGAACCGTGTTTCCGGTCTGGGGCACGGACGCCGGCTTCGGCACCGGCGCGCTGGTCGGTGCCGGGGACATCCTCCTCGTCCCCGATCCGGCCACTTACCGGGTGCTGCCGTTCTCGCCGCACTCGGCCTCGATCCTCTGCGATGTCGTCCAGAAGGACGGCAGCGCGATCCCGTTTTCCGCCCGCACCGTGCTGAAGACGGCGCTCGACAAGCTGACGGAGCGCGGCCTGCAACTCACCGTTGGCCTTGAGGTCGAGTTCCATATCTTCCGCATCGAGGAGACACGGCTCGCCCATGGCGATGCGGGCATGCCGGGCCTGCCGCCGGAGACCAGCCTGCTCGCCCACGGCTACCAGCTCCTGACGGAAGGCGTCTACGACATGCTGGAAGGGCTGATGGACGAGCTGCGGCGCGGCTGCGAGACCCTCGGCCTGCCGATCCGGTCCATGGAGGCCGAGTTCGGGC
The DNA here is from genome assembly GCF_025961475.1 of Rhodobium gokarnense. Lineage (NCBI taxonomy): Bacteria > Pseudomonadati > Pseudomonadota > Alphaproteobacteria > Hyphomicrobiales > Rhodobiaceae > Rhodobium > Rhodobium gokarnense. The sequence goes on along the minus strand of NZ_JAOQNS010000002.1, from coordinate 155,619 downwards.
CGAGCCAGCTTGAATTCACCTTCGATCCGGATCACCCCATGGCCCATGCCGACGCGATGATGCTGTTCCGGTCGATGACCAAGCAGTACTGCCGCCAGCGGGGCCTGCACGGCACCTTCATGTGCCGGCCGAAGGTCGACAACGGGGCGGCGAGCGGCTGGCACCTGCACCAGTCCGTGCAGGACCTCGCGACCGGCGACAACCTCTTCATGCCGGCCGCCGACGGCACCATCAGCCCGACCGCTTCGGCCTGGATCGCCGGGCTTCTGGAGCACGCCGCGGAGTGCTGCCTCCTGACCACGCCGACGGTCAACGGCTATAAGCGCTACCAGCCCTACCAGTTGGCGCCGGACCGCATCCAGTGGGGTCACGACAACAAGGGGGCGATGATCCGCGCCCTCTTCAGCCCGCACGACCGGGCGAGCCGGATCGAGAACCGGGTCGCCGAACCGGCTGCCAACCCCTACTACTATTTCGCCTCGCAGATCCTTGCCGGCCTCGACGGCCTTGCGCGCGGGCTGGAAGCCCCCGCACCGGTCGAGACGCCCTATGACAGCGGCGCGCCGGAACTGCCCAAGAGCCTGATCTCGGCCGTCGAGGCCTTCGAGGCGGGCACGCTCTTTGCCGGCGCCATCGGCCCGGAGTTCGTCGCCTACCTCTCGCGCATCAAGCGGGCGGAGTGGGACCGTTATCTGACCACGGTCTCCGAGTGGGAGCAGCGGGAGTATTTCACTTTGTTCTGACCGGCCCCTCCGGAACCGGTCGCGTTCAGACGCCACGCAGGCTTTACGACGCAAAGGCGCCGGCGCGCGCTTGCGCTTGCCGGTTTTCGTTGGTTCGCACCAACGAGAACCGGAGGGAGTTCTCCTTCCAGCGGCCTACCCAGCCACAGCCGCGACTTTGGCGCTTTCGAAGGTTGTCGCGTCCCCTCCCCCGTCATCCCGGCCGGAGCGAAGCGGAGAGCCGGGACCCATTGTCCGTCTCCACGCAGTAGCCCCTATCGGGTCTTGTCGCGGCGTCGGCATCGAGCAACCGCCTCAGCCCGACAACACCGGGCATACCGTGTGGACAGGGGCAATAGGCCCCGGCTCGGGGGCCGGGGTGACGACTGAGGATGTGGCAGGCGGGAGTGGGACGTCCTGACTGACCATTGTCTTTTCTCGGCGTCATCGCGAGGAGGCCGTCAGGCCGACGCGGCGATCCAGAGCGGCGCCGGCAGCATGCCTCCGAGTAGCCGCACCCTCTCCCGTCATCCCGGCCGGAGCGCAGCGGAGAGCCGGGACCCATTTTCCGTCTCCACGCAGTAGCCCCTATCGAGTCTTGCCGCGGCGTCGGCATCGAGCAACCGCCTCAGCCCGACAACACCGGGCATGCCGTGTGGACAGGGACAATAGGCCCCGGCTCGGGGGCCGGGGTGACGGCGGAGGTTGTGGCAGGCGGGAGTGGGTCGTCTTGACTGACCATTGTCTTTTCTCGGCGTCATCGCGAGGAGGCCGTCAGGCCGACGCGGCGATCCAGAGCGGCGCCGGCAGCATGCCTCCGAGTAGCCGCACCCTCTCCCGTCATCCCGGCCGGAGCGAAGCGGAGAGCCGGGACCCATTGCCCGTGTCGACGTGGTATGCCGTCGCGGTTCTTGTCGCGGCATCAGCCGCGGGCAACCTCCTCGTTCCCACAACGGACGGCATACCGTATAGACAGGGGCAATAGGCCCCGGCTCGGGGGCCGGGGTGACGGTCGAGGGTGTGGCAGGCGGGAGCGATCCATTCGCCGGATAGGGAGGCGCTCCAAAAAACCTCAGTCAACCCCGCCACGCCGCTCTGGATTGCTTCGCTGCGCTCGCAATGACGGTTTTCTCAATAATTTCAACGTCATTGCGAGGGTCCGAAGGACGGGGAGCGGCGCGCGACGCGAGCCTGGAAAGGCCGACGCGGCAATCCATGCAGCGTTTCAGAACGATCGGACAGGCCGAAGCGGGTTAGGCACGCCGCCCTCACCCCTGCGGGATCACGTCCACCGCCTGCTTGGTGGTCTGGGTGCCGGAGCTGCGGGAGACGCCCTTGACCGGGGCGACGTCGAAATAGTCGCGGCCGCGGGCGATGACGATGTGGTCCTGGCCGACCATCATGGCGTTGGTCGGATCGTACTCGATCCAGCCGGTCTCGATGCCGCACCAGGCGCGGACCCAGGCGTGCATGGCGTCCGCGCCTTCCAGCCGCGGCTGGCCCGGCGGCGGCTCGGTGCGCAGAAAGCCGCTGACATAGCCGGCCGGAATGCCGAGGCCGCGAAGCCCCGCGATCATGATGTGCGTGAAGTCCTGGCAGACCCCGTGCCGGTTGTCGAAGGCCTCGCGCGGCGGCGTCTCCACCGTCGTTGCCTCCGGGTCGAAGCGGATGTCGCGGTTCAGCGCCAGGCCGAAGGTCCTGACGATGTCGAAGACCGTCATGCCGTCCGATATCTGCTCGCGGGCATAGGCGGTGATGTCGTCGTCGATCGGCACCCGCTTGGAGGCGCCGAGGAAATGGGTCGGCGCGTCGGGCCCCAGCGAATGGACCCCGGCGATCTCCCGGGAAAGGCCGGCAAGCGGAGGCGTGATGTCCAGTTCCGCGCCGCGGGCAAAACGCTCGACCCGCCCCTGGACGAGGAAGGACTCCTCCGAATGGGGCGAGCGATAGGCGATCTCGGCGACCTGGTTGCCGAAGAAATCCGTGCGGCTGATCCATTCGTCCGGCGGCGGCTGGATGTCGATGGAGCCGGCGATCAGGCGCTGCTCGCCGTCGAGGCCGGCGGGCATCAGGTGGAGGATGTGCCGGGCGGCGACCGCCGGGTCCTCGTATTCGTAGGTGATCTGAAGGCGGATATCGAAAAGCACGGGCGCCGCCTATCTCAGATACGCTTCGAAAAGCCGGTCGGAGATCTCCGCGATGGCGCTCCAGGTGGCATAGAGCGCCGTCGTGTCCAAGGTCTCCGGGCTCTCGACCATGAGATCGGTCTCGGCGCGCAGCACCGCCTTGACCAGTTCGGAGGGCTGGCCGTTGACACTGGCGCCGGGCAGGGCATCGACATGGTCATGGATGTCGGACAGCTGGTAGAGCACGGAGCGCGGGTTCCTGTCGTCGAGGGCGAGAAGATCGACGACGGTCGGCCGGCTGGTCGCGACGGAGTAGCGGCGGCGGTGGGACATGACGCTGTCGCCGATCTCAACGGCAAGGTCGAGGCCGCCGACCGGGCTTTCCGGATCGGCAAAGACGGCAAGGGCCGAGGTCGTCGCCAGCGCCCGCTCCAGGGCGCGGCCGATGCGCAGGAAGCGCCAGCCGGAGACCCGGTACATGTTTTCGTGGACGAGGCCGGAAAAGCCGGTGATCTTGCGCAACAGGACGCCCATGGCGGCGGCGCAGTCGGTGCCCGGCCGGACCCTGCGGCGCATGCCATTGACCTCGCGGCGCAATTCGGAAAGCGCCGTCCAGCCGTCGATCGAGAAGCGGTCGCGGATCTGGCTGGCGCTCGTCACCGCGGCATCGACGGCACTGCACAGGCCCTCCGGCAGGCATTCCTCCGGCTCCACGCCGAAGCCGGCAAGGTGCTCGCCGAGGGCGATCAGAAGCGGATCGGAGGCCGGGTCCTCGGCCTCGGCAAGGCGGGCGTGGTAGGCGCGGGTCAGCCGGAACAGGCCCTCTGAACGCTCGATGTAGCGGCCGAGCCAGTAGAGGTTGTCGGCGGCGCGGCTCGGCAGCATGGGCGGGCGCCGGCGGCGGAACGGCGTCTCGGGCTGCGTCAGCGTCACGGAGTGGTCGACGGGACCGTCGGCGGCGATCCAGACGTCGGCGGCCGAGCCGCCCTTCTGCATGGCGATTGCCGCCGGATCATCGCTGTGGCCGATGCGGGCAAAGCCGCCGGGCATGACGGTCCAGCCGTTCGGCGTGCGGGCGAGGAAGACGCGCAGGCTCATCGGCCGCGGCAGCAGCTCGCCGTCGACATAGGCCGGCGTCGTCGACAGCGTCACGACCTCCTGGCCGACGACGGCGCCGGGATCGCCGTCGATCCATTTCAACAGCGCCTCGGGATCGCGGTCCGGACCGGGCCGGCGGCCGCGCCGGGTGCGCGACGGCTCGAAGGGCAGCCGGGTCGACAGGGCGTCGTCGACCAGCATGCCGTCGAGATTGGCCTTGACGTGGTCGCGCTCCGCCTCCTGGCCGCACCACCAGGTGGCGACGTTCGGAAGCTGCAGGGATTCGCCGCGCAGCGCCTTGCAGACGCGCGGCAGAAAGGCGAGAAGGGCGCGGGTCTCCAGCACGCCGCTGCCGAGCGCGTTGACCATCGTCAGGTTGCCGGAGCGGATGGCGCCGATGAGGCCGGCGGTGCCGAGGCGCGAGCCCTCGTTCAGTTCCAGCGGGTCGACCCATTCCGCATCGACCCGGCGCCACAGCACGCTGAGCGGCCTGAGCCCCGAGATGGTGCGGACCATGACGCGGCCGTTCTCGACGGTGAGGTCCTCGCCCTGCAGCAGCCAGAGGCCGAGATAGCGGGCGATATAGGCGTGCTCGTAATAGGTGTCGTTGTGGGGTCCCGGCGTCAGGATGCTGGCGCGGCCCTCGTCGTCGCCGCGCAGCGCGGTCAGCGCGTCGCGGAACTCGCGGAAGAAGCCGGCGAGGCGGTGGACATGGGCCCTGGCGAGGAAATCGGAAAAGGCGCGGGTGGTGGCGACGCGGTTTTCCAGCGCGAAGCCGGCGCCGGAGGGCGCCTGGGTGCGGTCGCCGAGCACCCACCAGGTGCCGTCCGGGCCGCGGCCGATCTCAAAGGCGATGAAATGCAGGAAATGGCCGGAGCGCGGGGCGACGCCGACCAACGGGCGCAGCCATTCCGGGCTGCGGGCGATCAGCGAGGCCGGCAGATAGCCGTCGCGGACCAGCCGGTTGGGGCCGTAAAGGTCGGCGACAAGCGCCTCGAGCAGGTCGGCGCGCTGGCTCAACCCTTCAGCGATTTGCGTCCAGTCGTCCTGGTTGATGATGACGGGGACATGGCTGAGCGGCCAGTCGCGCTCCGCCGCACCCTCCTCGCCGTACTGGCGGAAGAACACGCCGGCATCACGCAGATACTGGTCGGCATTGCCGAACTGGCGGGTGATATCCTCCGGGGCAAGGCCGGCGAGATAGTTGACGAAGGGGTTCCAGACAGGACGGATATTACCCGAGGCGTCGAGCAGCTCATCGGCGCTTCCGGTCGGCGGGCGATAGTTTTTCAGAAGCGCGTCGAGCATGTCCGTCTCGGCTGCAGTCTCGGTCGTCATGTCCGTCGGTCCGACCTGTTGAATACCGTTTCATCGCGGCGATCCCGGCACCTTGTCACAACAGGACACGGGCCGGAACGCATCCGTCGCCAATTCTATCGCGGTTAAGTGCCGGAAAGATTGCAGACCGCTTTTTTCGGAAAACGAGCCTAGACGAATTAAGTCTACAATCAACAAGATCGCGCCGCGGTTCCCTTGCTTGCGGCATTATGGGTGATTTTGTTCACAGAATAGCATCGCCGCCCCGAAGGGGCGCCGTCACAGCCCCGGCGGACGGCGCAGGTCGAGCGTCATCGGGAATTCCTTGTGCGGTGTCTCCGGCGGCGGCTCGTAGAGCCCCGGCGTGTGGCCATGGGCCTCGAAGCGGGCAAGCCGGCGGGCGTCGGCCTCGTAGCCGTTGACCGGGAAGGTGTCGTAGCTGCGCCCGCCCGGATGGGCGACGTGGTAGACGCAGCCGCCGAGCGCCCGGCCGGACCAGTTGTCGAAGATGTCGAAGGTGAGCGGCGCATCGACCGGCAGCGCCGGGTGCATCGCCATCGCCGGCTGCCAGGCCTTGAAGCGCACCGCGCCGACGGCAACGCCCCCCGTGCCGGTCTTGTTCAATGGAACGCGGCGGCGGTTGCAGGTGACGACGTAGCGATCCGGGTCGGTGGTCGTCAGCTTGACCTGCAGGCGCTCCACGGAGCTGTCCGTATAGCGCACGGTGCCGCCGATGGCGCCGGTCTCGCCGAGCACATGCCAGGGCTCCAGGGCCTGGCGGATTTCCATCTCCACGCCCTCATAGGTGACGGCGCCGCAGAACGGGAAGCGGAACTCGGCCTGGGCCTCGAACCATTCGGGCCTCAATTCGAAGCCGTGGCCGGCGAGGTCCTTCAGCACATCGAGGAAATCGTCCCAGACGAAATGGGGCAGCATGAAGCGGTCGTGCAGGACCGTGCCCCAGCGGGTCAGGTCGCCGCCGACCGGGGCCTGCCAGAAGCGGGCGATGAGGGCGCGCAGGAGCACCTGCTGGGCAAGGCTCATGCGCGGGTGCGGCGGCATCTCGAAACCGCGGAATTCGACAAGGCCGAGGCGGCCGGTGGGGCCGTCCGGCGAATAGAGCTTGTCGATGCAGATCTCGGCCCGGTGGGTGTTGCCGGTGACATCGATCAGGATGTTGCGAAGGAGCCGGTCGAGCAGCCAGGGCGCCGGCGGCGTTCCCGCGCCCGGATGGGGGATCTGGGAGAGCGCGATCTCCAGCTCGTAGAGGCTGTCGTGGCGGGCCTCGTCGATGCGCGGCGCCTGGCTGGTCGGGCCGATGAAGAGGCCGGAGAAGAGGTAGGAGAGGCTCGGGTGGCGCTGCCAGTGGAGAATGATGCTCCGCAAAAGGTCCGGCCGCCGCAGGAACGGGCTGTCCATCGGCGTCGCGCCGCCGACCACTACATGGTTGCCGCCGCCGGTGCCGGTGTGGCGGCCGTCGATCATGAACTTGTCGGCGCCGAGGCGGGTGAGGCGCGCCTCCTCGTAGATCGTCTCGGTGGTAAGGACGCAGTCCTTCCAGTTCGTCGCCGGGTGGATGTTGACCTCGATGACGCCCGGATCGGGGGCGACGCGGATGACGTTCATGCGCGGATCGCCCGGCGGGGCGTAGCCTTCGATGTGGATCGGCAAGCCCATTTCGGCGGCGGTCGCCTCGGCGGCGGCGACGAGTTCCAGATAGTCCTCCACCGATTCCACCGGCGGCATGAACACGCAGAGCCGGCCGTCGCGCGGCTCGACGCTGAGGGCGGTCCGCACCGGGTGCTCGTTGTCGCCGCCGGCGACCTGCTCGACCCGCTCCTGGCCAGGCTCCACCGCGGTAAAGCTCGCCGCCGGCTGCGGCCGGTCGCCCTTCGCTTCCGGCTCTTCCGCCGCGGCCTCTTCCATCGCCGCGGCGAAATCCGGCAGCGGGCCGCGCGGCACGCTCGGATCGGCGACGAAGGTGTAGGGGTACTGGGATTCGGAGACGTGCGGCAGAGCTTCCAGCGGCAGGCGGAAGCCGACCGGACTGTCTCCGGGGATGAGGAAGATGTGGCCGCGGCGCAGCTTCCAGCGCTCGGACCGCCAGCGCGGGCCGGAGGCGCGGCTCTGCCAGCGCTGCACCGGCAGGATGTAGCCGGCCGGCTCGTTGAGCCCGCGCGAGAAGACGCGGGCGATGCGGTTGCGCTCCTCCGCGTCCTTCAGCTTGGAATTTTCCGGAGTGACGTTCTCCGGCAGCCTGCCTTCCTTCAGCACCCACTCGGCCGGGTCCTCATAGGCCGGCACGACGAGGTCGGCCTCGACGCCGATGCGATCGGCCATGCCTTCCAGCAGGGTCTTGGCCTCGTCGGGACCAGCGCCGGTGTCGGCGCCCTCCTTGGCGATGAGGCCGGCATCGGCCCAGATCGGCTTGCCGTCGCGGCGCCAGTAGAGCGAGAACGTCCAGCGCGGCAGGCTTTCGCCCGGATACCACTTGCCCTGGCCGTAATGCAGGAAGCCGCCGGGGGCGAAGCGGTCGCGCAGGCGCCGGATCAGCGTGTCGGCGAGGTCGCGCTTCATCGGGCCGACCGCATGGGTGTTCCATTCGTCGGATTCGAAGTCGTCGATGGAGACGAAGGTCGGCTCGCCGCCCATGGTGAGACGCACGTCGCCCTCCTCAAGGGCGGCGTCGACCTTGTCGCCGAGAGCATTCAGCGCCGACCAGGCCTCGTCGGAGAACGGCTTGGTGATGCGCGGGTGCTCGGCCGTGCGCATTACCTCCATGTGGAAGTCGAAGTCGACCTCGGCATAGCTGGCGGAGCCGGAGATCGGCGCGGCATTGCGGTAGTGGGGCGTGGCGGCGAGCGGGATGTGGCTTTCGCCGGTCAGCAGCCCCGAGGTGGGGTCGAGGCCGATCCAGCCGGCGCCGGGGATATAGACTTCGCACCAGGCATGGAGGTCGGTGAAGTCGTGATCGGTGCCCGGCGGGCCGTCGAGGGAGACGATGTCCGGCTTCAACTGGATCAGATAGCCGGAGACGAAGCGGGCGGCAAAGCCCAGATGGCGCAGCGCCTGGACCATCAGCCAGCCGGAATCGCGGCACGAGCCGGACGCGCGGGTCAGCGTTTCCTCGGGCGTCTGCACGCCTGGCTCCATGCGGATGATGTAGCCGACCTCGCCGGAGACGCGCGCGTTGAGGGCGACGATGAAATCGACGGTGCGGACCTTTTCCCGCGGCACCGTGTCGAGGAAGGCCTGCAGCCTGGGGCCGGCCGGCTCCGGCGTGCGGTAGATGGCGAGGTCGTCCTTGAGGTCCTCCGGATAGGCGAAGGGCCAGTGCTCGGCGCTGTCGTCGACGAAGAAGTCGAACGGATTGTAGACCGTCATGTCGGCGACCAGGTCGACCTCGATCTTCAATTCCGTCACCGGCTCGGGAAAGACGAAGCGCGACAGCCAGTTGCCGTAGGGGTCCTGCTGGTGATTGACGAAGTGATCCGGCGGGCTGACCTTCAGCGCATGGGAAATCACCCTGGTGCGGCTGTGCGGTGCGGGCCTGAGACGGATGACCTGTGGGCTGAGGCTGACGGGACGGTCGTAGCGGTAATGGGTCAGGTGGCGGATGGCGGCCTGGATCGACAAGTCGTGGAAACTCCCGGATCGAACGCGTGCGGTGTCACCGGAAGGTTCCACAATTCCCTGCGACGCACCAACGCTTTTTCCGGCCGGCCGTCGTTCCGGGCCGCAATCGGCGGCTCAGTCGAGCAGGTGGGCGCTGTAGGCCGACAGGGTCATCTGCGAGTCGACCGCGATATGCCGGTTCAGCGTGGCGACCAGGGCGGCGATCCTGCGGCCGTCGCCCTCGAAGGCCATGGCGATCACCTTGACGATCTCGTTGGCGATCGTCGTGTAGACGACGCTGTACCAGCGCAGATCGACGCCGCTGAGGTTCTGGGCAACGCCCGTGCGGCGGATGTCCGCGGCATAGGCCTCGTCCATCGTGCCGGTGAAAAGGCGCCGCCAGTGGTCGACCTGCCAGAGGAAGAAATCGACGGTCTGGTCCTTGTCCATGCCGGCCGTGTCGTTCTGCGTGATGCGGCTGAAACAGACATCGAGAACGGCGTCCATGCGGTGCTCAAGGAGGTGCCAGATCGCCCGGCCGTTGGCCGCGTCCTCCCGTTCCAGACGGATGAACGCGCTCGGCTCGACGACCCGGTGAGCGGTCTCTTGCAGATGTGACGTCATGGTGGCCCCTTCCTCTCGGCTCCGCCGCCGCCGGTTGCCGCCCGCCCCATGGGGCCGCCACCGACATGTCGTGACGCGAGCCTTGCCCGTCCGATGCAGCCATTGCCGGCATCGTCAATGCTCCAACGGCGGCTGCTGTCCCAGCCTCCAATACTACGTATGAACAAAAGGTAACATTGCCAGAAAAATTGAAAAGAGAACGCCTTTTATTTCGGGCCCTCTGTTCAAAATCCCTTCATCCCAAGCAATCATATAAGTATAATCACGCAGAACTCGCCCAGTGATAGAGTCATCACTATGCGCACAACGTCCCTCTACTGAACGAGCGATCAGTAGCGGTAGAAGAGCATCGAGGAGACGGCGCGCACGAGCTGGGTCTGGTTGCGGGTCCGGGTCTTTTGCAGGATGTTCTGCATGTGCCAGCGGACCGTGCCGATGGAAATGTCGTGGCGCTCGGCGTGCTCCTCCAGGAAATAGCCTTTCAGCAGCGATTCCAGCACCTTCTTTTCCGTCGCCGTGAGCCGGAAATGGGCGGCGAAGCGCTCCGTCGCCGTCGGGCTGTAGTTCATGGAGCTGTGCAGGTAGACGATGACGGCGTCCTCGGTGCAGAACTCGAAGGCCGGCTGCTGCGGCAGGGGGTGGATGTAGACGCCGACGAAGATGTCGTCCTTGGCCGTGCGAAACAGGATCTGGTCCTTCTGCAGCGTCTCGCCGCGCCGGCGGCTCTGGAAGGCGATGTAGAGCTTGCGTTCCAGTTCCTGCTGGACGGCGACATCGGCGATGCGGAGCCGACGGTTCTCGACGCTGATGCACTGGTGGCTCTTCAGGATTTCGTCGAAGGCCTTGTTGGTCCGGGCGATCTCGCCCTCCAGGGAGAGGAAGGCGATGCCCGCGACGTAGCTTTCCACGACCGCGTCGAGGACCGGGACCGCCGGCCGCCCGCAAGCGGCGGCATGGGAGGTCCGGAACGCCCGGCCGAGATGCGGCGCAAGGACCTCCAAAGCCGCGATTTCGGCGGCGGTGGCGTGGCCCTTTTCGGCGGCCCGATGAAAGCCGAGATAGATCTGGGTGCCGTTCGAAAGCGGCATGATCGAGGTGCCGAGGATATGGCGGCTGTTGTAGCGGGCGGCCCAGGCATCGAACTCGCTGCTCGCCAGCTCGTGGCGTTCCATCACCATGCGGTCGTAGAATATCTGCTGATCGGGATTCTGCTTCAGGTACCGGCTGACGGGGTTGATATACTTGTAGTACTGGTCGTATTCGCGCCAGTGGTCATCGTTTCCGAGGGTCTCGTAATATTTCCGGAAAGCCGATGGCTCGGTCCCGCAGCCGACAATGGCGATCCAGTCGAAATTCAGGTGCCCCCTGATGGCATCCAGCGTCTCGGGCCAACGGGCCCGGTCGGTCGCACAAAGATAGATCAGATCGATGAGGTCGCTGCATTCGGAGGTGCCGGTCATGGTTCTCGTTCTTTTTCTTAGTCGGTCAACTGACGCAGGGCCGCCCGCGATTCTATGCCCTCCTCCGCTGCCGGGCTCGTGATAGCGGCCAGATGGATGCCTGACGGAAAGGTCGGCGGTTCCGACGATGCGGACGCCCCTGCATGGTGTCGATCGCGCCCTGCGCCCCGCTTGCGGCGCAGACCGTCTCCCTCTTTTTCGTTGCCGGAGCGCCACACCGGTCATCCGTTCCCGCTGCCGGCGATGCCGACAACTCCCCGAAGGCGGGAAACAGACCTTTCACACTCCGGACAACTTCCGTTGTCGTTTTCGCCGCCGTCGTAAAGCCCGGCGACGTACCCGCCTCCCCCGAAAGCGGGCCCTCCCTGGTGCGCTAATATATGTGGAATATCTGAGGCTTGTCCCTGCAAAACTGCAGGCGTCTCATGGGTTGCAGGGCCACTATGTGGACGTCCCGCGGGGTCACTGAAAAGATGCCTCTCAGTGTTTTCTATATTTGTTTTCGGGGTTTAGCTGAATAACTGCATACAATTTCTACACGAGATTTGGCGCTGATCTCAATACCTGCGCGAGACCCCTTGTGAAGTTCTGTCGCATTTCCGCAACGTGCTTCCGTCGCCAATGCGATGCGCAATGCCCTTGCCGGGCGCCGTGCCGGGCTCAGGAGCCGGCGATCGCCGCCTCGTACCAGGTCCGGATCAGCGCCCGTTCGGCCGGTTCCACGAAGGTGACGTTGGCGGGCGGCATGGCGTGACTGCGTCCGGCCTGGAGGTAGATCTCGCGGGCATGCCGTGCGATCTCTGCTTCCGTCTCCAGCCGCACCCCCTTGGGCGCGGCGACGATGCCCTCCCAGTAGGGCTCGGCCGAGTGGCACATGGTGCAGCGGCCGGCAACGACATTGGCGACGTCTTCGAAGCCGGCGACCCGGACGAAGCGTTCTTCGTGGGGCGTCAGGGCCGCCTCCTCGCCGTCACCCGGCGCGCCGGGTCCCGCCGTCGACAGCCACGCGATCGCGGCAAAGAGGGCTGCCGTCACCGCCCAGGTCCACCAGGGATTTCCCTTGCCGGCGTGGTGGGTGTTGAAGAAATGGCGGATGGTGACGCCCATCAGGAACACCAGCGAGGCGATGACCCAGTTGTACTCGGTCGCGAAGGCGAGCGGGTAGTGATTGGAGAGCATCAGGAAGAGGACCGGCAGCGTCAGGTAGTTGTTGTGGGTGGAGCGCTGCTTGGCGTTCTTGCCGAGCATCGGGTCCGGCGTCGCCCCGGCCTTGAGGGCGGCGACGACCTTTGCCTGGTTCGGGATGATGACGAAGAAGACGTTCGCCGACATCGCCGTGCCGGTGATGAGGCCGAGATGCAAGAGCGCGGCGCGGCCGGTGAACAGGTGCGTGAAGAGGTAGGCAAGCACCACGAGGGCGACATAGAGGACGACCATCAGCAAGGTGTCGTTCTTGCCGAGCGGCGACTTGCAGGCGAGGTCGTAGATCACCCAGCCGACGCCGATGGTGGCGAGCGAAATGAGGATGCCGCCCCAGGCCGGCACGTCGAGGACGGCCGGGTCGACCAGATAGAGATCGGCGCCGGCGTAGTAGACGACGCACAGGAGCGCGAAGCCGGAGAGCCAGGTCGTGTAGCTCTCCCATTTGAACCAGATCAGGTGGTCCGGCATGTGGTCCGGCGCGACCATGTATTTCTGGATGTGATAGAAGCCGCCGCCATGGACCTGCCACTCCTCGCCGTGGACACCGTGGGGCAGGCCCGGCCGCTGGCGCAGGCCCAGATCGAGGGCGATGAAATAGAAGGACGAGCCGATCCAGGCGATGCCGGCAATCACGTGCAGCCAGCGGACGGCGAAGGACATCCAGTCCCAGTAAAGTGCGAATTCGTACAAAGCCCGTCACCCCTTCTGCCGTCGGCGCTCAGATTGCCGGCGCTATCCGTCGAAAAACCTAGCAAGAAACGCGCCGGCCATTTGGGATTTTAGCTGCCGCGATAGGTCGAGTAGCCGAAGGGCGAGGCCAGCAGCGGCACGTGGTAGTGCGCGGCCTCATCTTCAATGCCGAAACGGATCGGCACCACGTCGAGGAAGGGCTGCTTGAGGTCGACGCCTTTGCCGGCGAAATAGGCACCGATGGCGAATTCCAGTTCATAGGTTCCGCATTGCAGGGCGCCCGGTGGGATCAGCGCGGCATCCGTGCGGCCGTCGTCGTTCGTCGTCGTGCGCGCCAGTTCCGTGCGCGTCTCCCCCTCAAGGCGATAGAGCACGATGCCGACGCCGGCCGCAGGAACACCATTGGCCGTGTCGAGAATGTGTGTGGTGAGATAGCCGTCCGCCATTTTTTGCTCCCCCTGCCCTGTCCGACCCGCTCAGATAAGCTTTTCCATAATGCATAGCCCGATCAAAGCCGAACCGGAACGCTGCGCAGTACCGGCGTGACTTCGATCGTTCCTTGATCTTATATCGAAGGCAAGAAAAAGGAGGCCCGCCTTGGCGTTTCGATATCCCCGCGACATGCACGGCTACGGCGCCACCCCGCCGGGTGCCGCTTGGCCGGACGGTGCGGCGATCGCCGTCCAGTTCGTCATCAATTACGAGGAGGGCGGGGAGAACTGCCTGCTGCATGGCGACGCGGCCTCCGAGGCGTTCCTGTCCGAGGTTGTCGGCGCCTCCCCCTGGCCCGCCAAGCGGCACTGGAACATGGAGTCGATCTACGAATATGGCGCCCGGGCCGGCTTCTGGCGGCTGCATCGCCTGTTCACAGACGCCGGCATCCCCGTCACGGTCTATGGCATCGCAACGGCGCTGAAACGATCGCCGGAGCAGGTGTCGGCGATGCAGGAATCCGACTGGGAGATCGCCTCGCACGGCCTCAAATGGATCGAATACAAGGATTTTTCTCCAGAGGCCGAGACGGCAGACATCCTGCAGGCGATCGCGATGCACGAGGCTGTCACCGGTGAAAGACCCCGCGGCTGGTACACCGGGCGCTGCTCGGTCAACACGGTCGACCTCGTCACGGAAATCGGCGGCTTCGACTATGTCTCCGATACCTATTGCGACGACCTGCCCTACTGGTACCGCCATGCCGGCCGCGACCAGCTCGTCATCCCCTATACGCTCGATGCCAACGACATGCGGTTCGCGACGCCCCAGGGCTTCAACAGCGGCGACCAGTTCTTCACCTACCTGAAGGACTCCTTCGACGAACTCTACCTGGAAGGCCGCGAGGGCCGACCGAAGATGATGAATATCGGCCTCCACTGCCGGCTCGCCGGCCGACCGGGACGGGCACGCGCCCTGCGCCGCTTCATCGATTACGCCCGGAGCCACGACAAGGTCTGGTTCGCGCGGCGGATCGACATCGCCCGGCACTGGACGGAGCGCCATCCGCCCGTGCGCCCGGTGCTCGTTCCCTCGCAGATGGACCGGGACGCATTCCTGGAGCACTTCGGCGGCATCTTCGAGCATTCGCCCTTCATCGCCGAGCGCGCCTTCGAAGACGAGCTGGGCCCCGTCAACGACACGGCTTCTGGCCTCCACGCCGCCCTCACCTACCAGTTCCGCAGGGCGACGCCGGAGGAGCGGCTCGGCGTCCTCAACGCCCATCCAGACCTTGCCGGCAAGCTGGCGACGGCCAGGCGCCTGACGGCGGACTCCGCCGCCGAGCAGGCGGGCGCCGGGCTCGACGCCCTGACGGATGGCGAGCGCGCCCGCTTCACCAAGCTCAACGAAGCCTACAAGGAAAAATTCGGCTTTCCCTTCATCATCGCCGTCAAGGGGCTGACGAAGGCCGACATCCTTGCCGCCTTCGAGGCCCGCATCGGCAACGACCGGGAGACGGAATTTGCCGCCGCCTGCGGCCAGGTGGAGCGGATCGCGAAGCTCAGGCTCGACGCACTCCTGTCCTGACCCGGCTGCGGCTTGCATCGCGCTGCAACCGGCGCGGTTCTTGCTAGGCAGTTCTCCGACAAAAAACGCGGCAACGCCCCCTCGCGGGCTTTGCCGACGCCGAAAAGGAGACGGGAATGGCCGAATACGCAGAGTCCATCGGGACCCCGGAGCAATTGCGCGATCCGGACTACACGCCGCCGCTGGCGACCGCCGTGCCGCTCGGCATCCAGCACGTGCTGGCGATGTTCGTCAGCAACGTGACGCCGGCGATCATCGTTGCCGGCGCCGCCGGCTTCGGCTTCGGCTCCAACTCGCCGGCCTTCCCCAACCTCATCTACATGATCCAGATGTCGATGCTCTTTGCCGGCGTCGCCACCCTGTTCCAGACCATCGGCTTCGGTCCCGTTGGCGCAAGGCTTCCCATCGTCCAGGGCACCAGCTTCGCCTTCATTCCGATCATGATCCCGATCGTTGCCGGCAAGGGGGTGGAGGCGATGGCGCCGCTGATGGGCGGCGTCCTCATCGGCGGCATGTTCCACGCCTGCCTTGCCCCCTTCATCGGCAAGATCCGTTTCGCCCTGCCGCCGCTCGTCACCGGCCTCGTCGTCACCATGATCGGGCTGGCGCTGGTCAAGGTCGGCATCCAGTACGCCGCCGGCGGGGTGCCGGCCATCGGCAAGCCGGAATATGGCAGCCTGCAGAACTGGTCCGTGGCGCTGATCGTCATCGTCGTGACGCTGGCCGTGAAATTCTTCACCCGCGGCATCCTCTCCGTCGCCGCCGTCCTCGTCGGGCTCATCGCCGGCTACATCGTTGCCTATTTCCTGGGCATGGTGAGCTTCAACAATGTCGCAAATGCCGCCGTTTTCGCCCTGCCCGATCCGTTCCATTTCGGCTTCGAGTTCAGCCTCGCCGCCGTGATCGGCTTCTGCCTGATGGCCGTCATCTCCGCCATCGAGACCGTCGGCGACGTCTCCGGCATCACCAAGGGCGGGGCGGGCCGCGAGGCGACGACGGAGGAAATCCGCGGCGCCACCTTCGCCGACGGCCTCGGCTCGGCCGTCGCCGGCGTCTTCGGCGCGCTGCCCAACACCTCGTTCTCCCAGAATGTCGGCCTCATCGCCATGACCGGCGTGATGAGCCGGCACGTCGTCACCATCGGCGCGGTCTTTCTCATCGTCGCCGGCCTCATCCCGAAAATCGGAGCGATCGTCTCTACCATCCCGATCGAGGTCCTCGGCGGCGGCGTCATCGTCATGTTCGGCATGGTCGTCGCCGCCGGCATCTCCATGCTCGCCGACGTCGACTGGGACCGGCGCAGCATGGTGATCTTCGCGATCTCCATCTCCATCGGCCTCGGCCTGCAGCTCGAACCCGGTGCGCTGCAGCACCTGCCGGGAACGGCCAAGGTGCTGCTGACCTCCGGCCTCCTGCCGGCCGCGTTCCTCGCCATCATCCTCAACCTCGTCCTGCCGCAGCCGCTCTCCGGCGAGGCAACGGAGGAGATTTCCGGCGGCATGGCCGGGCACCGGAATGATCCGGAATGAGGAGTTAAGAGGGCAGGTGTCGGGCGCGCCGGCACCCGCCGCTTTCTGGATTGCTTCGCTCCGCTCGCAATGACGATTTGTTATTTAGTATCAACGTCATTGCGAGGAGGCCGATAGGCCGACGCGGCAATCCATCGGGCGGCGCGGCACGGTCAGGCGCCGGCGGTCTCCGCCGGTGTCGCTGCCGTCTCCGCCGTCAGCACCGCAATCACCTCCGCGGCGACGAAGGCCGCTATCACCTCCGGGCGCTTGTCGCGACTCCCTTGCGCGCCGATCGGGCAGACGAGGCGCGCGGCATCGACTGTCGGCTCCTGCCGCGCGGAATAGCGCTCAAAACTCGCCCGCTTGGTCTTGGAGCCGATCATGCCGACATAGGCGGCATCGCCGCGCAGGAGCGCCTCGCGGACGATGAGGAAATCGAGGGAATGTTCGTGGGTCATGCCGACGAAGGCGCTGCCGGGCTTGGCCGCGCGCACGACCTCTTCCGGCAAGGCCGTTAGCTGCTTTTCCGCCTCGGGACCGGCGCGGTCCAGTTCTTCCTCGCGGCTGTCGACGAGGACAGCGCGGACGGGCAGCAGCGCCAGCGCCTTTACCAGCGCGCGGCCCACATGGCCGGCGCCGAAAACGTAGACCGACGGCAGGGCGTCGGCATTCGCCGCGACCTCCGCGCGGATCGCGGCCTCCTCGTCGGCGCCGAGAAGCACTACCTTCAGCGTCACACGGCCGCCGCAGCACTGGCCGATCTCCGGGCCGAGGGCGAGGTCGAGGACCGGGCTTTGCGAACCTGCCTCGCCCAGCAGCTTTCGCGCCGTATCGATGGCCAGAAATTCCATCTGGCCGCCGCCGATGGTGCCGAGCATGGCCTCTTCCGACACCAGCATCCAGGTCCCGGCGGCGCGGGGCGTGGAGCCCTTGGCGACGGCGAGCCGGACCAGCGCGATCTTGTCCGAGGCGCCGAGGAAGGCATCGAGGGCCGAGGGCGAGACGATCATTTTTTTGCCCCCCTTAGCCGCTCGATCGCCATCAGCACCCGTTCCGGTGTTGCCGGCGCATCGAGCCGTGGGCAGACGCGATAGCCGGCCGTCGAGGCTACTGCCATCGACAGGGCCTCAAGCACCGAGATCGCCAGCATGAAGGGCGGCTCGCCGACGGCCTTGGAGCGGCGGATGGTCGGCTCGCGGTTTTCCGACCACTCCGCAAGCCGCACGTTGAAGACGCGCGGCCGGTCGGAGGCGAGCGGGATCTTGTAGGTGGACGGGGCGTGGGTCCGCAGCCGCCCCTTGTCGTCCCACCACAGCTCCTCCGTCGTCAGCCAGCCCATGCCCTGGATGAACGCGCCCTCGACCTGCCCCCGGTCGATGGCCGGATTGAGGGAGCGGCCGACGTCGTGGAGGATATCGACCCGGTCGACCCGGTATTCGCCGGTCAGCGTGTCGACGCTGACCTCGGAGACCGCCGCGCCATAGGCGAAATAGTAGAACGGCCGGCCTTTTCCGGCCGCCCGGTCCCAATGGATGTCCGGCGTCTTGTAGAAGCCCGCGGCGGAGAGATGCACCCGGCCGAGATAGGCCTTCTTGATGAACTCGGGGAACGGAAACCGCGTGTTGCCGACGCGGACCGTGTTCGGCTCGAACGCCACCTGGTCGGCCGGCACGTCGAAGCTCTCCACGGCGAAGGCGACGAGCCGCTCCTTGATTTCTTCCGCCGCCGCCTTTGCCGCCATGGCGTTGAGGTCGGTGCCGGAGGAGGCCGCCGTCGCCGAGGTGTTGGGGACCTTGGCCGTCGTCGTGCCGGTGATCTTCACCCGGTCGAGATCGACCTGGAAGCAGTCTGCGACGACCTGGGCGACCTTGACGAAGAGGCCCTGACCCATCTCCGTGCCGCCATGGTTCAGGTGGATCGAGCCATCGTTATAGACATGGACCAGCGCGCCGGCCTGGTTGAACCAGGTGGCCGTGAAGGAAATGCCGAATTTCACGGGCGTGAGCGCAATGCCCTTCTTGAGGATCCGGTGGCCTGCGTTGTGGGCGAGGACCGCCTCGCGGCGCGCCGCGTAGTCGGCGTCGTCCTCCAGTTCGCCGACGATCCGCTCCAGAATGCTGTCGGCGACGGTCTGGTGGTAGGGCGTGACGTCGCGCTCCCCCACCCCGTAGAAATTGGCCTTGCGGACCTCCAGCGGGTCCTTGCCCAGCGCGTATGAAATCTCCTCCATGATGCGCTCGGCCGCGATCACGCCCTGCGGCCCGCCGAAGCCGCGGAACGCGGTGTTGGAGACGGTATCGGTCTTCAGCGGCCGGGAGGTCAGGCGCACAGTCGGATAGTAATAGGCATTGTCGGCGTGGAAGAGCGCGCGGTCGGTCACCGGGCCGGAGAGGTCGGCGGAAAACCCGCAGCGGGCGGCGAAGTCGCCGGAAACGGCCAGCACGCGGCCGTCGTCGTCGAAGCCGACATCGTAGTCGATCAAAAAATCGTGGCGCTTGCCGGTGGCCACCATGTCCTCGTCGCGGTCGGGGCGGAGCTTGACCGCGCGCCCGTATTTCTTCGCCGCCACCGCGGCGACGGCGGCGAACAGCGAGGACTGGGTCTCCTTGCCGCCGAAGCCGCCGCCCATGCGGCGCACGGTGACGGTCACCGCGTTCGACGGCACGCCGAGCACATGGGCGACCATGTGCTGGACCTCGCTCGGATGCTGGGTGGAGGAGACGACCGTCACCTCGTCGTCCTCGCCGGGAATGGCGAGCGCGATGTGGCTTTCCAGATAAAAGTGATCCTGGCCGCCGACCCGCATGGTCCCTTTGAGGCGATGCGGGGCCGCATCCAGCGCCGGGCCGACCTCGCCGCGCTGCAGCGTCAGCGGCTCGGTGACGTTGGGGTATCCGGCGTCCCTGGCATCGGCGACATCGATGACGTGGGGCAGTTCCTCGACATCCATGCGCGCCATCTTCGCCGCCCGCCGCGCTGCCTCGCGGGTTTCCGCGATGACAGCAAAGACCGGCTGGCCGTGGAACGAAATTTCGTCCTCGGCGAACACCGGATCGTCATGACGGCCGGTGGAGGAGACGTCGTTGACGCCGGGAATGTCGCGCGCCGTGAGAACGCCGACGACGCCGGGAAAGGTTTTTGCGTCGGACAGGTCGAGGCCTTTGATCCGGCCGCGGGCGACGGTCGACAGGCCGAGCGCCGCGTGCAGCGTGCCCTCCGGCGCGGCGATGTCGTCGGCGTAGTCGGCCCGGCCGGTGACATGCTTTTCGGCGGAGTCATGTTTTTCCGGCGCATGGACGCCGCCGCGGATTTTTACATCCATCCGGCGGCCTCCGGGACAGGCATGGCGGACAGTTGGACGGGCTCGCCGACCTCCGAGGTTTCATATAAGAAGCGAAGGAGGAGGTTGCGGGCGATGAGGGCGCGGTAGTCGCTCGATGCCCGCCAGTCGCTGATCGGCGAGAAATCCTCGGCGAAGGCGTTGGCGGCCTTGGCGACGGTTTCTTCCGTCCAGGGCTTGCCCTCAAGCGCCGCTTCGACCCTGCTTGCCCGCTTCGGCGTTGCCGCCATGCCGCCGAAGGCGATGCGAATAGACCCGACCGTGCCGCCGTCGAGCCGCAGCGAGAACGCGCCGCAGACCGCGGAAATATCCTCGTCGCGGCGCTTGGAAATCTTGTAGGCGGCGTTGAGGGTGTCGGGGGCCGGCCGGGGGATGTGGATGGCTTCCAGGAAATCGCCGGGTTTTCTGTCCTGCTTGCCGTAGTCGAGGAAGAAGTCTTCGAGCTCAAGAATCCGGCGCTCCTCGCGGTGGCGGAGGATCACACGGGCACCAAGGGCGATCAGCACCGGCGGGGTGTCGCCGATCGGCGAGCCGTTGGCGATGTTGCCGCCGACCGTCCCCATATTGCGGATCTGCCAGCCGCCGATGCGCGGCCAGAATTCGGCAAGGTGCGGGAACATGCGCCGGACCGAAGCCGCGGCCTCGGAGTAGGTGACGGCGGCGCCGAGGGTAAGGCCCGCGTCGTCTTCCGTGATCTCCTTCAACTCTGCCAGATGACCGACAAAGACCGCCGGCGAGATGTCGCGCATTTCCTTGGTGACCCAGAGGCCGACATCGGTGGCGCCGGCGACGATGGTTGCTTCGGGCATGTCCGCGCGGAGTTCGGCAAAATCCTCAAGGTCGGCGGGCAGGAAGGCGCGGGCGCCGTCTTTCTCGACCTCGACGCGCGCGCCGTCGAAGGATTTGAGCTTTGCGGCGATCGCTTCGCGGTTCGTGACCAACGCATCCTCGGCCGGGTTGCCGAGGGCGCAGGCGGCCTTTGCGGCGTCGACGATGGGCTGGTAGCCGGTGCAGCGGCAGAGATTGCCCTGCAGCGCCGTCTCGATCTCCGCCTCGCCGGGCTCGGGCACCGACAGCCAGAGGGCATAGAGCGACATGACGATGCCGGGGGTACAGAAGCCACACTGGCTGGCGTGCTCGGAAACCATCGCCTGCTGCACCGGGTGGAGGCCATCGGGGCCCGCCAGATGCTCCACCGTCACCACATGGCAGCGGTCGACGGAGGCGAGCAGGCGGATGCAAGCATTGACCGGCTCGTACCGGAGCCCCTTTGCCGTCAGCCGGCCGACCAGCACCGTGCAGGCGCCGCAGTCGCCCTCCGCGCAGCCCTCCTTGGTGCCGGTAAGGCGGCGGGCAAGGCGAATGTGGTCGAGCAGCGTGTCGTTCGGTCCGACTTCTGTGAGGCGGATCTCGTCGTCGTTGAGAAGGAAGCGGATCTCGCGGCGGATGGCGGTCATCGGCGGGCGGCTCCCGCGCCGTTCAGGCTGCCTCCTCCGTGCGCCATGTGCACCCTTTCGTTTCTCCGCATGCAACCCACTGTCGTCCAACGGCTTTGTTCCTTGCAAGTCCATATTTTGAGCAGGCGAACGAAAGCGGCAAAGGCCGCTTGCGCGTCCGCGAAGCGCAACGCACACTTGGTGTTTGTGCCGGCCGCGCCCGCGGCCGTTTTTCCAACGATTTTCCGGAGCCGCCGGTGACGCGAACCCTCATCAAAAATGCCGACGTCGTCGTCACCATGGACGCGGCACGCCGCGAAATTTCCGGCGGCAGGGTGCTCGTCGAGGACGGGGTGATCGTCGCCGTCGGCGAAGGGATTGCGGCCGAGGCCGTCGACGAGACCATCGATGCCTCCGGCTGCGTCGTCACGCCGGGGCTCGTCAACACCCACCATCACCTGTTCCAGACGCTGGTGCGCGCCGTTCCGGGCGGCCAGGACGCGCTCCTCTTCGGCTGGCTGAAGACGCTCTATCCGATCTTCCTGAAAATGACGCCGGAGGATTTCTTTGTCTCGGCCCAGGTCGGGCTCGCCGAGCTGGCGCTTTCCGGCTGCACCATGAGTTCCGACCACCAGTACATTTTTCCGAACGGGGCGAAGCTGGAGGATACGGTCGCGGCGGCGACAAGCATCGGCGTCCGGTTCCATGCGACGCGCGGTTCCATGAGCGTCGGCGAGAGTGCGGGCGGCCTGCCGCCGGACCGGCTGACCGAGGCCGAGCCCGATATCCTGAAGGACTGCGAGCGGGTGGTCGACGCCCTCCACGATCCGGCCGACGGCGCGATGGTGCGGGTGGCACTCGCCCCTTGCTCGCCCTTTTCCGTCTCCACCGGCCTCATGAAGGAGACGGCGGAGCTTGCCCGGCAAAAGGGCGTGATGCTCCACACCCATCTCGCCGAGAACGACGAGGACATCGACTATTCGCTGGAGACATTCGGCTGCCGGCCGGGGGACTATGCGGAAAGCCTCGGCTGGACCGGCGATGACGTCTGGCATGCCCACTGCGTCAAGCTCGACGGGTCCGAGATCGACCTCTTTTCCCGCTCCGGCACGGGCGTCGCCCACTGCCCCTGCTCCAACTGCCGGCTCGGCTCGGGCATCGCCCCTGTCCGCCAGATGCGCGATGCGGGCGTCAAGGTCGGCCTCGGCGTCGACGGCTCGGCCAGCAACGACAGTGGTCACATGCTCTCCGAGGCGCGCCAGGCGCTGCTCTTGCAGCGGGTGAAGAACGGCGCCGATGCGATGTCCGCCCGCGAGGCGCTGGAGATCGCGACGCTCGGCGGCGCAAGGGTTCTGGGCCGGCACGATTGCGGGTCGATCGACGTCGGCAAGCGCGCGGACATCGCGATCTGGGATATTTCCGGGCTTGCGGCCGCCGGGTCGTGGGATCCGGTCGCCGCGCTGGTGTTGTGTGGGCCGTTTGGCGTTCGTGACCTCTTGGTGGAGGGACGGCGGGTGGTTTCCGGTGGCGTGCTGACGGGGGTCGATCTGGGAGCGGTTCTGGAAGCGGCGAAGGGGCGGGTCGCGCGGTTGATGGGGTGAATTCGGGGGGCGGGCGTCCCCCTCTCCCGTCATGCCGGGCGGAGCGCAGCGGAGACCCGGTATCCAATGTCCCTATCGACGCCGTAGCCCGTGGCAACCGTTTGCTGGATCGCCGCGTCGCCTTCGGCTCCTCGCGATGACGTTGAAATTCCTGAGAAAATAGCCAATTCCCGTCATTGCGAGCGCAAGCGAAGCAATCCAGACGCGGACTTTGCGCTCGCCGAAGGCATACCGTGTGGACAGGGGCATTGGACCCCGGGCCTCGCTACGCTCACCCGGGGCGACGGCTGAGTGTTATGCCCGTGACGGGCCTTACGCCGAGACGGCGGCGGCGTTGTCTGCGAAGCGGCTTCCGAGCAAACTAAATCCGCACATATGCCTCCGCGTCGAGGGTGCGCTCCTCAAGGTTCCCGCCCGGCCCATCTCGGTCGACGACGAGAAAATCCTGCTCTGGGGCGAGCACCAGGAGCGGGTGGTGCCAGACACCGCGGGCGTACTGGACGCCCTGATCGCCGCGGGCATGGAAGCAGCGCAGGGACTCCGCGCGCGGTTCCTCGGCGACGACGACGAGCCAGTCATGGGCCGAGAGCGGCACGAACGCCTGGCTGGCCAGCGGGTGGCGTTCCAGCATGGCGATGCGGATCGGATCGGGGCGGCGTCGGCCGCGGAAAATGGAGAGGATCGCCGTGCCCCCGTCGCCGGGGTCGGCGCTGGCGAGGGCGTGGTAGCGGGTGGCGAAGCCCTCGTTGATCTGGAACGACTTGGCACCCGCCGTCTCGATCACCGTGCCGAAGGGCGCGAAGGCGTCGCGCGTCAGCGGTTCGGGAACGAGGTCCCTCATGCCTTTTTGCCGAAGATGCGCAGCCGGCTGATGCCGCCGTCGGGAAAGATGTTGAGCTTGACGTGGCTGACAGGGCCGAGGTCGGCAAGGTCCGCGGCCTCGAAGGTGTGCACCGTGTCGGCCTGAAGCTTTTTCTCGCCCATCAGGAGCGGCCAGTTGACGGACTGGACGGTGATCGCGGCATCGTCATGGGCGCCGGCCAGCATCGCCTGCAGCGAGCAGCGGTCCGGGTAGTTGCCGCGGAAATGGGCCGTGTCGACCTCGATCTTCTCGACAATGCCGGCAGCGCCGAGTTGCACGATGATCCAGTCGTTGCCGGGCTCGCGGCGACGCCGCGTCTCCCAGCCGTCGCCCATGTTGGCGCCGCGGCCTTCCGTCAGGATCGCCTGGACGTTGCCGAAATGGGCATCGTTGTAGGCGACGATGCGGCCGCCGTTCTTCAACGCCGAAAGCTCGGCCGTTGCGTCGCCGGACCAGTCGGCGACGACGGTTCCGTAGACCCGGAGCCGGGCGATGCCGCCGTCGGGAAAGATGTTGAGCCGGAGCCAGCGCCAGGGGCCGGCATTCTGGACCTCGGCGAAATGGTGCGCCGAGGGGCCGAGCGGCGTGGAAGAGAGAATTTCCGTCCAGCCGGCGTCGCCCTCCGGCAGCGTCTCGGCGTCCGACGCCCAGAGAGAAGCAGCCGGAGGAAAATTGCCGGTGAAGTGGGAGGTGTCGATGTCGACGCCGCGGATTTGTCCCCGCGCGCCGAGCTTCACGATGCACCAGTCGTGTCCGGTGTCGCGCCGGCGCTTGGTCTCCCAGCCGTCCATCCATTTGCCGAAGTCGTCGTAGACGTCCGGCTTGAAGACGGGGGCGGCCTCAGTGAGCATCCGGCCCATGACGGCAAAGGAATCGTCGGAGCAGGCAACGGTCGCACTGCCGAGGCGCGGCGAGGCAAGGTTGACGGTGCCTTCGGCCCAGTCCGGAAGCGTTGCGGCGGCGGCGATGATCTCTGCCATGGGACGTCCTGCGGTTGGTTGCGGCATCGGCCGACGGGGTCGGGAATAGCAGGAACGGCCAGGGAGACAAGGGGCAAACCCGCCTCGCCGCCCCGCATGTCCGAATTCGGACACGACACCTGCTGTCGCGGTTCCTTAAGGTTTTTCTGCAACAGTGTATCCGGAAAGCTGCAAGGGCGTCCTTTTCCGTTAGGTTTCAGGGCCATATCATTGCGCAAATGCGGCGCAAATAAATCTTTTGTGTGATATGCAGCACTGAATACCGTGGTAATTCAGTTGTATGGCTATCCCTAGCGACGAAACACCAACAAGCCCGATGGCAACGACCTGAGCGCAACACGAGCGGATTCGATCATGACCCGACGGCACCACCGGTATACCCCTTTCCTTCCCGCCTTTTGCCTTGCGGCGACGGCGCTGATGGCGTCCGGCCCCACCCTTGCGGCGGAAACGGCCAAGGATGCCGGCGACATCGCCGAAGCCGGGCGTCTGCGCCTCGTCATCTCGCGGTCCGAACAGCGGGTCGACGTCTATCGTGGGCTGAAGCTGGTCACCTCTTCGCGGATCTCGTCGGGAAAGCCCGGCCATGCGACCCCCGTCGGCGTCTACAGCATCCTGGAAAAGCGCAAATGGCACCGCTCCAACATCTATAGCGGCGCGCCGATGCCGTTCATGCAGCGCATCACCTGGTCGGGCATCGCGCTGCATGCCGGCCACGTGCCGAACTATCCGGCCTCCCATGGCTGCATCCGGCTGCCGAAGCCGTTTGCGCAGAAGCTGTTCGGCATGACCGAGGTCGGCGCCGACGTCATCCTCACCGCCGAGCCGGCGCGGCTGACGCCGATCCACGACGCAAACCTGTTCCAGCCCGTAGCGCCGGACGCGGTCGTCTCCTCGCACGAGGAGCCGGGCGATGCGGAGGCCGTGCCGCCGCATGTCGCGCTTGCCGATTTCGAATATCTCGTCGACCGCATGGCGCGCTACCAGAACCGCTCGACCAAGCCGCTCAGGATTCTTGTCACGCGGCGCACCGGGCGCCAGCGGATGATGGACATCCAGTCGATGCTGAAGGAACTCGGCCACGACCCGGGCGAGATCGACGGCTATCTCGGCGGCAATACGGGCGGCGCGATCCAGTCGTTCCAGCGCGCCACGGGCGTTGCCCCGACCGGCATGGTCACGGACGAACTCGTCGCCGCGCTGCACAAGGCGGTCGGCCGGCCGGACATCAAGGGTCACCTCTATGTGCGCCAGAACCGCAAGCCGCTGTTCGATGCGCCGGTGCAGATCCGCGACGTCGAGGCGCCGCTCGGCACCCACGTCTTCTCGATCGCGGATTTCCAGCCCGGCGAGACCAACGTCTCCTGGATGGCGCTGACGGTCGCGGGGAGCCACATCTCCAGCCCGCGCGAGGCGCTCGACCGGATCGACATCCCGGACGATCTTCGTGCCCGCATCTCCGAGGCGCTGATGCCCGGCTCCTCGCTCGTCATCACCGATGACGGCATCGGCCGCGAGACCGGCCGCGGCACCGACTTCATCGTCCAGCCGAAGCTACCGACGCTGGCGCAGAACTAGTTTTTTGCCCGCGCCGCGCCCACCTTCTCGGGCCGGCGCCGGCCATTGAGGCCGAGACGCTCCTCCGCGGCGCCGATGATGGCTTCCAGAAGCTCCGCATAGGACATGCCGGCGAAGCCGGCCATCAGGTTCTGCTTGCCGTCCCAGCACCAGCCGGGGTTCGGATTGACCTCAAGCAGCTTGATGGTGCCGGCCGCGTCAGCGCGGAAGTCGAAGCGGGCGTAGTCGCGGCAGCCGAGGCGCTCGAACAGGCGCATGGAGTGGTCGATCAGCATCGCCTGATCCTGGTCGGCAAGCGTTGCCTCGCGGTATCTGATGCGCGTCCAGTAGGGGCTCTCCGGGTGCCATTTGGATTCGTAGCAGAGGATCTGCGGCAGCGCCGGGTCGAGGCCGGAATAGTCGACCTCCAGCAGCGGCAGGGCGCGCAGGCCCCGGTCCGGATTGCCGATCAGGCCGACGCTGTATTCGCCGCCGGACAAAAACTCCTGCACCAGCACCGGATTGTCGGGAAAGAGCGCCCGGAGGCCATCGAGATAGGCAAGCAGTTCCTGCTGGTTGGAGACCACCGCGTCTCGCGTGATGCCCTCGCTGCTGTCGCCGAAATTCGGTTTCAGGAGCGCCGGGAAGACGGAGGGCATCGTCGCGCCCTGGTCGCCGGGGCGGATATAGGTTTCCAGCGGTACCGGCACGTCGAGCTGGGCGGCGACGGCGCGCACCAGCCCCTTGTCGTAGCAGTTGGCAAGGCAGCGCGGCGGCGCGCCGGTATAGGGCAGGCCGACCATTTCCAGCAGCGCCGGGACGTGCAGCTCCTTGAAGGGATCGTTGTTGAAGCCCTCGTCGCAGAGATTGAGGACGAGGTCGGTGGAAAGGTCCGAGAGGTCCCGCTCCAGGGTCGCGTGGTTGTCGAGATAGGTGACATCGAGACGGCCGATGTCGGTGAGCGCCTCCTTGAGGAGCCGGATCGTCTCCATGTCCTCCTCGTTGAAGCGGCCGTCGCGCTTGACGGTATCCGGAAGGCGCGGGTCGCCGAGGAGAACCGTGACGTTGAGCGTCGTACGCGGCTTGCGGGTCTTTTTCGCCTTCACCGGCGCCAGCGCCGTCAGCACCATGCGCCGGGCCATCATGCCGAGGTCCTGGTCGCGGTCGGAGAGCGATTCCATCTGGCCGTGATAGCGGATGTCGCGGTAGCCGCAGGCTTCCAGCAACTCCGTCAGGGTTTCGCGGGTGTAGAGCCGTTCGGCATAGAACTGGTCGGCCAGGACGCCGAGTTCGTCATGGACGATGACCTCGCGCGAGATCAGCCGGTTGCCGTCCGACGACAGCGAGCGCTCGCGGCAGACGAAGTGATGGCCATCGATCCACTCCCAGGAGCGCGGCTCGTAGTGGATCTTGATCCAGTCGCCGTCGGACAGGTCGAGATAGAGCGTGCCGGACGGCTTCAGGAGCTTGCCGGCGCTCCTCAGCACCTTGGCGTCGTCGTCCTGGCTGGAGAAATAGCCGAAGGAATTGCCGAGGATGGTGATGCAGTCGAAGCTGTCGGCGGTGAGCCGCGGGTTGCGGGCATCGCCTTCCCGGAAGGTGGCGGAAAGCCCCTCGGCGGCGGCGCGCTTCCTTGCCAGCCGGACGAGGTAGCGCGAGCGGTCGAGGCCGGTGACGTGGCGAAAGCCGCGGCGCACCAGCTCCAGCGAATGGCGCCCCTGGCCGCAGCAGAGGTCGAGGATGCGGCTGTCCGGCGTGACGTCGGCGGCCTTCAGGAGAAAGTCCACCTCGCGGCGGGTGTTCTCCGTGTTCTCCACCACGTCGCCATCGGTCTTGATGTAGAGCGCGTTGAACAGGCGCCGCCACCATTCCTCCGGCAGATGGGCTTCCAGATCGGCGACGGGTCCGAGCGTGCGCTGCGGCAGGGGCAACGGCGCCCGCGGCAGGCGGGAATTCGGGTTCGACATGGGATAAGCGGCTCCAGAAAACACCCTGATCACGGATGTCTTGATGGAGGTTGCGAGGGTGGCCGCCGCTTGCCGTCGCCGCCAAAATTTGCGGGTCCGGTGCCCTCTTTTCCGCGAGCCGTCCTCCTGGCCTCGGCGACCAAGATCCGACATGCTCACTAAACCAACCGCGGCCCCAGTCAACACGATTTTTGCCGCCCGCAGCCCCCTCGCTGCACTGCAAAAATTTTTGCCGCCCGGGACGGAACCGAACGGGCGCTGCAGCATTTCGTCCTGCGGGCGGAAGTGCTCCTTGCGAGCCGCGATTTGCCTCCGATTCTCCGGCACGCCGTGACAAAACGCCGGGCGAGGCTTTATACCGGGGGCGAGGAATCCTGTATCATAGAGGGACGATCCGGTCGCCGGCTTGCCGGAAAAGGCGCCAACGCGTTGCCCTCAGGCCCAAGAAGATGGGCCAAAGACAAGAAGGAGCTTGATCAGTCGTGGTAAACATCAAGGAAGGGGACTTGTACCTCGTTCATTTGAGCGTTCACGGACTGATCCGCGGCCAGAATCTTGAACTCGGACGAGACGCCGACACCGGCGGGCAGACGAAATACGTCGTCGAACTCGTCGAGGCCCTCAGCCGCATGAAGGAGGTCGGCAAGGTCGACCTCTTCACCCGGCTCGTCGCCGACCCCGCCGTCGATGCCGACTATGGCGAGCCGATCGAGGAGATCGGCGACAATGTGCGCATCGTCCGCATCGATGCCGGCCCGTCCGAGGAATATCTCTACAAGGAGCACCTCTGGGACCACCTCGACAATTTCGTCGACAACGCGCTCGCCCATTTCCGCGCCGAGGGGCGCACGCCCGATCTCCTGCACAGCCACTACGCGGACGGCGGCTATGTCGGCACGCGGCTGGCGCACATTCTCGGCGTGCCGCTTATCCACACCGGCCATTCGCTCGGCCGGGTCAAGCGGCGCCGGCTGCTGGCGACCGGCCTGTCGCGCGAGCAGATCGAAGCCCGCTACAATATGAGCCGGCGGATCGAGGCGGAGGAGAACACGCTGGCGACGGCGGAACGCGTGATCACCAGCACCCACCAGGAGATCGAGGAGCAGTACGCGCTCTACGACCACTACCAGCCCGAACAGATGCGAGTGATCCCGCCGGGCGCCGACCTCAACCGTTTCTATCCGCCGTCCGAGGCCGACGGCGACCCGCGAAAGGCCCCGATCACCGCGGAAATCGACCGGTTCCTGAACGAGCCGGACAAGCCCTTCATCCTCGCCCTTTCGCGGCCCGATGCGCGCAAGAACATTTCCGGCCTCGTCACCGCCTATGGCGAAAGCCCGGAGCTGCAGGAGCTTGCCAACCTCGTCATCGTCGCCGGCAACCGCGAGGACATCGCCGACATGGATGACGGCGCGCAGGAGGTGCTGACCGACCTGCTGCTCCTCTTCGACCGCTACGACCTCTACGGCAAGGTCGCATATCCGAAACGGCACAAGTCCGACGACGTCCCGGTGATCTACCGGCTCGCCTCGGCGCGCAAGGGCGTCTTCGTCAACCCGGCGCTGACCGAACCCTTCGGCCTGACCCTGATCGAGGCGGCTGCGAGCGGCATTCCCATCGTCGCCACAGAGGATGGCGGTCCGCGCGACATCATCGGCAATTGCGACAACGGGCTCCTCGTCGACGTCCTCGACACCGACGCCATCACCGAGGCGATCCGCAAGGTGCTGGAAGACGACGACGTCTGGGAGACCTACGCCAGCAACGGCGTCAAGGGCGTCAGGACGCACTATTCCTGGGAGGCCCATTCGCGGACCTATCTCGACGAGGCGGTGCCGGTCATCGACCGCTCGGGCCTGTTGTTCCGGCCCGAATTGCGGCGCAAGGGTTCGTTCTACCGCGACCGGGCGATCTTCACCGATCTCGACCAGAACCTCCTCGGCGACCCGGATTCGCTGCCGGAGTTCGTGGAACAGATGCGCCGCAACCGGTCGACGGCGAGCTTCGGGATCGCCACCGGGCGCCGGCTGGACAGCGCGCTCCGGGCGCTGCGCCGCAACAAGATCCCCGAGCCGGACGTGCTGATCACCTCCGGCGGCACCCAGATCCACTATGCGCCGGACCTGACCGCCGACATTGCCTGGGCGCGCCATATCGACCACCACTGGATGCCGCGCAAGGTGCGTAAACTCCTTGCCGACACGCCGGGCCTCGCCCTGCAGCCGCCGGCCGAACAGAGCTGGTTCAAGATCAGCTACTATTACGATCCCAGCGTCGCGCCCTCCATGGACGAGCTCAACAGCCTGATGCACCGCGAGGAAATGGCGGTGAACATCATGCTGTCCTTCGGCCAGTTCCTCGACATCCTGCCGATCCGGGCGACCAAGGGCCTTGCCGTGCGCTACGTCACCGACCGCTGGGGCATTCCGATCGACCAGACGCTGGTCGCCGGCGGCTCCGGCGCCGACGAGGACATGATGCGCGGCAACACCCTGGCCGCCGTGGTCGCCAACCGCCACGACGAGGAGCTGTCGCAGCTCGTCGACCTGGAGCGCATCTATTTCGCCACCCAGCCCTTCGCCCGCGGCATCCTGGAAGCCATCGACCATTACGACTTCTTTGGTGAATGCCGGGCACCGGAGCCGGAGGAAAAGGAAACGGAAAGCGCGGAGACATGAGCGCCGGGCGCCTCCTGGCATGCACCGGTGCCGTCCCTCCACGAATCGGGTTCTGGCCCCAAGGCGGCATGACATCTTCCTGAACCGTCCGGCTCCGGCCAAGCAAAACCGAACAACCCAGACGGGCACCGTCGTCCCTTCGGGGCGGCATTCGACAACCGCACCGCCCTTGCCTATGTAAGGGATGAGACATTCCGCCATATGCCGGCGTCGGCCTTCCCGGCCATGCCGCATACGGCACCGCGGTCGCGGTCCTTCCAACCAATCTCTGGTCCATAGAACGGGAGCGGATATGAGCATCCAAAACGGCGTGGTCGAAGACCTCAAGGCCTTTGTCGATGAACACCGGCCGGCAACGCACATGGTCCTACACCACATCAACTCTCTCGATCGCCGCTTCATGCTGCGCTCCGACCTGCTCGACGCCTTGCGGTCGATGCCGGACGAGGAAACGCAGGACGGCACGTCGATCCAGGACACGCTGCTCGTCAAGACGCTGGAAAAGGCCCAGGAGGCGGCCCGCGACGGCGACTGGTTCTACCTGTCGCTCCGGATGCGGATCGCGCGCTGGGCCTATGTGCGCATCCATCTCAACACGCTCGACGTCGAAGAGGTGTCGGCCGACACCTACCTGCAATGCATGGAGAAGCTGGCCCTCGGCACCGGTCCGCGCGAGGACGAGTGGACGCTGGAAATCGATTTCGAGCCGTTCACTCGCGAATTCTTCAAGATGCGGGAATCGCGCTCGATCGGCTCGGGCGTGGAGTTCCTCAACCGGCGGCTCTCAAGCCTCCTCTTCGACGGCCATGGCGACGGCGACCGCAAGCTCTTGGAGTTCCTGCGCGTCCACCGCTATCTCGGCCAGCAGCTGATGATCAACGACCGCATCAGCGACGTCACGGGCCTGCGCGACGCGCTGCGCCGGGCGCTGGAAATCCTCTCGCGGGAGGAGCCCGAGACCGAATGGGCCGACCTTGCCGTCAAGCTGCATCCGCTCGGCTTCGAGGTCGGCTGGGGCCGCAACGGCGAGCTCATCGCGGAGATGATGCAGAACCTCCTCGACATCCTGGAGGCGCCCTCGCCGCGGATGCTGGAAGAGTTCCTGTCCAGCGTGCCGATGATCTTTTCCGTCGTCATCCTGTCGCCGCATGGCTGGTTCGGCCAGGCCAACGTGCTCGGCCGGCCGGACACCGGCGGCCAGATCGTCTACATCCTCGACCAGGTGCGGGCGCTGGAGCGGGAAATGCGCGACCGGCTGGCGCGCCAGGGCCTCGACATCGAGCCGCGCATCGTCGTCGTCACCCGGCTCATTCCGGAGGCCGACGGCACCAGTTCCGACCAGCGGCTGGAGCCGATCGTCGGCACCCACAGCGCCACCATCCTGCGCGTGCCGTTCCACAACGCCGACGGCACCGTGCATCCGCACTGGATCTCGCGGTTCGAGATCTGGCCCTATCTGGAGCGCTTCTCCTACGACGTGGAGCGCGAGGTGCTGGCCGAGCTGAACAGCCGGCCCGACCTCATCATCGGCAACTATTCGGACGGCAACCTGGTCGCCACGCTTCTGTCGCAGCGGCTGAAGGTGACCCAGTGCAACATCGCCCACGCGCTGGAAAAGACGAAGTACCTCTATTCGGACCTGTTCTGGCACGAGAACGACGACCACTACCACTTCAGTTGCCAGTTCACGGCCGACCTCATCGCCATGAACGCGGCCGACTTCATCATCACCTCGAGCTTCCAGGAGATCGCCGGCACGCCGGACAGCGTCGGCCAGTACGAATCCCACGGCGCCTTCACCATGCCGGGACTTTACCGGGTCGTGCACGGCGTCGACGTGTTCGATCCGAAGTTCAACATCGTCTCGCCGGGCGCCGACTCCAACGTCTATTTCCCGCCGAGCGACACGGAGCGGCGCCTACCGCATCTGGACTCGGAAATCGAGGAACTGGTGTTCACCCGCGATCCGGGCGGCGACATCCGCGGCAAGTTCGCCAATCCGGACAAGCCGCTCCTGTTCTCCATGGCGCGCATGGACCGCATCAAGAACATCACCGGCCTCGCCCGGTGGTTCGGCGAATGCGAGAAACTGCGTGAGGAATGCAATCTCGTGCTCGTCTCCGGCCATGTCGACCCGTCCAAATCGGGCGATCAGGAAGAGAGCGAGCAGATCAACGAGATGCACCAGCTCATGGACGAGCTGGGCCTCGACGGCCAGCTTCGCTGGCTCGGCATGCACCTGGAAAAGCAGTTCTCCGGCGAGCTCTACCGGTTCGTTGCCGACCGCAAGGGCGCCTTCGTGCAGCCGGCCCTCTTTGAGGCGTTCGGCCTCACCGTGATCGAGGCGATGAGCACCGGCCTGCCGGTGTTCGCCACCTGCTTCGGCGGCCCGCTGGAAATCATCGTCGACGGCAAGTCGGGCTTCCACATCAACCCGAACCACGGCGACGAGGCGGCGGAAAAGATGGCCGCGTTCTTTGCCGCCTGCAAGGAGGACCCGTCGCGCTGGACGACGATCTCCGACCAGGCCCTTCGCCGTGTCGAAGAGCGCTACACCTGGACCCGCTATGCGGAACGGCTGATGACGCTGTCGCGGATCTACGGCTTCTGGCGCTATGTCACCGACCTGGAACGGGTCGAGACAAGGCGCTATCTGGAAATGCTCTACGGCCTGCAGCTTCGCCCGCTGGTCGAGAAGATGGCGAGCTAAACAGGAAACGGGAGCGTTTTTCTGACGCTCCCGCCGTCCCTATCCCGCCGGTGTCTTTGTAAAGGCGCTGATCAGGCGGTCTGAAAATTTCTGCGTCCTCAGGATATGGGTCCGGGTGATCTCCGTCGCCCGGGCGGCGTCGCGCTGCAGCGCGGCGTCGAGCAACGCCTTGTGGTCGTCGCGGGCCGCGGTCAGGATCGCCTGCTCGCGCAGCGCCACCCGCCGGTAGCGGTAGTGCCGCGTAAAAAGCTGGTTGTAGAAGGACCGCAGCGTCGCCGACGGACAGGCGGCGCCGAGCTGGTCGTGGAAGGCGCGGTTCGCCGTTTCCAGCGCCCTGAGGCTCGCCTCGTTCTCGATATCGACCGCCTGCTCCAGCTTGTCGAGGCCGTGATAGGCGCCGACCAGCGCCATCTCCCAAGCATCGTCGCCGGCCTCCACCGACTGGCGCACCACATCGACCTCGATCAACAGCCGCGCCTGGATGATGTCGGCGAGGTCCTCGGCCGAAAACGGCGCCACGGAAAAGCCGCGGCGGTCGTTGGCGATCACCAGCCCGTCGGAGATCAGCCGGTTCAGCGCTTCGCGGATGATGGTGCCGCTGACGCCGTAGTCGTCCTTGATGTGCTGGGCCTTCAGCCGCGATTCCGGAGCATAGCGCCCGAGCACGATGGCCTCGCGGATGGACTCGTAGACTTGTTCGATCAGCGTCATGGGTCGACTCGCACTCCCCCCTGTTTCTCAACAAAATGCATGACTGCTCCCAATTGGCAAATTATCGGTAATTTTAAATTTTATCGATATTTTTGTTGACGCCCTGTCGTGCTGCGAGTAATTCTTAACGCCAACAGGAACGCGGCCCGGCAAACCGGGCACCGCCGCCGAAACGATCCGGCGGCGCGACACCAAAGGGGGAGAGCCCATGATCGACCTTCGCGACATCTACAACGTCCGGCTCGGCACCGACGATCTCGACGCCGCCCAGCATTTCGGCACCGAGATCCTCGGCCTGCAATGCGTGCTTCGGACCGACGATCACGTCTATCTGCGCTCCGACAAGCGGCACCATTCGGTCGCCTTCTTCAAGGGCGAGAAGAAAGACAGCACCATCGCGTTTGAGCTGATGCGCTGGGACGGGCTCGACGGCGCGCTGGCCGAACTGGACGCCGCCGGTGTTGCCTGCGGGCGCGGCAGTGACGAGGAAGCGGCCGTACGCTTCACCCACGAATTCGGCTGGTTCATCGACCCGACCGGCAACCGGGTGGAGCTTCTCGCCCGTCCGTTCGACGCCAACCGGCCCTACCATCCGAACCGGCCGACCGGCATTACCGGCTTCGGCCATGTCGGCCTCAACACCACCGATCCGAAGCGCGACCAGGCCTTCTGGCTGACCCATTTCAACGCCCGGATCTCCGACTGGATCGGCCCGGCGCCGCTGATGCGCGTCAACGCCCGGCACCACCAGATCGCTCTCTTCCCGACCAAGGGGCCCGGCATCCAGCACATCAACCACCAGGTCGACACCATCGACGACCTCTTGAAGGCCGCCTACTATCTGCAGGAAAAGCAGGTGCGGATCGTCTTCGGGCCGGGCCGCCACGCCACCTCCGGCGGCTACTTCCTCTATTTCGAGGGCCATGACGGCAACACCTTCGAGTTCTCCACCAGCGACCGGATGATCATCGAGGACGAGGCCAACTACCGGCCGCGCCAGTTCGCCCTTGAGGACGAATCCTTCTGCCTGTTCGGCGCCAAGCCGGACATCGCCGAGTTCCGCAAGTAGCGCTTCCCCGGGCATTGCCGCCGGCGCCGGTCACGGCGTCGGCCGAGTGCGGGCGGTCGATGACGGCCGTGCTCACGCCGCAATCCGCCGATCAAAATAACGATATTTCCCATTTTGACGATATTTTTGCGTTGTGTCGGTTGACATGGAATAATTTATATATAAAGCATATTTTTATCGATATTAAGAGCCTTTCGCAAAGGGCCAGCATGAGGGAGGACGACATGGCGTCGGCCGCAAACGACAGAGCCGTCAGGGCCGCGGAGCACCACGATACCGATCCGTCGTCCCTTGCCGCCCGCGCCGGATGGATCGGCCGGGTCAGCGGCCTCATCGCCCGCGGCGAGGCCATCGTCGCCGGATCGCTCGCCGCCCTCACCTTCCTCCTGCTCCTCCTCAACGTCGTCACCCGCGCCCTTTCCGTCCCGATCCTGTGGGTCGACGAGCTTGCCGTCTTCGCCATGGTCTGGATGGCCTTCGTCGGCGCCTCGCTCGCCATTCACCACCGCGGCCACATCGCCGTGACGCTGGTCTCCGACGCCCTGCCGGCACGGCCGAAGGCGTGGCTGGCGCTTACCGTCGACCTCTTGCTCCTCACCTTCATCCTCGTTCTCCTGGTGCTGATCTGGCGCTGGTTCGACCCGGTGACGGCACTTGGCGCGGAGGACCTGGAAGCCTTCAGCCTGATCGACTTCAACTTCATCTACCAGGAGCCGACGGTCACCCTCGGCGTGCCGAAATTCTGGTTCTGGCTGATCCTGCCGATCTTCTGCCTCACCACCACCGTCCACAGCCTCAGCAACATCGCCGTGAGCCTCGGACGGCTCGGCGGCTGGGAGTAGCGGCGTGGCGGTCGGTCTTTCCTTTTTCGCGCTGCTGCTCACCGGCGTGCCGATCGCCTTCGTACTCGCCGCCTCGGCGCTGATCTATGTGGCCGTCAGCGGCAACACCGTCCTCTTCCAGTCCTATCCGTCCCAGCTCTTCGGCGGGCTGGAGAGCTACGGGCTCTTGGCCCTGCCGCTCTTCATCCTGCTCGGCGAATTGATGAACGAGGGCGGCATCGGCCGGCGGCTGATGGCCCTTGCCATGGCGATGATGGGCCAGGTGCGCGGCGGGCTCGCCTATGTGAACCTTGCCGCCAACGTCATGATGGCCTCGATCCTCGGCTCGACCGTCGCCCAGATCGTCGTCATGAGCCGGCTCGCCGTGCCGGAAATGGACCGGGCCGGCTATCCACGCGACGTCTCCATGTCGATCACGGCCGCCGCCGGGATGCTGGCGCCGATCATCCCGCCCTCGATGCTGTTCATCGTCTATGGCGTCATTGCCCAGATCTCGATCGGCGACCTCTTCATCGCCGGCATCGTGCCGGGATTCCTGCTCGCCGCTGCCTTCCTTGTCGTCATTGCGATCCTCGGGCGCATCCATGGCTTTCCGGCCAACGAGAAGATGTCGTGGAACGCGCGCCTCAAGGCCGTCGTCGACGCGCTGCCGGCCGCCCTCATCCCGATCACCATCGTCGGCTCGATCCTTGGCGGACTGGCAACGCCGACGGAAGCGGCGGCGATGGCGGCGATCGTCTCGATCCTGATCGGCAAGTTCGTCTACCGGGAGCTGGAGATCTCCCATCTCGGCCCGGCCTTCGTTCGGGCAGCGCGCAGCTCCGCCGTCGTCCTTTTCGTCATTGCCGCGGCCGGCGTCTTTTCCTGGGTCATCACCTTTGAGAACATCCCGACGCTCGTCGCCGACTGGCTGCAGGGCCTGACGACCTCGCCGATCGTCTTCCTGCTGGTCCTGAACCTCCTTCTCCTGCTCGTCGGCATGATCATCGACCCGATCCCGGCGCTGATCCTGATCGTGCCGGTGCTGTTGCCGGTCGCCACCGACGTCTACCAGATCAGCGCCATCCATTTCGGCGTCATCATCTGCCTCAACCTCGCCGCCGGGCTGCTGACGCCGCCGGTCGGAACCGGGCTGTTCACCGCCGCGTTGATGAGCGGCATCAAGGCGGAACGGATCGCGCTCCTGGTCGCGCCGTTCCTGGCCGCTGCCGCCGCGGTGATCGTGCTCCTCGTCCTGTTTCCCGGCCTCATGTCCCTGATCTGACCGCCGACAAACGAACCAGCAAACGCAAACAAGAACACACGGAGGAAGACATGCACTTCAGACCCGCCGCCGCCCTTCTCGCCCTCGGCATCCTTGCCGCGCCAAATCTTGCCGCGGCCGACGACTACCGCATCGGCCTCATCACCCCGCCGCCGCACCAGTGGACCAAGACCGCGACCGCGCTGGCCGAGGACCTCAAGGCAAAGAGCGACGGCCGCATCAACCTGACGGTCTTTCCGAGCGGCCAGCTCGGTTCTGAATCGGAGATGCTGCAGCAGCTCCAGACCGGGGCGCTCGACTTCGCCTTCCTGACGCTCGGCGAATTCGCCAACCGGCGCGACGACTACGGCATCTTCCTTGCGCCCTACATCGCCAAGGACGTGCCGGCGGCGCGCAAGCTGCTCTCCGGCCCGACGGCGCAAAAACTCCTGAAGTCGGTCTCGAAACTCGGCCTCGTCGGCTTCGGCTACGGCATGGCGGGCCTTCGCCAGATCGTCATGCGCGGCGAGATCACCTCGGGCGCGCAGCTCGCCGGCAAGAAGATCCGCACCGTGCCGTTCAAGCCGGAGCTCGATTTCTGGGTCAAGGTCGGCGCCGCGCCGACGCCGATGCCGCTGCCGGCGCTCTACGACGCCTTCGCCAACGGCCAGATCGACGGCATGCAGATCGATTTTGAGGGCACCTGGAACTCCAAATACTACGCCCATGCCGGCACCATCATCGAATCCAACCACATGATGTTCCCGATGGTCGCGGTCGGCTCGGCCCGCAAATGGCGCGAGGTCAGCGACGAGGACAAGAAGCTGATCGCCGAGGCGATGGCGACCCGCCTCGACAGCCTCGTTGCCGCCTACGAGAGCATCGATGCCGACTATCTCGCCAAGCTGCAGACCAGCAAGGTGCCGGTGATCACCGTCGACCGCACCTTCTTTGGCGAGGCGATCGACGCCTGGTACGCCGAATGGCGCGAGCGCGCGCCGCTGCTGAAGGAGCTGGAGGCCGAAGCGGCGGCCATGTAGCCGCCAACCGACCCCCGCAAAACCGCCCGGCGGCACCCGTGCCGCCGGTTTTTCTCGTCCCCCTCTCCTCCGGTCCCTTGCCATGAGCGATATCGATCCCGCCCTTTCCGTGACCGTTCGAAAGGCCGCCCGCGCGCTCGGCCGCCACGGCCTCGTCCATGCCTATGGCCATTGCTCGGCGCGGATCGATGCGGACCGGTTCCTGGTCACGCCGTCGAAGCCGCCGGGGCTGACGGAGCCGGGCGAGGCCTGCCAGGTGGTGCCGGTCGAGGGTCCGCTGCCGGACGGCATCCTCGGCGAGGTGCGCATCCACCAGCGCATCTATCGCACGCGGCCGGAGGTCGGCGGCGTCGTGCGGTTCATGTCACCGCAGATGATGGCGCTCGCCGGCCTTGGCCGGACACCGAGGGCCCGGCACGGCTTCGGCGCCTATTTTTCCCCGGCCCCTCCCCTCTGGGACGATCCGCAGCTTGTGCGCGACGACGACAAGGCGGCCGGCGTCGTCGCCGCGCTCGGCACCGGCCGGGCGGTGATGATGCGCGGCAACGGCGCGGTGACGGCCGGCGAGACCCTGCAGAAGGCCGTCGGGCTCGCCTTTTACCTGGAAGACGCCTGCCGGGTGGAGATCGAAGCACTCAAGGCCGGGCTTGCCGAAACCGCGCCCGTCCTCGATGCCGAGGAAGCCAGGCTCCGCGCCACCGACGCCGGCATGATCTTCGAGCGCCTGTGGGATTATCTCACGGCCGGTGACCCGGAATAGGCCAAACCCCTTACCCTTTTCGCTCTCCTGCACTAAAAAGCGGGTACCCCCTTCCCTTCGACCGGGCCGGCGCCCCTTTCTCCCTCGCCGGCGTCACGGCCGTTCCCGCATTCCAAGGAGAGCTCCATGGACTACACCACGCTCGGACGCACGGAGCTTCGCGTCTCCACCCTCTGCCTCGGCTCCATGACCTGGGGCTCCCAGAACACCGAGGCCGAGGGCCACGCCCAGATCGACCGCGCCCTCGATGCCGGCATCAACTTCATCGACACCGCCGAGATGTACCCGGCCAATCCGGGCCCATCCGACTATCCCGGCAAGACCGAGGACTATATCGGCACCTGGATCGAAAAGTCCGGCCGGCGCGGCGACGTGGTGCTCGCCACCAAGATCACCGGCGAGGGCTCGTCGCGGGCGCGCGGCGGCGCGCCGATCACGCCGCAGGCGATCCGCGAGGCGCTCGATGCCTCGCTGAAGCGGCTGAGGACCGACTATGTCGATCTCTACCAGCTCCACTGGCCGAACCGCGGCAGCTACCATTTCCGCAAATACTGGGACTACGATCCGACCGGCATCGACGCGGCGAGCGTGCGCCAGGACACCGCCGATATCCTCGGCGAACTGCAGCGCCAGATCGAGGCCGGCAAGGTGCGCCATATCGGGCTCTCCAACGAGACCGCCTGGGGTACGCGGATGTTCCTGGAACTGTCGGAGCGCGAAGGCCTGCCGCGGGTGGCGACGATCCAGAACGAATATTCGCTGATGTGCCGCATCTTCGACCTCGATCTCGGCGAACTCGCCTGCACCGAGGACGTCGACCTCCTCGCCTATTCGCCGCTCGCCTGCGGCATCCTTTCGGGCAAATATGCCGGCGATACGACGCCTGCGGGCTCGCGCCGCTCCCTCAACGCGACCATCAACGGGCGCCTCGTTCCGACCATCTGGCCGGCCCACGACGCCTATCTGGACGCTGCCGAAAAGCACGGCCTCGATCCGGCGCAGATGGCGCTTGCTTTCTGCCTGACCCGCCCGTTCATGGGCTCCGTCATCTTCGGCGCCACCTCGATCCCGCAACTGGAGACTGCCATCGGCGCCGCCGACCTGACGCTTTCCGACGAGGTGATGGACGACATCAAGGCGGCTTACCGGCAGCACCCGATGCCGTTCTGACGAAGACCCACTCCGGACGCTGCCGGATCACGCCCCGGCGTCCGGCAGCGTCCTACTACGCCGGCTCAGTATCGCACCAGATCGCAACGGGCGCCTTGCGGCCACGGACGGTGCGCGCCGGATAGGCCTTCAAGGCCGGCGCGATCGCCGCCGGGTCACCGCCGGCCTGCCTGACCGCCCGGACCAGATTGTCGCTCACCACGAGGGTGCAGCCGATCTCGCGGGTCAGGCGTTCCAGTCGGCTCGCAACGTTCACCGCATCCCCGAGGATGGTGTATTCCAGCCGCCTCTCGTCGCCGATATTGCCGACCAGCACATCGCCGTAATGGACACCGATGCCGAGGTGGATCGGCTCGCTGCCGAACCGTTGCCGCTCGCGGCTCCAGCTTTCGATGTCCGCGATCATGGCGACGGCGCAGGAGAGCGCCCGCACGGGGTCGTCGTCGCGGGTCCGCGGGGTGCCGAAATGCACCATGATGGCGTCGCCGATATATTTGTCGACCGTGCCGTCATGGGCAAAAGCGGTCCGCGCGAGGCGGCCGTGGAACTCGCTGAGGAGCCCCATCAACGCCTCCGGCGAGCGCCCCTCCGAAAGGCCGGTGAAGCCGACCATATCGGCGAAGAGAACCGCCGCCTGATGCCGTTCCGGTCGGATCAGGGCATCGCCGCTGGTCGACAGCTCGCGCACGATGTTCGGCGAGAAGTAGCGCGACAGGGCGCTGCGCTGGGCCTCTGCCGCCACCTGCCGGCGCAGCAGCCGGCGCGAGCGCCAGACCGCGAGCGTCAAAAGGCTGGTGATCAATAGGAGGAAGATGACCTGGTTGGTGAGCACGGTAAGGCTCACCGATTGCGGATCGAGGAAGCGCCGGATGACCTCTTCGGGGGTGAAGCCGCCGTCGAGCATCTGGCGCGAAGTGTTGGTGACGGAGCCGGGCAGGCTGGCGATCCAGAGGTAGCCGGCCGCCCAGGCCGCGGTCAGGGACAGGCCCGTCCAGACGACGAGCGTCGGCGAATAGCTGAGCGCCATGCCGACGAGGAAGATGCCGGCATAGAGGATGTTGGGAAGGCGCAGGTTGATCTGCGGCGTCCAGCCTTCGACGTAGAAGGGCGGCGGCACCAGCAGGATGAGGCACAGCACGCCGGCGTCCAGCAGCAGGAAGACGGCCGTCACCGCATTGCCGCCAAGGCCGCGGCGAGCGAGCAGATAGGGCGGCGCGCCGAGCAGCGCGAAGGTGACGATGGCAAGGAGATAGGCGCCCGAGCGCTCCAGCGGCAGCGTGAAGAAGACCCACAGCGCCAGGAACCCGAGGACGACGATGCGCCCCCAGAACATGTAGGCGAGCCCGGACAGCTCCTCGCGGGCAATGCCTTCGCTGAGGTCGTCGTCGACGACGTCGTTGCCGAACAATGGACTTCCCTGCCGGAATGCCTTGAGCGGCAGCCAGCGCGACATCGTCGCCTTGCGGTCAGGTTCGGGCAGGGGCGGATCCTCCGTCTCGCGGCTCCGGGACGGGCCAACCACGATTGCGGCGATCGTCCAGACCCTTGCGGCTTTTTTCAGGCCATCCGGCGCTGGTTCTGGTGATAGGGCGCGGGGCAATGACGTCGAGGGTCCGCTGACGCCTCACGCGGCCGGAACACCATGACTGGCAGCGGCTTCGGCGATGAGGGCGACGCCGCGCTCCATGCGCTCCTCCGGCACATAGGCAAAGCCCAGACGAAAGGAATTTTTCGGCGCGCGCGCCATGTGGAAGGTCTCGCCGGCATCGATGATGACGCCGTCCCTTCGCAGGGAAGCGCTGAACGCCGTGGCGTCGAAGCCTTCCGGGCCGGTCAGCCAGAACGAGGTCCCGCCGACGGAGTGCTTCACGGAAAAGGCGCCGAGCTTGCTGTCGATGGCCGCCTTCATGTGCCGCCAGCGCTCGCCGTGGCGACGCACGAGCGTGCGCAGGTGCCGGTCGTAATAGCCGAGGCCGAGAAACAGGGCCGTCGTCTCCTGGAGGATCGTCGGCGGATGCCTGAGAAGCATGGTGCGGATCGCCCTCGCCTCGCGGATGATCTGGCGGCTGGCGACGATGAAGCCGATCCGGAGGCCCGGCGACAGGGTCTTGGACAGGCTGCCGACATAGATGACCCGACCGTTGCGGTCGAGGGACCTCAACGTCGGCAAGGCATCCGCGCCGCCATGCATCTCGGCCTCGTAGTCGTCCTCAAGGACAAAGAAATCGTCGCGAGCGGCGCGGGCGACCAGGTCTTCCCGTCGCGCAAGCGTCATGCTGACGGAGGTCGGGAACTGGTGGCTGGGCGTTGCATAGACGAGCTTGCAGCCCTGCGGGATCTTTCCCGGGACAAGCCCACCATCGTCGACGGCAACGTCCCTCACGTCGTTGCCGGTGAGCGTGAAGGCGTTGCGAGCGTCGGGGTAGCCGGGATCCTCCACCGCGATCGGCCCCGCGTTGCGGGCGAACAGCAGCCCCATAATCGCCAGCGCGTTCTGGGCGCCGAGCGTCACCATGATCTCGTCGTCGCCGGCAAGGACGCCGCGATAGACGAGGAGCCGCTGGCGGAGCTGCTGCAGGAGATGGGGGCTGTCGCCGGCGATGTATTCCC
The DNA here is from genome assembly GCF_025961475.1 of Rhodobium gokarnense. Lineage (NCBI taxonomy): Bacteria > Pseudomonadati > Pseudomonadota > Alphaproteobacteria > Hyphomicrobiales > Rhodobiaceae > Rhodobium > Rhodobium gokarnense. Next base: position 112,658 of record NZ_JAOQNS010000002.1, on the reverse strand, counting down.
CGGTCCATTCCGTCAGGGTCGAGCGCTTCAGCGCCTGGCGGGAACACTCGCGCCAGGCATCGATCGGAAACAGCGCCGGATCGGTCTGGTTGTAGATGAAGGGATAGGGATAGTCGGACCAGTCGGCCGGATGGTCGACCCGCTTCAGGGACGACGGCGGCAACGGACCGAAGTCGACGGGTTCGGCCTCCACCGCGCCAGCGCCGCTCCCGGCAGGCACGACCGGCAACGCGGCGGCCCGCACAACATAGCCCGAGCGATCCTTCGCCTCCAGGAGGCCGAGATCGACCAGCCGCGCATACGCCGCGAACACGGTGTTGCGCGAGACCTTGAGCCGCTCCGCGAGGGCCCGGCAGGAGGGCATGCGGAACCCCGGCGGCAGCGCGCCGCGGGAGATCGCGGCGCTGACCTGCTCGCAGATCCGGTCGCGGAGCTTGAGGCCGGAGTTGCCGGGCAGATCGAAAATCCGTGACGTCAGGATATCCATGTCGCTCGCCTTTTCGGTCTGGACGGACACTGTCACAGATGGCGCCATCTGTCCCTTCGAAATAGATCATCTGTCCCTTTTCCTCTTCGCCGGGTGCCCGCATTCTCAGAACAGGCAAGCTCGAAGGGAGACGATCGATGGACAGGACGGCAGGCAACGCGACAGGATCGGAACTGCAAACCGACTGGTCCCGCGACGCGATCCTCGACAAACGGGACAAATATTTTGCGGCGACCCAGCGCGCCTTCGTTCCCTATGAGACGCCGCTCGTGATCAAAGAGGGCAAGGGCCAGTATGTCTGGGACGAGGACGGCAACCGGCTGATCGACCTCCTCGGCATGAATCTGTGCATCAGCGTCGGCCACGCGCACCCGGCGGTCACCGCCGCGGTCAAGGACCAGGTCGACCGGCTGACCCACTGCACCACCATGTTCCACCATCCGGTGCCGGCCCATTTCGCGGAAGAGCTCGCCGCGACCATGCCGGCGGGCGAGGACTGGGTCGTCCACTTCACCAATTCCGGCACCGAGGCCATCGACCTCGCCATCATGCTGGCGCGCTCCGCGACCGGCAATTCCGACATGCTGGCGCTGCGCAATTCCTATCACGGCGCCACCTATGGGGCGCAGGGCGTCACCGGCGTCAGGAATTTCCGCCACAATATCGGCCAGCTCTCGAACATCAGCTTCGTTGCCGAGCCGAACCAGTATCGCGGCATCTTCGGGCCCGGCACCGAGCCCTATCTGGAAGAGATCGACCGCACCATCGCCTATACGACGAGCGGGGCGCTTGCCGGCATGATCATCGAGCCGGTGCAGGGCTATGGCGGCATCGTCATTGCGCCGGACGGCTACCTGAAAGGCGCGTTTGAGCGCGTGCGCGCAGCCGGCGGGCTCTGCATCGTCGACGAGGTGCAGTCCGGCTTCGGCAAGACGGGCGATGCCATGTGGGGTTTCGAGCGCCACGGGGTCGTCCCCGACATCGTCGTCATGGCCAAGGGCATCGGCAACGGCATCCCGCTCGGCGCCGTCGTCATGAAGCGCGCCGTCGCGGAATCGATGCGCGAGAAATTCCTGTTCCATACATATGGCGCCAATCCGGTCGCCTGCGCCGCCGGCCGCGCGGTCCTGCAGGTGATCAAGGACGAGAACCTGATCGAGAACGCCCGCACCGTCGGCGCGGCGCTGATGGAGCACCTCAAAAGCCTGAAGCAGCGCTACGAGGTCATCGGCGACGTGCGCGGTCGCGGCTTCATGATGGCGATCGAACTGGTCAAGGACCGCCAGACAAGGGAGCCGGCGCCGGAGGCGACCGCAAAGGTCTTCGAGGCCACCCGCGACAACGGCCTCGTGATGTCGAAATCCGGCAACTTCAAGAACATCCTGCGCATGGTGCCGCCGCTCTGCCTGTCGATGGACGACGTGGAGCCGGTCGCCGAGGCGCTCGACAGGTCGTTCAGCGGGGTGGCGGCGCAGTAGGCAAGGACGGAAAGGGGCGTTTTTCCTCCCCTTGGCTTCTCCCGAACGCGCTCCGTCCCCCGCCTCGCGCGCGGCCGCGCCGGCATCCCTGCCGGCACATCCGGCCGGCTGATCACCACACATGACACTCCGCGCCGGCGGGCGCGGTTGACGCCGGCACCTGTTGCCGACGGGTGCCGTACGGTCAGGCGGGCCAGTACTTGCCGCTCAACAGTTCAAATATGCCCTTTGCGGAGCAAAGACCGGTGGTTGTTTTTGCTCGCGCCAGATTCCGGCCGCAACGCCGTTCTGAAACGGTTAATTTGGAGAATAAACGGCTCAATTGGAGTCCCGTCGCAACGCCGAATTCCTCCTTTCGAAGCAAGGTTAGGGGTCGGAAATCCTCGTTCTGTGGATAGCGGCTAATGTGACGCATCTTTATACTATTCATCGTGACACAATAAATTTGCAAACCGTGCTAAAGGCATCTTCCAAAAACCGCTATCCGACAAATAAGAAACGGCCACCAGAGGACTCGAACAACAAAAACAATCGTCTGCCAATTCGGGGGTGGCAATGACCGCAGTATGCGACCGACCAAAACCTACGCTGAAGCCACGCCTGGCTGCCGCGACGTCCGAAGACAGGATGACGCGCGACTCCTGGCTGATCCTGATCGTCGTCTGCATCGCCTGGATTTTCGATGCTGCCGACGGCACCATCTTCTCATTGACGATGCCCCTCATCCGCGACGAGTTTCAATTGTCGCAATCCGCGATCGGCCTGATCGGAACGATGTTCCTTGCCGGCGCGACGCTGGGCTCGTTCACCCTTCCCATCATCGGTGAAAAATACGGCCGCCGCTGGGGCATGATCACCTGCGTCGGCATGTATTCCGTCTTCACCGGCGCGATCGGCCTTGCCGGCAGCGCGTTCACCGTCGGCGTCGCGCGGTTCCTGACCGGCATCGGCACCGGCGGCGAATGGCCGATCGGCGCCACCTATCTGGCCGAGGTCGTGCCGCCGAAGAAGCGCGGATTCTGGATGGGCATCATGCAGTCCGGCTATCCGCTCGGCTATTTCCTCGCCAGCGTGATCTTCGCCACCGTCGCCGCGCTCGGGCTCGGCTGGCGCGCCTGCTATTTCGCGCTCGTCCTGCCGGCACTGGTCATCATTCCGGTCGTCAGCCGGTTCAAGGAAAGCCAGGCCTGGGTGGATCGCAAGAACGCCGCCGACATCGACGCCAGCAAGGTGTGGCGGACGCGCGAAGGATTGTCGGCGCTGTTTGCAACGCCCGAGGACCGCAAGGCGACGATCGTCGCCTCGGTTCTGCACGTGACGCTCGGCGTCTATGGCTGGGGCGCGACGATCTGGCTGCCCTCGGCACTGGTCAGCGACTTCGGCGCAACGTCGGGGCAGATCGGCAGCGTGTTCATCATCATCTACGCGGTCGCGACCTGCGGCTATCTCCTGTCGGGCTGGCTCCAGGACCGGATCGGCCGCCGCTGGTGCATCATCCTGTGCCTGATGCTCGGCATGACGGCGGTGGTCGGCCTCAACGTCCTTCGCTGGATGGATACGCCGTCGATGATGGCCGTCTTCGCGCTTGCCGTCCTGCTCGGCTTCGCGCAGTCCACCAACACGCCGCTGATCACCTACACGAGCGAGATCTTCTCCTCCAAGAACCGGTCGATGGGGCTCGGCTTCTCGGTCGCGACCGGCAAGGTCGCCGCCATCATGTGCCCGACCGTCATGGGCGTCATCGCCGACTACTCCAGCGTCAGCACGGCCCTGTTCTATTCCACGCTGTTCGGCTGGCTCGCCATCCCGGTGGCGCTCTGGGGCAAGGAAACCGCGGGGAAAACCCTGGCCTGACCGCAGCACCCGACCCCGCCGGCGCCTGACGGCGCCGGCCTCCTCCTCACCATCCGTTTCCGGGCGCCGTCGCGTAGTGCGTCCGCGCGCCCGGAAACCCCTTCGATCCCTTCACCGTCCTCCCTCCGCCAACAGGAGAAATGTCATGAAAATCAAGTCGATCACGGTCACGCCGTTCAGCGTTCCCTACAAGCATGTGGTCAAATGGGCCGCCGGCGCCCTCACCGCGTCCGACCACCTCATCGTGCGTATCGAGGCGGAGGACGGCACCTGCGGCCACGCCGAGGCGATCCCCCGCCCGATGATCTACGGCGAGACCCAGGAAGGCATGTACTACGCGCTGACCAAGCATCTGATCCCGCCGCTGATCGGCGAGGATTCCCTCAACCTGGAGCGCATCTGGGAGAAGATGGAGCGGCTGCAGTGGAACCCGGCGGCCAAGGGCGCGATCGACGTCGCCCTGTGGGACCTCAATGCCCGGCTGCTCGGCGTCTCGGCGGCGCAACTCCTTGGCGGCCCCTATCGCACGGAAGTGCCGGTCTCCTGGCAGATCCCGCTGGTCTCCAACGAGCAGGCGATCGCCGAACTGAAGCGCCTGACCGGCGAAGGCTTCATCTGCTTCAAGGTCAAGGGCGGGCCGGATCCGGACAACGACATTGCGCTGTTGAAGGAGATGCGGGCGGAAGCCCCGAACGCGCGGCTCTACATCGATGCCAACATGGACTACGGCCGCCAGGACGCCATCCGCGTGATGAAGGCGCTGGAAGGCGTCATCGACAGCCTCGAAGAACCGATCCGGGCGTCGGACGATGCCGGCCGCCTGGACCTCGCCAGCCGGACCGACATTCCGATCCTGACCGATGAATCGAGCTTCACCGTCGAGGCCGTCTATCACCAGCTCCGGCTCGGCGCTGTCCGCGAGATCGGCATCAAGATCCCGCGCACCGGCTTCACCAAGTCGCGCAAGATCGTGCATCTGGCGGAAGCCGGAAACCTGCCGGTACAGGTGTGCCTGCAGGCCGAATGCGACTACGGCGCCGCCGCCTGCGTGCAGTTCGCCGCAGCGTTCCGGCAGATCAGCCTGCCCTGCGAGGTCGCCTGCTACCTCGACTGCGTCGCCGACACCATCATCAAGAGCCCGCTGGTCATCAAGAACGGCCACACCCAGCTCCCCGAAGGCCCCGGCCTCGGCGTCGAACTGGATTGGGACAAGATCGAGAAATACCGCGTCAACATCGGCTGAGCCCGATCGATCGCAGCGCTCGTTGCGACCTTCCCGCGCGACGCTGCACGACCCTGGATGAGGCGCCCTGCCCGACGGCACGGCGCCTCATTCTTTTTTTCGGCATTGCCTCCGACGGCGGGGGCACCGACTGCGGGCCTGCCGCCCATGCGCGCTCGTCCGCGTGCCGCCCTCCAAAGTATTCCTCAAATTGCTGTCAAGTAAAAACCTTGCGGCGTGGGGTCGCAGTTGAATCCTTTTTGACGGCCTTCAGCACATTGCAGCGCCAAGACATTGCTGCAGCGCACAAAAGACCCCTCCTTTCGTAGGAAAATTGGTCCTTTCCATTATCAATCTGCGAATTGTGGAAGCCGTGCCGCGGCTTGTAATTGTTCAAGATACAGAAGGAAAAACAAAACCGTAAAGCCAAGGAAGCAAGTGGTAATGCAACCGATAGGAATTACGTCAATCGGCGTACATATCCCCTATTACTACATGCAGCGGAATACGATCGCCGCTGCGTGGGGGGCACGCGGGCTCAAGGGCTGCCGCAGTGTCGCCAATGTGGACGAAGATGCCGTCACCATGGCGGTCGAGGCCATCCGGGACGCCGGCGCCGACACGCTGGGCGGCGGCATCCAGGCGCTGTATTTCGCCTCGACGACCGCGCCCTACGCCGAGAAATCCCACGCCGCCATCGTCGCCAGGGCGTGCAGCCTCCCCGAAACGGTGTTCACCATGGACCTTGCCAGCTCCCTGAAGGCCGGCACCGGGGCGCTTCGCATGGCCCTCGACGCGGCCATCGCCCGGCCAGGCACGAACACCGTCGTCGTCGCCGCCGATTGCCGCGACGCAGCGCCGAAATCGCCGCAGGAGCAACTGTTCGGCGATGCCGCCGCCGCGGTGACGATCGGCGACGAGAGCCCGATCGCCGTGATCGACCACATGTCGGGCAACACCCGCGAGATCGTCGACGTCTGGCGCAATGCGGGCGAGCGCCACATCAACACGGCCGAACCGCGCTTCGTCACCGATTGCGGCTACAAGTCGGCCATGCAGGCGGCGATTTCCTCCTTCCTGGAGGAGACCCATTCCAGCGCCGCCGACTATGCGCGGCTGGTGATCTCGACCTCGGACCTGCGCGAGCACCTCGCGGTCTCCAAGAAGCTGGGCTTTTCTCCCGAGCAGGTCCAGGACCCGCTGATGCTCGAGATCGGCTGCTCGGGCACCGCCCAGGTGTTCGTCGCCCTTGCCGCCGCCCTGGAAACCGCCTCCCCCGGCGACCGGATCCTCGTCGCCAACTACGGCAACGGCGCCGATGTCTTTTCACTGACCGTCACCGACGCCATCTGCCGCTGTCCGCGGCGCAGCCGCATGCGCGACCTCCTTGCGTCCCGGCGCGAGCTTGCCGAGTACGGCAGGCTGCTCTCCTTCCGCGGGACCATCGAGCCGGCCGCCGGGGAACCCTTCCGCCTGACGATCTCCACCGCCATGACCTGGCGCGACCAGGGGACCTATCTCGGGCTGGAAGGCAGCGTCTGCGAGGAATGCGGCACCGCCGCCTTTCCGGTGAACCGCGTCTGCCATTCCTGCGGCGCGAAGGACAAGTTCACGGTCTCCCCAAGATCTCGCATGGAACCGGAAATATTCACCTATTCCATCGATCGGCTCGCCGGCCGCAGCGACGATCCCGTCGTCGTCCAGACCGTCGCGCAAGATGAGTCGGGATGCCGATACTACCTGAACATGACGGACTTCAATCCGGAAGAGATTTTCGTAGGTAAAAAACTCAACTTTACCTTACGCAAGATCCACAACCTCGGGAATTTCGTCAACTATTACTGGAAGTTCCGGCCGCTGCGCAAGGCCGAGGAGAAGAACAATGAAGGATAAGGTCGCCATCGTCGGAATGGGCTGCTCCAAGTTCGGCGAGCGCTGGGACATGGGGCTGTCCGACCTGATCATCGAAGCGGCGTATGAGGGCTATGCCGACGCCGGGATCGAGCCTGGCCAGATCGATGCCGTCTTCTATTCCAACGGCACCACCGGCGCCCTTGCCGCAACCCCGATCGCCGACGCCCTGAAGCTGAAGAACATCCCGATCCTGCGCAACGAGAACTACTGCTGCTCGGGCCATATCGCGCTGATCGAGGCGTGCATGGCGGTGGCCAGCGGCGCCTACAAGACCGTGCTCGCGATCGGTGCGGAAAAGCTGAAGGACACCGGCTTTGCCGGGCTCGGCGCCGGACGCGGCATCTCCACCGTGATGGAGGCCCGCCGCACGGCGCCCGGCTCCTTCGCCCTGATCGGCACCCGCTATTTCGAGGAGAACGGCATCTCCTACGATGAAGGCAAGCGGCTTCTCGCCAACATCGCGGTGAAGAACCACGCCAACGGCATGCTCTCCCCGAAGGCGCATTTCCACAAGGAGATCACCGTCGAGGACGTGCTGAAGGCGCCGATCATCGCCACCCCGCTCGGCCTGTTCGACTGTTGCGGCAACAGCGACGGCGCCGCCTGCGCGATCATCACCAGCGCCGAAAACGCCCGCTCGTTCCGCGACGATCCGATCTGGGTCAAGGGCTTCGGCATCTCCATGGATGCCGGCCTGCCGCACCTGCGGCCGGACTTCGGCTGGACCAGCTTCGACGCGCTGAAGGTCTCCTCCGGCAAGGCCTACGAGATGGCCGGGATCAAGAACCCGCGCGAGGAGATCGACGTCGCCGAAGTCCATGACTGCTTCACCGTCACGGAGATGCTGATCTACGAGGACTTCGGCTTCAGCGCGCGCGGCCGCGCCCGTGACGACATCGACAGCGGCTTCTTCGAACGCACGGGCGGGCTGCCCGTCAATGTCGACGGCGGACTGAAGTGCTTCGGCCACCCGGTCGGGGCCAGCGGCATCCGCATGACCTACGAAATCTACAAGCAGCTCCAGGGGCGCACGGACAATCCCGAGCGCCAGCTGAAGGGCGTCGCCAGGGGCCTTTCCCACACCTTCGGCGGCCCACCGCAGCTCAGCGCCGTTCTCATCGCCGGCAACGAAAAAGGCTGAGCAAGCCACAGGAGAAGACAATGGAATACACCAACGGATCGGCCTTGTCGGGGCTGAAGGTCCTCGACATGGGCAGGGTACTGGCGGGGCCGGCATGCACCGCCCTCCTCGCCGATCTCGGCGCCGACGTCATCAAGCTGGAAACCCCCGGCGTCGGCGACGACTCCCGCATCAACCTGCCCAAGCAGAACGGCCAGAGCACCTATTTCGTCAACTTCAACCGCAGCAAGAAGGGCATCACCCTCAACCTGAAGAAGGGCAAGGACGTCTTCCTGCGGCTGATCAAGGAAGTCGACGTCCTGGTCGAGAACTTCCGGCCGGGCGTCATGAAAAAGCTCGGCCTCGACTACGAGACGCTGCGGGAAATCAATCCCGGCCTGATCTATGCCGCGGTCTCCGGCTTCGGCCAGACCGGCCCCTACAGCCAGCGGGCCGGCTTCGACCCGGTCGCCCAGGCGCTCAGCGGCATGATGAGCATCACCGGCTATCCCGACCGGCCGCCGGTGCGCTGCGGCTCCTCCGTCGCCGACGTAATGGCCGGCATGAATGCCACCATCGGCATCCTGGCGGCGCTGCAACACCGCCACGCCACCGGCCGCGGCCAGTTTATCGACGCCTCGCTGGTCGAGGCCGCGATCGTCGGCATGGCCAGCGTCAACCAGGTCTACCTGACGACCGGCGTCGTCCCCCAGCGCCAGGGCAATGGCTACACCGCCTGCGCGCCCGGCGGCTGCTACCACGCCATCGGCGGCGAGGTCGCCCTCCTGGCGATGGGTGAGGTGGCCTGGGAAAAGCTCTGCAACATCATCGGCCGGCCCGAGCTTCTGCAACGCCCGGAATTCGCCAACAACGACGAGCGGGTCAAGAACAAGCCGGAACTCGACCGGCTGATCGACGAGGCAACCAGCACGATCCCGATCGACGATCTGGTCGAGCGCCTGCTGGCGGCCAAGATGCCCGTCTCGCCGATCTACAACATCGCGCAGGTGGCGGAAGATCCGCACCTGGCCGGAGACCGCAAGGTCTTCACCGAAGTCGACCACCCGACGATCGGCAAGGTCAGGATCACCAACCAGCCTTTCAAGATGTCCGAAACCAACCCGCACGTTCGCGGGCCCTCCCCGTCGCTCGGCGAGCACAACCAGGCGGTCTACCGCGCGCTCGGCTACAGCGACAAGGAAATAGAAGACTTTGCTGCCAACGGAACGATCTGATCAGGGAGTTGAATCAAGATGACACAAGCAGCGATTTCCGACCCACCCAACGTCTCCAAACCGAAATTCATCGACAAGGCCTTTGTCTACAAGACCTTCATCGTCGTCTTCCTCGGCTGGACGTTCGTCGGGTTCAGCAACACCTTCAACCTGGCGCTTTCCGGCATGATGGAGGAGATGAACTACTCCTCCACCTCGATCGGACTTGTGGTCAGCGTCTACTCGCTCGGCGGCTTCATCAGCGCACTCTGGCTGCCGCTGCTCGCCGACAGGAAGGGGCGGCGCCTCGGCATGTGCCTCAGCATCGCCTTCGCCACCATCTTCAACAGCATGATCGGCTTCACCACGAGCATCCTCCAGCTCTTGCCGCTGCGGTTCATCTCCGCGCACGGCCAGACCTGCCAGTGGGGCATCGGCTCGTCGCACCTTTCCGAGGTCGTCCCGGCGCGGGATCGCGGCGCCTTCCTCGGCCTGATGCAGATGGGTACGCCGGTCGGCTACTTCCTCTGCTCGGCGATGTTCACCGTCATGATGACCATGGGCTTTTCGTGGAGAACGTTCAGCCAGATGGGCATCATCGGTATCGTCATCTGCATTCCGGTCATCTTCTGGCTGCGTGAGAGCGACCTCTGGCTGCGCGACCACGGCAAGAAGGTTCCGAACACGGGCGGCGCGGCCGAAGTTCCGCCGACCACGCGTCAGAAGAAGATCACGACCTGGGAGCTGTTCCGGCCCGAATACCGCAAGAGCACCTTCGTCGGCATGGCGCTGCATTCCATCGGCGCATTCTGGGCCTGGGGCAACACCACCTGGTTCCTGGTCTGCGCAGCACAGGACTTCGGCATGGACGCGGTCGCCCGCGGCAAGCTCAACATGCTGATGTGGGGCGTCGCCATCATCGGCTACCCGCTTGCCGGCAAGATCGGCGACATGATCGGACGGCGGCGCGGCATGCTGCTGTTCACCATCATCATCCTCATCGGCACCCTGATGATGTTCGTCTCCAGCCGGTCGGCCACCCCCGACGTGACGCTGCTCTACATCGCGACGCCCATCATCGGCATCGGCCTCGGCGTGCACTCGATCCTGATCGCCTACTCGTCGGAGATCTTCCCGTCCCACGTCCGGGCCACCGGCAACAGCCTGTCCATCGGTGTCGGGCGTCTGTCGGCCGTGTTCTCGATGATGGCGCTCGGCGTGATCGCCGACCTCAGCACCCCGACGACGGCCGAACTGGTCTGCGCCATCGGCGGATTCCTGATGGTTCCGATCGTGTATATCTGGGGCGTCGAGACCGCTCGCAAGGAACTGACCGAGATCGCCGACTAGGTCGGGCACGAAATCCCTCTCCCGGGCACGCCCGGGGGAGGCCCGACCCGGAGCTGCCCCGTCCCCGGGCGCCTTCGGGTCCTGGACGAAAAGAGCAAGAAGAGTTGTTCCGACAGGAGAAATACGATGCAGGACGTCATGTTGAAGCTCAAAGACAGGCTCAACGGTCCCGATGCCGATACCTTCGCCAACAAGTATTACGGGCGGGTTCTGACCGGCAACATCACCCTCAAATACGATGAGGAGGTCTATACCTTCGCCGTCCACAACGGGAAAATCATCGACGTCACAGCCGGCATTCCGCTCAGCGGCGTCGACCTCGGGGTGTCCGGCGCCAAGAAGGACTGGGACCAGTTCGCCGTCCGCAAGAGCCTCACCGTTTCCACCAACAAGATGAACCCTAACTGCCTCGCCCATATGGGAGCGCCGCTTCGCACGCGGCAGAACTTCAACGCCGTGGCCTATCTCTGCCGCGTGTTCGCCGAAATTCTTGAAGGCACGAAGTAAGGAGGCACGATCATGGCAATCACCGGATTCTACAAGAAAGTTCAGGGCATCAAGACCTATTTCGAGACCAATGACGGTCCCGAGGACAGCCCCTACACGATCATCTGCCTGCACACGGCCGGCCGCGAGAACCGCCAGTACCACGACATCCTCGAAATCATGGAGGACAAGTACAAGGTCTACTCGTTCGACATGCCGGCGCACGGCAAGAGCTGGCCGCTGCCGCACAACAAGGCGATCGACACCTTCGAGGGATACGGCTCCTTCGTCTGGGACGTGATCCAGGAACTGGACGCCAAGAACCCGGTCGTCATCGGCTGCTCGATGGGCGGTAACATCGTCTACTACATCGCCCAGAACTATCCGGTCTCGGCCATCCTCTCCATGCAGGGGGCGGACTACACGCCGACGGTCGACGCGAAGATCCTGGAGATGCTCGACCATCCCTATGTCAGCGTCCAGCACTCGCAGATCGAATATTCGGAGTGCCTGATCGGCCGCGCCTGTTCGGAAGACGCCCGCGACTTCATCATGCTGGGCGTCGCCCAGGAAATCTCCAGCACCAAATATGCTGACCTGAAGCAGTACACGGGGTTCGACGTTCGCGACAAGATGTCGACCATCACCTGCCCGGTGCTCATCGTCCACGGCGTGGACGATCCCATCGTAACGGAAGACATGGTCGCCAAGACCATGGCCCGGCTGACCGGCACGCAGAAGCTGGTCTACAAGCCGGTCCAGGATTACGGCCATTTCCTGATCGTGGAGAACCCGCAGGTCGTCTGCGACTGCCTCGACGAGTTCCTTTCCGATCTTTGACGCCGAGCGCTCGGGGGGCGGCCGGACCGGCTGCCCCTTGAGAGCGCTGTCGATCGAAACACCCTTCCTCCCGAAGCGCCAATCCGCCCCCGCCTGACGGGTGACGGATTTCGGATTTGCTGACAACCGCCGCGGCAAGCGCCCGGCGGAACGGGAGGGATCGGCCGATTTTCTTCTGTTTCGGCCGGGTCGTTGCGTCGAGATCGGGTCCTTTTCTCTCAACTCGGGAGCATGTCCTCAGGGGATGTCCCGAGGCCTTGTCCTTCCCCATCGGCACACGTCCGGGAGTTTTTTCGTGGCTAACTGTTCCCCCCTGGCACTGGTCGTCAACTGCGGCTCGTCCTCGCTGAAATTCGCCCTCTTCGATACGTCCCTGCCGTCGCCGCTCGTCGACGGCCTGGCCGAACGCCTCGGCTCCGACGAAGCGTCGATCCGGTTCGATAGGAACGGCACGCGCCGGACGACGCCGATCGTCGGCGCCGGGCACCAGCAGGCGTTCGATGCACTGCTTGCCTTTCTCACCGAGCATGGCCTTCGCGACCGCATCGGCGTCGTTGGCCATCGCGTGGTCCATGGCGGCGAGCGCTTCACCCGGTCGGTCGAGATCACCGCGGAGGTGATGGCCGGCATCGATGACTGCGCGGTGCTCGCCCCGCTGCACAATCCGGCGAACCTCGTCGGCATCCGCGCCGCGATGGCGGCGCTCCCCGATGCGGGTCACGTCGCGGTCTTCGACACCGCGTTCCACCAGACCATTCCGGAAGAAGCTTACCTCTACGCCCTGCCGCAGCGGTTCCGGCGCGATTTCGGCGTCCGGCGCTACGGCTTCCACGGCACCTCCCACCGCTACGTGGCGGCGCGCGCGGTAGAATTCCTCGGCCTCGACCCGAAGGACCATGGGCTCATCGTTCTCCATCTCGGCAACGGCGCTTCGGCGACCGCCGTCAGCAACGGCAAGAGCGTCGATACCTCCATGGGGCTGACGCCGGTGGAGGGGCTGGTGATGGGCACGCGCTGCGGCGACGTCGATGCCGGCGCCCTCACCTATATCGCCCGCCGCGCCGGGCTGGACGTCGACGCCCTCGACGCCATGGTCAACAAGGAGAGCGGCCTGCTCGGCCTCTCCGAACTGTCGAACGACTGCCGGACGCTGGAGGCGGCCGCTGCCGAAGGGCACGCCGGCGCGCGCATGGCGCTCGATGTCTTCGCCTACCGCATCGCCAGGACCGTCGGCGCCCTCAGGATGCCCCTTCCCCGCCTCGATGCCGTCGTCTTCACCGGCGGCATCGGCGAGAACTCGGCCAGCGTCCGGGCCTCCGTCATCGCCCGCCTCGGCTTTCTCGGCATGCACCTGGACGAAGATGCCAACCGGGCAATGAGGGGCGGCACTGCCGGCTGCGTCAGCCGGAGCGGCCGTCCCGCCGCCCTCGTCATGCCGACCGACGAGGAGCGCATGATCGCCTGCGACGCCGCCGCGATCGCCTTTGCCGACGCCCCCGTCGCCTTTTCCGTTTTCTCCGAGGCTGCAGAATGACCGCCCAGCACTCCCCGCTCCTGATCTACGTCGCGCCGACCACGGTCGACCTCGGCGGCTCGACGACGGCGCTCGGCCTTGCCCGTGCGCTGCAGCGCCACGGCGCCGCGGTCGGCTTCGTCAAGCCGATCGGCGACGATCCGGCCCATGGCGAGGAGGCCGACGAGTCCGTCGGGTTCGCCAGGCGCATCCTCGGCCTCGACGTGCCCGACGCGATCCCGCTGGCCGAGGCCGAGGCGACGGTCAGGGGCGGCGAGCTCGACACGCTCCTGGAACGGGTCGTCTCCCTCGTCCTCACCGCCTCCGACGGCATGGATGCGGTCGTCATCGAAGGGGCGGCGCTGAGCGATGCCCATCCGCTGATCGCCGAACTCGACATCATCATCGCCCGGTCGCTGCGCGCCAGCGTTGTGCCGGTTCTCCTCAGCCGCAACGAGACCGCCGCCGGGCTCGCCGAGACGATCGCCGATGCCGCCCGCCGCTTCGGCTGGGACGGCGCCCCGCCGAAGGGCGTCGTGGTGACACGGATCGCCGGCGCGCTCGCCGAGGCGATCGGCGGCGCGGATTTCGCCGCAACGCTGCTCGGCGTCGTCCCGGAGGACGCCTCCTTCACCGCGCCGCGCCTCGCCGATGTGGTCAGCGATCTCGGCCTTGCAGTGCTGGCGTCGGGCGACATGCGCGATGCCCGCATGGGCGAGGTCGTCGTCGCCGCACGCAGCCCGGAACATCTGGTGGAAAGGCTGAAGCCCGACACCCTGGTGGTGACGCCGGGCGACCGCTCCGACGTGGTCGTGACGACGGCGTTCGCCAAGGCGAGCGGCATGCCGATCGCAGGGCTGCTTTTGACCTGCGGTGCCCGCATCCCTCCCGCGCTGGAGGCGTTCCTGGCGCCGCGCCTCAACGGCCTCAGCGTGCTGTCGAGCGATCTGGAAACCTTCGACGCCGTTCGCCGTCTCGGCGCGGTCGACCGGCGGATCCGGGCCGGGGACGACGAGCGCATGGAACGGCTGATCGACCATTTCGCCGATCACCTCGACGTCTCGGTCTTCCTTACGCGCGACCTCATCCCCGAGCCGACGGCGATGACCCCGCCGATGTTCCGCAACGAGCTGATCCGCTCCGCGCAGGCGGGCAACCGGCGCATCGTGCTGCCGGAGGGCGACGAGCCGCGGACCCTGGCCGCGGCCGCGATCTGCGCGCGCAAGGGCATTGCCCGCTGCGTGCTGCTCGGCGCCGCGAAGGTCGTCAGGGCGGCAGCGGCCCGGCACGGCATCGACCTGCCCGATACCGTGGAAATCGTCGATCCCGATGCCGTGCGGCGGTCCTACGTCGCGCCGATGGTCGAGCTGCGCAAATCCAAGTGCCTGACGCCCGAGCAGGCGCTCGCCCAGCTCGAGGACACCGTGGTGCTCGGCACCATGATGCTGGCCGAAGGCCATGTCGACGGCCTCGTCTCCGGCGCCGTGCACACCACCGCCTCGACGGTCCGGCCGGCCCTGCAACTGATCAAGACGCGGCCCGGCTCGACCATCGTCTCCTCGGTCTTCTTCATGCTGATGCCGGACCAGGTCTTCGTCTATGGCGACTGCGCCATCAATCCGAACCCGACGGCGGAGCAGCTCGCCGAGATCGCCATCGAGTCGGCGGAGTCCGCCCGCGCCTTCCGCATCGAGCCGCGTGTTGCCATGATCTCCTATTCGACCGGCGCCTCCGGGACCGGCGCCGACGTCGACAAGGTGCGCGAGGCAACAAAGCTGGTCGGCGAACGGCGCCCCGACATCGCCATCGACGGGCCGATCCAGTACGACGCGGCCTCGGTGGAGAGCGTCGGCCGCCAGAAGGCGCCGGGTTCGGCCGTCGCCGGTCGCGCCAACGTCTTCATCTTTCCCGATCTCAACACCGGCAACACCACCTACAAGGCCGTGCAGCGCTCGGCCAATGTGGTCTCGGTCGGCCCGATGCTTCAGGGCTTGCGCAAGCCGGTCAACGACCTCTCCCGCGGCGCCCTCGTCGACGACATCGTCTACACGATCGCATTGACGGCGATCCAGGCGGCGTCCGCCGAGACCGCAGAAGACCCCGCATCCATCCAAGACGCAGTGCCGGCATCGGCCCCCGCCGCTCCCTCCCTTCAAGGCGGGTCTGCGTGAAGCCGTGCCGGACCTCTTTTCTTGCACGAAAGGGGCCGGCACGGCTTTTTCCCGATCGCCCGGCCGGCGGCCTAGGTGCCGGGCACCGGACCTTTGCAAAGCGATAAGACATCGCGCCATATGATGATCGTGACGACAGGAGGTCTCTGCCCCGGCGCTCGCACGAGCCGCACCGACGGGGGCGCATGTTCCCGGCAAGGGATCTCGGGGCCCGGTCGCGGCCGCGGGCTCCGGTTGCCGGCACGGCAATGACACGACCCCTGTTCCCCGGAGGCGTTTATGGGCGTAGCGATATCGGATCTCATGAAAGAGGAGATCTTTGCCGAGAACATCGACCTGGTCGCCGGCCGGGACGGGGTGAACCGGGACGTCCGGTCCATATCCGTCATGGAGGTGCCGGACTACCCCGACGGCGACGTCGGCCGCGGCATGATGATCCTGACGACGCTGTCGGCCTACAAGAACAACATCGAGGCCATGGTCGACGCCTTCCGCAAGCTTGCCGACAAGGGGATTTCCGCCCTCGTGGTCAAGCTCAACCGGCTCAATCCCTATATGGATGTGCTGCCGGGCGAACTGATCGATTTCGCCAACGCGAACGACGTCCCGTTGTTCATCATTTCAAAAGTAAACCTGCCGTTCCGCGAAATCATCTTCTGCGTCATGACGCAGCTCGTGAACTACAAATATTCGATACTGCTGCGCGTCAACCAGCACTATGAGGAGCTCTATGACGCGATCGTCAAGCGCGAAGGCCTTGCCGATTTCGTTCAGAGATTTTCCGCCTCCACCCGCCTTGCCTGCATCTGCATCTCTTCAAACGGGGAGACCCTGGCCAGCAGCGACCGGGACCACGCGTTCGCGCCGGCCCTGATCTCCCGGTTGATGGAGGAAATCCGTCTCGTGGAGGCGGAAAGCGACGCCAACCGGCCCTATGCGCGGGCCGGCTGCATGGTCTTTCCGGCCATGCTGCAGGACGGGATCGGCGGCTATTTCATCGTCCGGATGGAGCACCAGCTCGACGAGGAGGAGGTGTTCTTTTGCCGGCAAATGGTCTCGTTCCTGTCGATCAAGATCCTTGAGGACTACCTGCTCCTGGAAAGCGGCCAGCGCGCCTCCGCCATCACCGTCGACCGCATCCTCTATGGCGTCGTCAACGACCCCGAAGGGCTGCAATTGAGCCTGGAGAGCCTCGGCTTTTCCCATCGCGGCCTGATGCGGATCCTGCTGATCCGCGACGCGGCGCGCCAGAACGGATCGACGCTCGATGCCAGCCACTATGCGCGCTTCGAGCATTTCAAGGCGTATTTCAGGCGCGAGTTCAGCGGCAGCGTCGTCCACTCCTTCGCCAACGGCTACATCGTCTTCCTGGCCTTGAAGCAGGACATGAAACTGAGCGTCTTGAAACGCAAGCTCCTTGCCGCCCTGGAATCTCCGCGCGTCGGGTCCGGATTCTGCCTCGGATGCGGCGCGCCGGTGGAGAAGGTGGGCGACATCCCGAAGAGCTTCTTCGGCGCGCGCTCCGCCGTTCGCTTCGGCCACATCTTTGCGCCCGACGAACGGGTTCATTTCCAGACCGACTTCCTGGAAGTCAGCGCCGTGTCCCATCTCCTGGGGACGGCGGAACACACGGCGATCAAGAGTAACGTCATTTCGCCGATCAAGCGGTACGATGCCGATCACCGGTCCGATCTGTGGACCAGCCTCGACGTCTGCATTTCCGCGAACTCCCTGAAGCAGGCCGCCGAAACGCTCTCCATCCACATCACCACGCTCCGGTACAGGATCAAGAAAATCCAGGACCTGACGGGCATCGACTATTTCAACACCAATGGCCGATACCTGCTCCAGACGGCCTCCATCCTCGACAAGATCGAGTGACCGAAGCCCCATCCCGGGCAGCGACGGACAACGGATCATCCTGAGAACGGTCCGCAATCCGCACACCTTTCGATCTCTTCGTCTTTTGCGGCGGTTACAGTGCTCGACGCCACGGTTCAGGTCTCTTGCGCCTGCGCCGGTGCGGTACAGCACCCCTCACCGCTGCCGGACGCTCCCTCGATCTGTGCCGCCGGTCCGTGGCGGGCATCGCCGCGGTTCGTCAGCACATCGACCGTGTGCCGCGCGATCATGAATTCCTCGTCGGTGGCCATGACGTGGACCGGGAGGGACGCGTCGGTGGAGATCAGCGCCTCGTCGCCGGCGTTGCGCGCCCGATCGAGCTCGATGCCGAGCCATTCCAGATGGGCGCAGACCCCGGCGCGGACCGCCGCGGAGTGTTCGCCGATGCCGGCCGTGAAGACCAGCGCATCGATGCCGCCCATGGAACAGGCGAGCGCGCTGACTTCCTTGGCGACCCGCAGGCAGAAAAGGTCGACGGCCTCCGCGCAATGGGGATCGCTGCTGCCGAGAAGCACGCGCATGTCGTTGGAGACGCCGGAAACGCCGAGCAGGCCGGACTGGTGGTAGAGCAGCCGCTCCAGGTCGTTCACGTCCATGTCGAACTTGCGCATCAGATAGATCAGGATGCCGGGGTCAAGGCCGCCGGAGCGCGTGCCCATGGGAACGCCTTCCAAGACGGAAAAGCCCATGGTGGTGTCGATGCTGGTGCCGTCCTTGATGGCGCACAGGCTCGAGCCGTTGCCGAGATGGGCGACGACGACCCGGCCCGTGGCGAGGTCCGGATGGGTCGCGAGCAGTTGGCGCGCGATATATTCATAGGAAAGCCCATGGAACCCGTAGCGGCGGATGCCCGCCTCCGTCAGGTGCCTGGGGATGGCGTAGGTGGTCGCATGCGCCGGCTGGGCGTGGTGGAAAGCGGTATCGAAGCAGGCGACCTGGGGCAGGTCGCTCCGGCTCTCGGCCAGCACCTTGATCGCGGCAACGTTCTGCGGCTGGTGCAGGGGCGCGAGCGGGATGAGGGTTTCCAGCTCGGCCAGAACATCGTCCGTGATCCGCTCCGGGTGATGGAGGTTGGCGCCGCCGTGGACCACCCGGTGGCCGGCGGCCATGAGCGGCAGGTCCGCCGGCAGGTGGCGTTCGATCCACGATATCAGATGCGGCAGCAGCACCGGCACGCTGCCGGTGTCGCGATCGGCCCAGGATTCGTCGGCGATCGGTTCCCTGGCCGCGGTCTTGGCCGAGAGCCGCGCGTCGGTCCCGATGCCGGTCAACTGGCCGGCAAACAGCGGCGTGATTTCCCGGCCTTCCGGTTCGACCCGAAAGACGGTGAACTTGACGGAGGACGACCCGCTGTTGAGGACCAGGAGGGCGCCGCTGGTGAGATTGGCGTGAACGTTCACTTCGCTGCCTCCGTACCGGCCGCGCCGTTCCCGGTCGCCTTGTTGGCGAGCAGGACTGCAAGCGCGCAGGAGGCAAGCCTTGACGGCAGGCTGTCGGCCCGGCTGGTGAGCATGACGGGGACGGCGGCGCCGAGCACGATGCCGGCAGCATCGGCGTGGGCCAGGAACGACAACTGCTTGACGAGCATGTTGCCGGAGGCAAGTTCCGGCACCAGCAGGATGTCGGGCCGGCCGGCCACCGCGGAGCGGATGCCCTTGGTGCGCGCAGCCTCTGCTGAGATGGCATTGTCGAAGGCCAATGGGCCGTCAACGATGGCACCCGTTATCTGGCCGCGATCGGCCATCTTGCAGAGCGCTGCGGCATCGACAGTCGACTGGATTTTCGGATTGACCGTTTCCACCGCCGAAAGAACGGCAACGCGCGGCGTCTCGACGCCGAGAACCCGGGCAAGCTCGACGGCATTCTGGATGATGCCCGCCTTGTCGTCGGCTTCCGGGGCGATGTTGACGACGGCGTCGGTGATCAGGAGGGGCTTGGGATAGGTCGGCACCGACATGACGAAGACATGGCTGATGCGCTTTGATGTGCGCAGGCCCGTGTCGCGCCGCACGATCGCGCCCATCAGCTCGTCGGTGTGCAGCGCGCCCTTCATCACCGCGCCCACCTCGCCGTTCCTGGCGAGCGCCACCCCCTTGAGGGCGGCATCGATCGGGCTTGCCGCATCGACGATGCGATGGGCGGCGATATCAAGGCCGAGTTGCTCTGCCAGAACGCGCAGCTGCGCAAGCGGCCCGACGAGGACGGGATCGATGAGGCCCATGGCGGCGCCGGTTGAGGCCCCGCGAAGCGAGGTCTCGTCGCACGGGTAGACGACCGCCGTCGGCAAGGGCGGCAGGTCGGCGCATTTCGCGGTCAGCCGGGCGAGCTGGTCGTGGGCGATCCATTGCAGATCCGGCAATTCCACGCCCGCCTGGGCGACATGCTCGGACGGCGGAATGACGACCGCCGTGCCGGTGACCACCGGATCGCCTTTCTGGTTGTCACAGGAGCAGTCGAAGGTGACCCGCTCGTGCCCCTTTCCGTTGCGTCTCTTTTCGGCGACCCGGATGGTCGCCGTCACCGTGTCGCCGACGTGCAAGGGCGCGACGAAGGTCAGGGTCTGGCTGAGATAGATGGTGCCCGGGCCCGGCAGTCGCGTGCCGAGCAGGCCGGAGAACAGGGAACTCGTCCACATGCCGTGGCCGACCGGCTGGCGGAAGCGGGAGGCCGCACCGCCGGAGAAATGCAGCGGATCGACATTGCCGGACATGGCCGCGAACAGGTTGATGTCCGTGGGGGTCAGTTCGCGCTCGATGCTCGCGGTCTGGCCGACCTCCAGCTCGTCGAATGTCAGACTGGTCAGCAACCGATCTGCAAGGAAAGAGGGGGGCGTGGCGTTCATAGGATCATGTGCTCTTTTTGCTTTCAGGCAGACGTTTCCCGTTGCCGCGAAGATCGACTTCGCTAGCCGGAAGGATTTTCGGTTTTCGAGCATTGCCGGGCGCAGGAATGCCGTCTCAGCGAAGGGAGTTCGCAAGTTGCGTGCCAACACTTTCGTGGCTAATCCGCTGGGTCCGGCCGCACGCCATCTCAAATCTGAAACGGAAAGAATCTCAAAAGTTCATAAAAAACAATTATTTGTGCCGTTTCATTATTGAAACGCAGCGGCGCGCCATTTGCAACGGCGTCGCCGGTGCCCGCAGCCCCGAACGGGCACGCGGACAGGTCCGGCGACGGTCCTCGTCGCACGCCCAGCATCGCCGAGGCGATCTCAAGCTACTGGAGTCAAGCCCTAGTGGGTCGTCTCGCTGCGCACCTTGCGCCAGACCGAGGTGCGGCCGATCTTCAGCTGGGCGGCCACCGCGGCGAGATCGTTGTTGTTCCTGACCAGCATTTCGCCGACGACCTTGCGTTCCACCTCGCGGACCAGGTCCTTCAGGCCGCAATTCATGTCGACGGACAGCGTCATCACCTGCGGGTCGTCATTGCCGGAGACCTGCAGCATCTGTTCCAGCAACCCGGCCCATTCGGACGGCGCGCTCGCATTGTCGATCAGGAGCGAGATCCGCTCCAGGATGTTGGTGAGCTCGCGGATGTTGCCGGGCCAATCATAGGCGGTCAGGGCCGGAGCGATGGCGGCCATGATCTCCGGCGTCACCTGCATGCCGGACAGCGTCAGCAGCTTCTCGGCGATCAGCGAGATGTCCTCCTTGCGTTCGCGCAAGGGCGGTACTTTCAGGTTCAATACGTTGAGGCGATAGTAGAGATCGTCCCTGAAGGTGCCTTCCTGGACCTTTTGCAGAAGGTTCTTGTTGGTCGCGCTGATGATCCGGATGTCGACGGCGACGATCCGGTTGCTGCCGACGCGGCGGACCTCGCGCTCCTGCAAAACGCGCAACAGGCGCGCCTGCAGCGCGGCCGGCACTTCGCCGATCTCATCGAGGAAGATGGTGCCCTGGTGCGCCTCTTCGAAGAGCCCGGGCTTGCCTTCCTTTCTGGCGCCGGTGAAGGCGCCGCCCTCGTAGCCGAAGAGCTCGCTTTCCAAAAGGGTCTCGGGGATGGCGGCGCAGTTGATCGCAACGAACGGGCCCGTCGCGCGGTTGCTGGCCTGGTGCATGCTCTGGGCGAACATTTCCTTGCCGGTGCCCGATTCCCCCTCGATGACGACCGAGGCGGCGGCGCGGGCGTAGCGCTTCGCAAGGTCCTTGCAGCGGTTCATCTGCGGGTTTTGCGACAGGATGTCGTCGAAGCTGTAGCGGGGGACCATCCCCTTGCTGCGCAACTGGTTGCGGATCAACGCTTCCAGATGCTGGATCGTCGTGATGTCCTCGAACGAATAGACCGTGCCGATCCGGTTTTGGTCCAGCACCACGGGCTTTTGCCGGATCGCATAGGTGTTGCCCTGGATCTTCTTCAGGTAGCTCGGTTCCTTCTCCTCGGACATGAAGGTCATGGCGATGCCCGGATCCCGGACGATATCGCGGACGTTCCTGCCGATGACGTCCGCTTCTCCGGTCTTGCAGATCTTGGCGGCCGTGCCGTTGTAGATGACGACGTTCTTCTCGTTGTCGGTGACGACGATGCCTTCCGAGATCGAATCGAAGACCATTTCCAGCCGCGCCGCCTGGCTGCGCTCGCGCCGCCGGGCCCTGACGGCGTGCAGGGCTTCATGGACCGACCGGAAGATCGAATCCTCGTTGGGCGCGATCTTGACGCTGCGCAGCCCGACACGGTGCGCATGGGCGGAGGTGACGCCGCCGCCAAAACAGCAGTCGACGCCCTTCACGGCCGCATCTTCCACCAGCTTCGGGATTTCCTCGATATCCCAGAAGAAATACTGAATGACCTCGCACTGGAACAGTTTCTCGATGACATCGATGCCCGAGAACCGCTTGCGGTAACAAAATACCGCCACGCGGCGGAACGACGTGTTCAGATGATAGAGCGCGCAGACCAGGTCGAACGACGTGATCGGTATGGCGATGACCGGAATGCCGATGGTGCTGGCGGCGTGTTCCGCGGTGCCAGGCCGGCACAGCACGGCGTCCACCTGCGGTTCGATCTTGCGCGCCAGATCGGGAATGTCCGGAAAATCAGCGACGAAGGTGTGGGGACGAACGCCGCAATCCTTTGCGATCGTTTCAAACGTCTTGCCGATGTCGTCCCTGGTCTGAATGAGCGCGATGTCTATCGCATCGCCAAGCGATTCATGGCGGACTTTTTCCATTGTCGCCCTCGGTACTGCGGGTCCCGGCACGATGCGATGTGGCCTCGTCCCGCCCGCACGGCTGGTGTCTCGAGACGCCGGCGCCGCTGGCGCGCATTGTCATGCAGGGCGTTCGGACGGGCGTACCCTATTCTTCACTGCAGTAAGGAGCAAGTCACCTCCGCCGGCAGCGGCAATTTACTACAGGCAACCATGCATTTTTTTCGAAAAGAAACTTGCGCAGAAGCAAGAACTCCTTACACCATTTCGATGCATTCTACTTTTTCTTGCAACCGAATTTTTGTACTGACCCGTGCCGGACCTGATTCCCGACGGAGCATCGGGGGACGTGGTCTCTTTTGATGCCCCGCCGCGACCGGCGGCGGGGCGTAGACTTGCGCGGGCGTCATCTGTCGAAGAGGCCCGCCGCGACGGGGAGCCGATCGTTCGGCGCGGCAGGCCTCTTCGCTTCTGCCGCATCAAATCGAAATGGCGTACTGCTCCACCTTCTCCCAGTCGAGATCGACGCCCATGCCCGGCCCCTTGGGCAAGTGCATGTGCCCGTCCTCGATGACGAGCGGGGCCTTCAGCAGGGTGTCGCCCATGTTGTCGACATAGTAGGTGAGCTCGCAAGGAAGGCTGATCTGGCGGAAGGCGCTTGCGAACTGCAGGCCGGCGGCGGTGCCGAAATCGCACTCCGCCTGCAGGCTGACCTGCACCGGGATGTTGGCGCATTCGGCCAGGTGCACGATCTTTCGCGACAGGGTAAAGCCGGTGCGCGGGATCTTGATGCCGACCTGTCCGATCGCGCCGAGCCGGATCTGGCGATAGACGTCGGCGACGGTGAAGCTGCTTTCGTCGCTGAGGATCGGCACGTCGACCCGATCCGCGAGGTCCTTGCGGCCGGCATCGTCCGAGGCGGCCATCGGCTCTTCCAGGCAATCGATGACGCCCTCCAGCGCCTGCATCACGCGGATGGCATCCTGGCGCCCGTAGGCCATGTTGGCGTCGATGTAGAGGCGGGTGCCGGCCGGGCTGTTTGCCCGCATTTCCCGCAGGACGGCGATGTCCTCGTCCGGATGCGGGCCGCCCTTGACCTTGAACGCGCGGTAGCCTGCGTCGACCTTGGCCTTCATCTCCGCGATCATTTCGTCGACCGGACCGAAGCCGATCTGCCAGCAGAGCGGCACCTTGGTGCGGTAGGGCCCGCCGAGGAATTCGGCGACCGAGACGTTGAGCAGCCTGGCGTTCAGATCGTAGAGAGCGACGTCGATGGCGCCCTTGGCCGCCAGGTTCCAGGGCATGTATTCGAACTTCTCCCAGATCGCCTGGAAATTGAACGAGTCCTGCCCGACGATCATCGGCTTCAGGTGTTTGGTGAGGGCGTAATACATGCCCTCCTGGGTCTCGCCGTAGATCATCGGCCGGGGAATAGCCTCCGACAGCCCGAAGCTGCCGTCCTCGGCGACGATCTTGACGATCAGGTGTTCGGCCGCCGGCAGCGACCCCGCGGCCCAGACCACCACCCGCTTATTGGGCAGCTTGAACGGGATGACCTCCATGTCGACGATACGCATGGTTCTGTGTCCTTTCGTGGGAAACATTGTGCTTGCCCGCAACCGGGAGCGCCTCCCGTGGCGGGTCCGTGCCGCCGGAAAGCGGAAGGGCTTTCCGGCGGGGGAACGCGCACAAGATCGAGGGGCGAGCACTGCATGGTGCGCCTGTTACTAAGGTGCGTTCCGGCCACGTCATGGCCGGACCGGCGACCGCAGGCACGGCATCGATCTCCTCAACGACCTTGCGCGTCGTTTCCGGTCCGCAGCAGGTACCGGGACCGGTGGACTTCCGAGGCCGGCGGGAACCAGCGGGACCGCCGAAACGGCCCGCTGCCCGGCCACGGAAAGGCAAGACGCATCAGATCGACGTCAGGAACTCGTCGAGGTGCTCGGCGACGACCTGCGGGTTCTCGACGGCGAGGAAGTGGCCGTAATCGGCGATGGGCTTGTAGACGACCCGTTCCGCGTTGACCAAACGCGACATGGTCTCCTCGACCATCTTTTCCGTGACGATGGCATCGTCGACACCGTGGACGACGAGGACGGGACAGGTGATCTTGTCCATGGTGCCGCGGACGTCGAAGCCGTTGTACTGGGAGAGGTCGCCCTGCTTGGTGACGCTGATCTCCTGGGCGACGCCCCACATGATGAAGTCGCGCGCTTCCTGGGGGCAGGCACGCCCGATCAGGCACTCGGAAAACTCCACATGGGAGTGCTGGGCGCTGACATAGGGGTGGTTGAGCAGTTCCAGGATCGAGGCATCGATCGTCGGCGTGTAGTCCGCGCCCTGCATCGACAGGATCGCACCGACCGGATAGTTCTGGGCGATGTAGTAGACGATGTTGCCGCCCATCGAGCAGCCAACGATAATCGGCTTTTCGATCTCCAGCGCTTCGGCGACCGCCCAGACGAAATCGCCGTAGTCGCGATAGTTGTCGACGACCTTGTTGCCGGGAAGCGGCCAGCTCTTGCCATGCGCCGGCATGTCGAAGGAATACATCTTGTACTTGTCTTCGAGCAGCTCGAACATGCCGTGATACTGGCGGTTTTCACGCCCTGCCGTGTGCAGGCAGATGATGGTGTGCTTGCCGTCGGCGGGACCGTCATTGGTCTCGAAGTAGGTCTTGATCCCTTTGACGGTTTTATAGAAACCCGTGATAGCCATTGTTATGCCTCCACTTTCTTACCGGCAGTGCCTTGTTCTTCGAGAACTTCCGAAAAGACCCGGCAGAGATAGGCAAGGGAATTGAAGTTCTGGCGGGTGCGCAGCGGCGCACCCAGCAGGGTCAGATTGTTGGGATTGATCTTGGTGATCGAGACGGTCAGGCTCTTGCGCTCGGAAAACTGCCGCCAGTCCTTGGCCGCACCGGCCACGCCGAGGTCGATGCCCGTGTTCGGCACGCCGGCCTGGATGGCGATGACCTTTCCCTGGTGCAGCGACAGGGTGAACGCCTCGTCGTCATATTTCAGGGTCATGTCTCCGGTAAAGAACCGCCCGAAATACCGATTGGCGAATGTGTCAGCGCAGGTGGTATTAATTCTGCGACCGAGCTCTTCTATTGCTTTCATCATGGTCTTGCTCTCGCTTCTTATTCGGCATCAACGAAGATGTTGAAGCCCGTGTTTTTTGGTAAAGGGTGGGATATCTCCTTGAATTCTACCTGACGATCTCGGTCAGTTCCTTGCGTGCGGTTTCCATTCCGAAGATATAGATGGTCGGGACCATGAGCAGGGCGCCGATCGCGGCGGTCAGCTCTGCGGTCGTCGGGCTGAACTGCTGGGCGACGATGCCGAGCCCCATCATCGAGAAGACGGCCGTCAACCGACCGATGCCGATGGCGATACTGGTTCCCGTCGCGCGCACATGCGTGGGGAAGATTTCGCTGGAATAGGCGATCAGGATGGAGTGGAGGCCGACGCCGGTGCCGATCAGGGCCGTGGCAACATAAAGGAGCTGCACATTGGGGACTTCCATCGAGTTGGAGAAGTACATGGTCGATGCACCGCACATGATCAACAGCGAGAACACCAGCATGGCGGCACGACGGCCGATGAGATCGCCAACCCGCCCGGCAAGGGCGTAGCTGAACACCGCAATACCCCACATCAGCATGCTCATCCGACCGCGCGTGACGGCGTCCATGCCGAAGTCCTGGGAAAGGGCGACGAGGAACCAGGTCACGTTGCCCCAGGCCCAGAAGGCGCCGAGGGAATGGAGGGTCATCGCAATGAACGTGTTCTTGCGGTAGGCCGGCTTGAACAGCTCGCGAATGTTGACCTTCTTCTGGTTCGGGTCCTCAACCGTCTCCTTTCCAAGCGCCTTCAGACGCTCGACCTCTGCGCGGGCCGCCTTCCACTGCTGGCTTTCCTGCAGGACGAAGAGAATGGGGATGATGATGAGCACCGCCACGATCGCCGTCATGGAGAATGCGCGCCAGGTGAAGCCCATCGACATCATGGTGGTGAACAGCGCCGCGCACATGAAGA
The DNA here is from genome assembly GCF_025961475.1 of Rhodobium gokarnense. Lineage (NCBI taxonomy): Bacteria > Pseudomonadati > Pseudomonadota > Alphaproteobacteria > Hyphomicrobiales > Rhodobiaceae > Rhodobium > Rhodobium gokarnense. The sequence continues at coordinate 85,918 of NZ_JAOQNS010000002.1, read as the reverse complement.
AGCCCAGCGGCGTGCCGGCCTGCATGAGGCCGAGAAGCGTTCCGCGCATCCTTGCCGGAGCGATTTCCGACAGATGCGACGCGCCGATGCCCCACTGGCAGGTCTGCCCGTGGGAGGAAAGGAAGCGCAGCGGCAGCAGAGCCACGATGCTGTGGGTCAAACCGATCATGCTGTTGAAGACAACGGCCATGGCGACACTCAGCGCCATGCCGATCTTGCGTCCGTGCCGGTCGGCCACCAGCGGCAGCCAGAGGGCGCTGAAGAACCCACCGAACGAAAAGACGCTGGCAACCAGGCCGATCTGGGTGGAGGTGTATTGCATTTCCTCCATCATGCCGGGGACGGCGAGCTGGAAGGTGTTGCTGAAATTCACGAGGCACCAGCCCAGCGTGACGATGACGAAGGACGTCACGACATACCTGGTCGAATAGGTGATTTTCGCAGGTTCTGCCGCGACGGCGGCATCGTTGTTAGTCAGTGTCGTAGCCATGCGTTTTCTCCTGGACGCAAAGCGCCCCTTAGATGATTTGCTGGTCTTTCCGTGCGAGGACCTCTTCGGGGGTGAACCCGAAAACCGGTCCGGACACTTCCTGGTTGTGCTGGCCTAGGGTTGGCGCTGGCGACACCGAGGTCGACACCGGTGTTGGGGATGCCGGCCTGCAGGGCGGCAGCCTTGCCGCGATGGAAGGACAGCGTGAAGGCATCGGCGTCGTATTTGACGGTGATGTCACCAGCGAAGAACTTGCCGAATTACTGTTCGGAGACCTTTTCGGCGCGTTCCCCAGTCAGCTGGCGGCTGAACTCCTCAAGCAACTTCCACGACTTTTTTCTCTTTCGTTGGACGTGTCTTGGTCGCGATTTGCGCCCAAGACACGTCGCACTCATCCGCGAACGGCTATTTCCGCCGGTAGAACGTCAACTTGTCCTCATCGATCGTTGCGCCGAAGCCGGGCTTGCGCGGAACCGTGATCGCAAAGTTCCGGTATTCCGGCTGTTCAACCGTGATCGAATCCTTGAACAGAAGCGGTCCGAACATCTGGCAGCCCCAGTCGAGACGCACGATCGTCGAATAGAACTGGATGCACGCAAATGTTCCCAGTGTGCTTTCCAGCATCGTGCCGCCAAACATCGTTATTCCGGCGGCCTCGGCGACGGCCGCCACCTTTTTCGTCCGATGCAGGCCGCCATGCTTGGTTATCTTGATGGAGAACGCATCGGCCGCCCGGTTCCGCGCAAATGCCATTGCGCTTTCCAGGGTGTCGATCGCTTCGTCGGCCATGATCGGGATCGTGTGGCGTTCCGTGAGGCGCCGCATGCCGTCGACGTCGGAGCGCGGCAGGGGCTGCTCGATGAGCGCGATCCCTCCGGCTTCGAGCCGTTCGATGCACCAGTTTGCCGTCGCTTCGTTCCAGCACTGGTTGGCATCGGCGTGCACAATGGCCCTGTCGCCGAGCGCCGCCTTGACGGCCAGCGCCCGTTCGACATCGTCCTTGGGATCCGCGCGGCCGAGTTTCACGAGGAAGCGGTTGTTCGAGCCGGCCGCCATCGCCTCCTCGGCAAGGGCGATGTCCTTTTCGGCGACGCCATTGCCGAGGACCCGCAAGACGGGAATGCTCTCGCGGACCGAGCCTCCGAACAGCACCGCCGCAGGGACGTTCAGCGTTCGGGCGACGAGATCGACACATGCCATTTCGATCACGCCCTTGGCACACCAGTTGTCCTTGAGGATGCCGTCCATGACGGCGAGAATTTCCTCGATGTTGGCCGGGTCCCGGCCGATAAGAGGCGGTGCCAGGTAGTGTTCGACAGCGGCCTGAACGCCCTCGATCGTTTCCGATCCATAGCGAAGCACCACACTGGCTTCGCCGAGGCCTTCCAGTCCGTTGTCGCCCTTGACCCGGACCAGAAGCATGCTTTGCGTCGTGATCGTCACCATCGCAAGCTTGTGCGGATGCTTCGTGGGAAGATCGAATACGACCGTCTCAATAGCTGCAATCTTCATCTCAGTTCCTCCGTTGCCCTTCTGCAGCCGTTCAGGCCGATTGCGAGGTTCTCAAAGCGGCCGCGGGGACGGCGACGAGGACGATGACGCCGGAGATCACCAACAGGATGCCGATCGCTGCCAGTCCGCCGTAGAAGCTACCGGCCAGATTGTTCGACCAGCCGACGATGATCGGGCTGAGAAAACCGCCCGCGGCGCCGCAGCTGCTGACAAATCCGATGCCGCCTGCCTTGGAGGAGGACGACAGATAGGTCGGGGGAATGGTCCAGAAGACCGTGACCGAGGCCCAGATGCCGCCTGTGGCAATGCAGAGCAGAAGGATGGTGACGGTGACGCTGTCCGCGAAATAGCTGAGGACCGCCAGGCTGATGCCCGCTGCCCACATGACGGCTGCGAAGTGCCATCTGCGTTCCATCTTCTTGTCGGAATGCCAGCCCCAGACGTTCATCGCGACGACGGCCATAACGAACGGAATAGCGGTCAGCACGCCGAACAGGGATGCGTCGGTGCCGATACCCTTCAGAATGGTGGGAATCCACAACGCAACGGCCTGGCAGCCAGCCAACACGGCCAGGTAGGAAACGCCGAGGACGTAGATGCGCGGGTCCAGGAGGGCCTGCAAGACGTGACCTTTGCCCTTCTCCGGTTTTTTCTCCGACGCCGCCACCGTGTCGGCGACACACTTCTTTTCTTTCGCGGTCAGCCACTTGGCGTCTTCCGGCCTGTTGTCGATATAGAAGAACACGAAGATGCCGATTAAGATCGCCGGAATGCCTTCATAGATCAGCAGAATTTGCCAACCGCGCAGGCCATGCAGTCCATCGAGGGTCAGCAGCCATCCGGAAATGAGGCTGCCGAAAATGCCGGAGACCGGCGCGCCCATCGCAAACAGGGAGGTGATGCGGCCGCGACGTTCGGCGGGGAACCAATAGCTCAGATACAGAATGATGCCGGGGAAGGCGCCCGCTTCCGCCACACCCAGCAGGAAGCGCAGGATGTAGTAGTGGGTGGGCGTCTGCATGAAGGCCGTGCTGGCCGAAATGGCGCCCCAAAGGATCATGATCCGCGACAGGGTGATCTTCGCGCCATGCTTGTCGAGATAGAGATTGCTGGGCATCTCGAACAGCGCGTATCCCAGGTAGAACACGCCGGCGCCGAAGCCGTATGTGAATTCGCCAAAGGAAAGATCTTCGATAAACTGCAGCTTTGCGAAAGCCACGTTCACCCTATCCACATATGCAATGAAGTATATCAGGACCATAAGAGGGACGATCCTGAGGGTAATTCTCTTGAATAATTGATTCTTGTCGACGTCGCCGTCAGGCGACACAGTCGCTACCATCTCAGACATAACACATTCGCCTTTTGCTGGTTGTTTGTTTTACTTCTTGTTGTCGGCGGCTTACTTAGTCCATCTCAGAACGGACTTGTTGCCGTTCGGATTGGTGCTTGTGACGGTTCAGGCGCTCCTCCATTGCATTCCCGGCAACGACCGTTTCGGGAGGATTTCGGTGGACATCCATCGGCAGGCGTCTTCTGCGCCGCGCGGTCAGATGATCTTTGCGGCCTTCCACGCCCTGACGTCGTCGGGCGCGAACCCGAACGTCGACTGATAGACGTCGTCGTTGTGCTGGCCGAGGGTCGGCGCCGGCGACCTGACGACGGCGTCGGTTTCCGACAGGCGGAGCGCGGAATTGGTGATCCGTACCCGGCCGGCCTTGGGATGGTCGGTCTCGACGAACATGCCGCGCGCGTCGGCGATATGCGGATCCGTGCAGACCTGCTTGACGTCGAGAATGGGCGCCGCCGGGACCTTGGCGGCGAGCAGCGCCTCGACGAGGTCCGCGACCTTGCGCGTCGCCGACCATTTCTCGATGTGCTTCTTCAGTTCCTTGCCGTTCTGGACGCGCTTGAAGTTCGTCTCGAACTCCGGCATGTCGAGCAGCTCCGGCATCTCCATGAGATCGACCAGGACGCGCCACAGCTTGTCGTTGCCGACGGTGATGACGAACCAGCCGTCGGCGGCGCGGAAGGAATCCGCCGGCGCGGCCGACTCGTAGGAGTTGCCGCGGCGCTGCGGCACGCGGTTGTCGACCAGATAATGCTGGTTGAGCGTCATCATGCTCGTCACCAGCGTGTCCTGCAGGGAGATGTCGATCATCTGGCCGCGGCCGCTGGAATGGCGATGGTTGAGGGCGGCGAGGACGCCCATCGCGCCGGTCATGCCGCCCATGACGTCGCAGACCGGTCCGCCGGCACGCAGCGGCTCGCCGTCCGCCTCGCCCGTCACGCTCATCAGGCCGCTCATCGCCTGGCCGATGAGGTCGTAGCCGGGAAGCTGGCTGTAGGGGCCGTGCTGTCCGAAACCGGAGATGGCCACATAGATGATCTTCGGATTGATCTCTTTCAGAACCTCGTAGTCGAGGCCGAGCTTCTTCATCGTGCCGGGCTTGAAGTTCTCGATCACGACGTCGGACGTCTCGACCATCTTGAGGAAGATGTCCTTGCCGGTCTTGAGGTTGAGCGTGACCCCCTTCTTCGACCGGTTGAGGTTCATGAAGTAGGAACTCTCGCCGTTGACGAAGGGGTTGAACTGGCGCGCGTCGTCGCCGGAGCCCGGCTGCTCGACCTTGATGACCTCCGCGCCGAGATCGGCGAGGAGCGCTCCGCAAAGGGGGCCCGCCAGGACGCGCGTGAGGTCAAGGACCCGCACGTTGGCGAGTGCACGGTTCTCATTCATTTTCTTGAAACTCCTGGGATTTTGACTTCGGGACCGGAGCGCGGCCGCTTGGCCGCGCCTCAGGGTTGGTCCCTCAGCCCGTTTCGTTTCCGGCGATCAGCACGGCGCTGATCTGCGGGCCGCCGCCGAAGGTGTGCGACAGGCCCCGGGCGGCGTTGGCGATCTGCCGGCGCGGATCGTCGACCTTGTGCTGGAGCTGCTTGTAGATCTCGTAGGTCATGCGCAGGCCGCTGGCGCCGATCGGATGGCCGAAGCACTTCAGGCCGCCGTCGACATTGACCGGCAGATCGCCGGAGAGTTCGAAGGCACCGGCGTCGATGTCCCGGCGCGCGCAGCCCCGCTCGCTGAAGCCGAAATCCTCGTAGATCAGCATTTCCGTGATCGTGAAGCAGTCATGGACTTCGGCGAGATCCAGCTCGCGGCGGGGGTCCTTGATGCCGGCCATCGCGTAGGCCTTCGACGACGATTTGCGCAACGCGTTGAAGCTGGTCCAGTCGAAGTCCGGTCGATGGTGGGGCAGCATCGCGTCCATCGCCACGCCGAGCCCCTTGACGTAGATCGGGTCGTCGCGCAGGGCCTTGGCGTTGTCGGCGCGTGTGATGATCGCGCAGGCGGAGCCGTCGCTGTTGCCGCAGCAGTCCAAGAGGCCGAGCGGCGTCGCCACGATGGGGGCCGACAGCACCTGTTCGAGCGTCAGTTCCTTATGGAAGTGCGCCTTCGGCGCCAGCATGCCGTTGCGGTGGTTCTTGACGGCGATCTTGCCGATCGTCTGCCGGCCTTCCTCGTAGGAAAGGCCGTATTGCTCGAAATAGCGCGTCGCGATGAGGGCGAACGACCCCGGCGCGGTGCGGCGTGCTTCGGTGACCGGGTTCATGCCGCGGCCGGCGCCGAGGCCGGGAAAGCCGGTATCCTTCAGCTTCTCGACGCCGAGGGCCATGACCACGTCGAACATGCCGCTGGCGACCGCCATGCAGGCCTCGAACAGGGCGATGTGGCCGGAGGTGCAGTAGTTCTCGTTGCGGAGCAGCGGAATGCCGCCGAGCTTGAGCGCGTCCACGACCTGGGAGGCGGCCAGACCGCCGACCGGGGCATAGGCCTGGCCGACGAAAACGGCTTCGATGTCCTCGGGCCCGACGCCGGCATCCTCATAGGCCTCATAAGCCGATTCGATGGCGAGGTCGGCGACGCCGCAGTCCCAGCGTTCGCCGAACTTCGAGCAGCCCATGCCGACGATGGCAACTTTATCCTTCAAGGACATCATTCGCCCTCCGCGCTCGCCGCCGGGCGGCATTTCCAGTAGTAATTGATGTAGTTCCCGCCTTCGTAGATCTTGCGGAAGGTGAACTCGACCGGCATCCCGACCTTGACGTCTTCGGCGTCGAAGTCCGTCATCAGCATGTAGTAGCGGGTCTTCTCGTCGTCTTCGCAGACGGTCTGGACGACGACCGGGTCGTCGCTGCGCCCGGCCAGCCTGTCGATCGAGTAGGTGAAGACGCGCGCCGTCCTGTCGGACAGGCGGACAAGCTCGAAATCGTCCTTGCTGCGGCAGGTCGGGCAGATGCGGTTGGTCGGCGTCGTGGTCGTGCCGCACCGGTAGCATTTGCTGCCGTGCAGGCGCAGCAGCGATGCCTGGTCGCGCCAATAGGCGGATGTGGAGGGAAAGGTGCGGAACGGTTCGCCCGGCTGGGTTTCCAGAAGACCGCGGAAGGACAGGAAGCGGCTGTAGGAGTCCAGCGGCCGGCCGCGCGCCAGGTTGCGCGCCACGACCGCGTCCTTTTGCTGTTCGAGCACCGCTTCGGTCACCTCGAACAGGAAGGCGTCGGCACCGTAGCCGTAGGACGCAAGGAGGATGAGGTCGCCGGGGCGGGCCGTTTCCAAAGCGCTCGCCAAGAGCAGGAGGGGCTGCGCGGCGGCGCAGTATCCGACCTGCATCATGAGCGGGTCGACAAGCCGCTCGGGAGCAAATCCGAGGCGCTTGGCAACCTGGGAGCCGTCGCGCAGGCCCGGCGACGCCAGAACCAGCTTCGAGATCTGCTCGGGTACGAGCCCGGCCCGCGACAGGAGGCCGTCGATGACGTCCGACATGGCGCGGCTGTAGCCCTTGTCCTTCGCAAAGCGGCCTTCAGCCGTGTGCGGGAACCGATCGTCGGCGTTGCGCCAACTGTCGAGGATCTCGTTGTTGACCGAGTAGCCGGCCCGATAGACCGCAACGAGGTCCTCGGCGGCGACCAGGACGGCGGCGCCGGCGTCTCCGGCGAGCTGTTCCTGGTCAGATTTCGGATAGCCGAGCGGACAATCGGCGGCCGTTACGACGACGCGGTCGTTGGTCCCGGCCGCGACGGCATCCAGCGCCGCTTTCAGGGCACTGGTTCCGGCGCGCGCGCTGGCGCCGAAATCGGCGGTGTGGACGGTATCCTTGAGATCGGCCGCGACGGCCGCAAGGCCGGCACTCGACTTCTCCGCATAGGGGGGCGTCGTGGAGGCGAACAGAAGGGCGTCGACCGTTTCCCTCTGCGTTCCCCTGAGGCAACTGACGGCGGCTGCGACCGCCAGCGTCAAGCTGTCTTCATCGGTGTTCGCGACGCTTCGCTCGCCCTTGAGAGCCGGGCGCTCCCAGGCTTTCGCGATCGTCTCCCGCTTCATGCGATAGGACGGGATATAGACGCCGGTCCTCGCAATTCCTACATTCATTAAGCTGTCTCCTTCGCCGTGTTTACGACAGCAAGGAAACGGAAAAGGCTGGCTTCCTGCTGGCGTGCCGCAGCACACCCCGGGCTTAGCAAGCAATGTGCCAGCAAAAATTTCAGGAGTTCTGCGGGATTCGCCGGCAGCCAATTTCAATATTGAAACGACTATTTAGAAATTATTCTTTTTCAACAATCAGTTGCTTTGTTTCATTTTTGGAACGAGCCCTCGTGTTTTTGCAACGAAAGACGGGGGTTCCGGCGCCGTCCGGTGACCGGCGGGGCTGGTGAAACCGGCACCCGGTCCGGACCGCTATGTGGAGCTAAGGATCGATTTCGGCATCGGCCATAGCGCCCCGTCGGAACCGGAGCGGCCGGGGCTTTCGCAATGGCGCTGCCAATGTCGGCGGCCGCGATCGGGAACCGTTCCCGCATCGCCGGCAAGCGCTTAGCCGGAGGCCCCGTCCGGTGGCGCCGGCCCGTCACTCGCCAAATATGACGACGCTTTTCTCCCCGAAAGCACGAAGGCCTGAGGAGGATAGGGGTGGAGGATTTCTGACGGCGCAGAACTGGTGCGGCGGCCGGCCGGCCAACCGCGGCGCAACATCATTCAAGGACGCATAAGACGGGTCGATTACCAGCAGCAGAAGCCGCCATCGACCAGGAGATCGACGCCGGTGCAGTAGGACGACGCGTCGCTGGCGAGGAACACCGCCGGGCCGACCATCTCGTCGACGCTCGCCATCCGGCCCATCGGCGTCTGGCTCTCGAATTCCTTGGTCTGGTGGACCATTTCCGGGCGCGTGTTCATCGGCGTTGCGGTGTAGCCCGGGCTGATGGAATTGACCCGGATGCCGCGATCGACCCACTCCATCGCCATGCTCTTCGACAGGTGGATGACGCCGGCCTTGGAAGAGTTGTAGTGCACCTGCATCAGGCCGCGATTGACGATGACGCCGGACATGGAGGCGATGTTGATGATCGAGCCGCCGCCGGTCTTCAGCATCGCCCGGGCCTCGGCCTGGCAGGACAGGAACACGCCCTTCAGGTTGATCTCCATCAGCGTGTCGAACTGCTCCTCCTCCATCTCCTCGGCCGGATTGGCGTTGGCGATGCCGGCGGCGTTGACGGCGATCTTGAGCGGCCCGAGGTCCGCCTCGGTCCGGGCGACGGCCTCGGCAAGCGCGGCCTTCTTCGTCACGTCGGCGGTGATCAGGAGGGATTTGCGGCCGGCCTTGTCGATGTGGGAAGCGGTGTCGGCAAGGCCGTCGTCCTCGCGCCTATCAAGGCAGGCGACGTCAGCGCCGCACTGGGCAAGGCCGATGGCGATGCGCTGGCCGATGCCACTGCCGGCCCCGGTCACCAGCGCCACCCTGCCGGAAAGATCGAACAGCTTCGGCGCGTTGAGTGTGATGTCTTCCATGTTTCTTCCCTCAGGCTCTCAAGGGCGCCGGATCGCCTCGCGTTTCCGCGGGACCCGCGCCGTCAACTGGTGGCCAGTTCCATCACCGAGACTTCGCTCGCCTCATTGCGCTCCAGAATGCCGGTCTGGCGGCCGTGCGACATGACGAGGATGCGGTTGGAAACGCCGAGCACCTCTTCCAGGTCGGAGCTGACGACGATGACCCCGACGCCCCGTTCCGCCAGCTCCACGATGATGTCGTAGATCGAGGAGCGGGCGCCGACGTCGATCCCCCGGGTCGGCTCGTCGAGGACGACAATCTCCGGTCCGCGCGCCAGCCATTTGGCGATGACGAGCTTCTGCTGGTTGCCGCCGGAGAGCTCGTCCGCGTTCTGGTGCCAGTAGCCCTTGACGCCGAAGCGCTTGATGGCGTCCTGGGCAAATTCGATAAGCCGCTTCTTGCTGACGATGCCGCCCGAAGAGATCGACCGCTTGTTGGCGTAGCCGAGGTTTTCCGTCAGGCTGTGGTCGAGCACCAGCCCCTGCAGCTTGCGGTCCTCCGGCACCAGCACGATGCCGCGGCGGATCGCGTCGGCGGGCTTGCGCGGCGTGATGTCCTCGCCGTCGAGGCGGACGCGGCCTTCGGCGATCGGATCGGCGCCGACAAGGGCGCGCACCAGTTCCGTGCGGCCGGCGCCGACGAGCCCCGCAATTCCGAAGATCTCGCCCTTCCTGACGTCGAAATTGACGTCGTTGAAGGCGCCGGTTGGCGCGCTGAGGTTTTCCACCTCAAGGACGATCTCGTCCTGCGGCTCCGGGATCGGCGGGAACATCCGGCCGAGCGTGCGGCCGACCATGCTTTCAACGATCGTGCGCACCGGCACGTCGCCGCTGTCGAACTCGTTGACCTTCTCGCCGTCGCGCAACACGACGATGCGGTCGGCGACCCGGGCGATCTCTTCCAGCCGGTGGGAAATGTAGATGATGCCGACGCCTTCCGCCTTCAGCCGCCGGATCTGCTCGAACAGCTTTTCGGTCTCCGCGCCGCCAAGCGCCGAGGTCGGCTCGTCGAGGATCAGGAGGCGGGCATTGAGCGCCAGCCGCTTGGCGATCTCGATGAGCTGCTGGGCCGCCGTCGACAGGCCGTCGACGAGGCGCGTTGCCGGGATCTTGAGGCCGAGCCGGTCAAGCTGCTCCTGGGCGTCATGCACCATCTTGGCGCGGTCGACGACGCCGTTCTTCGTCGGCCAGCGGCCGACGAAGACGTTTTCGGCGATCGACAGGTGCGGCAGCAGCCGCAGTTCCTGGTGAATGAGGCCGATACCGGCGTCGATCGCCTGGCGCGGCGAGGCCGGCTCGAACGGCTCGCCGAGCCATTCCATCCGGCCTGCCGTTGCCTGGATCGAGCCGGCGATGATGCCGGAAACCGTCGATTTCCCGGCACCGTTTTCGCCGAGCAGCGCCACGACCTCGCCCGCATGCACATCGAAGTCGATGCCGTGGAGGACCTCCAGTTGGCCGTAGCTTTTTCTGATGCCTTCAAGAGAAAGGATCGGCCGTTGGCTGGGTGAGGTCATGGCGCCGCTGTCCCGTTGGATCACGGATGGTTTTCGATGAACGGTCCGACGTTGTCCTGGGTCGTCAGCGTCGCTTCCAAGAGCTGCTCCTTCGGCACATCCTCACCCTTGACGAGGGCGATGGCGCTGTCGACCGCCAGGCGGCCCATATACTGGGTCTGCTGGGTGGCGGTGACGTCGAAGACGCCGTCGCGCAGGGCTTCGAGCGCAGCCGTGTCACCGTCGAAGCCGGCAACCCAGATGCGCTGCGGCAGGTTGGCGACCTTGACGGCCTGGGCGGCGCCGAGCGCCAGCGCATCGGCCTGGCCCCAGACGATGACGGTATCAGGATGGGCCTGCAGCATGTTCTGGGTGAGCTGGAAGCCCTCGTCCTGCGACCAGATCTGGCTCCACTGTTCGCCGACGACCTCGATGCCCGGGAACTCTTCGCGCGCCTGGGCACAGCCCTTGGCCCGGTCGACCTCAGGCGTGGTGCCCTTCTGTCCGTGCACGATCAGCATCTTTCCTTCGCCGCCGGCCTGCTCGAAGATGTGCTTGCAGACATTGTAGGCCGACTTGACGCTGTCGGAGGCGATGAAGGTATCGCCCGGCTCGCCGTCGGCGTTGCGGTCGACATTGATGACCGGGATGCCCTGGGCATGGGCGAGACGGGTCGGCACGGTCGCCGCGGCGGCGCCGGCCGGGATGTAGATCAGCGCGTCGATGTTCTGGGTCAGGAGGTCCTGCACCTGGCTGACCTGGGTGGCGCTGTCGCCCTTGGCGTCGACGGTGATCACCTCGATGCCCTTGGTCTCGGCGTAGGCTTCCACCGACTGCTTGATCTGGTTGAAGAAGTTGGCCTGCAGGTTGGCGACGGCAAGGCCGATCTTGTCCGGTTCATCCGCCGATGCGGCGCCGATCGTGCCGAGCGCCGTGGTTGCCGCAAGGGCAAATCCCAGTACCTTGTTCTTGAACGTCATTCGAAGTCTCCTCCGTTGGGGTTTGTCGAGGCCCCCGCGCCATTGGCGGCGGCCCGGTTCTGCCAGACCCTTTGCGGGCAGGTTATTGCGGGCGGACTGGTCGTCAGTCGGCCTCTGGCGAGATTCCTCACTTCTTTCTGAATGCTTCGGCGGCGACCGCGAGTGCGATGACGACGCCGATGACGACCTGCTGGGTGAACGGCGAGACGCCGAGCAGGTTGAGGCCGTTGCGCAGGACGCCGATGATCAGGACGCCGACCACGGTTCCGGCGATGCCGCCGGTGCCGCCGGAAAGGCTGGTGCCGCCGATCACCACTGCGGCGATGGTGTCGAGCTCATAGGTGAAGCCGGAGCTCGGCTGGACCGAGTCAAGGCGTGCGGCCAGAACGACGCCGGCAAGCCCGGCGAGCAGGCCGGAGATGACATAGACGCCGATCGTTGCCAGCTTGACGTTGATGCCGGCAAGCCGGGCGACCTCCGCGTTGCCGCCGATGGCATAGAGACTGCGCCCGCCGGTCGTAAACCTGAGGAACAGCCAGCCGAGCAGGAACACCACCATCATCAACCCGACGGTGACGGTCAAAAAGCCGCCATGGCGGATGATGGCCATCAGGTTGAACCAGGCGGGGAAGCCGACGATCTGCTGGCCGTCGGTGATCATGTTGGCAACGCCGCGGGCCATCGACATCATCGCCAGCGTGGCGACGAAGGCCGGCACCCCGAAGCCGGTGATCAGCACCCCCGAAATGACGCCGGTGAAGGCGGCAACGAAGAGCGCGCAGACGATCGCCAGCGGCAGCGGCACGCCCATGTAGTTCGAGAGGTAGCCCATCACCATCATGCCGAGGGCGAGAACGGAGCCGACGGCGAGATCGATGCCGCCGATCAGGATCACGAACGTCATGCCGACCGCCATGATGCCGAGCACGGTGATCTGGTCGAGGACGTTGAGCAGGTTCCTGACGGTAAAGAAGGAGTCGGTCGCCACCGCGAGAAAGGCGCACAACAGGACGAGGCCGATCAAGGGGCCGGTTGCTCCGCGAAGGGAGAGCAACGCCTTCAGCCTTGGTGCCGACTGGCCGACCATTGCAGAGTCGCTCATGCGTTTCCCCGTATAGAATATTTATGCACGCTGTTAGAAATATTCATACTAAGTCGTCGCCGGATTGTCAATTGGGTGGATATGCGCCCAATAGTCCCATTGGCGGTCGGCTCGCGGCGCTTGACAGAACGCAATAATGCATCGATAATTATACGCGAATAAATATTCAGAAAGAAGCTACCCCGATGCAAGATCTCAAGGCCATCGCAAACCGCATCCGGCGGCGTGACCTTCAGGCCGTGTTCGAAGCCGGTGCCGGTCATATCGGCGGCGAAATGTCGGCCATCGACATCCTCACGGCCCTCTACTTCCATGTCCTCGATGTCGACCCGACGGCCCCCAAGAAGCCCGACCGGGACCGGTTCGTGCTGTCCAAGGGACATACCGCAAACGCCCTTTACGTGACACTCGCCGAGGCCGGCTTCATCCCCAAGGAAGAGGTCGCGACCTTCCTAAAACCCTACTCCCGCCTCAACGGCCACCCCAACTGCACCAAGGTGCCTGGCGTGGAGACCAACACCGGGCCGCTCGGCCACGGCCTGCCGGTCGCCGTCGGCATGGCCAAGGCGGCGCAGATGAGCGGCGCCTCCTGGCGCACCTTCGTCCTGACCGGCGACGGCGAGATGCAGGAAGGCAGCAACTGGGAAGCGGCGATGGCCGCCGCCCATTTCAAGCTCGACAACCTCACCCTGATCATCGACCACAATCGCCTGCAGCAGGGCGCGCGGCTCGCCGACACCAACAATCTGGCGCCCATCGCGCCGCGCTTTGCGGCCTTCGGCTGGGCCGTCGACGAGATCGACGGCAACGACATGGACGCCATCGTCGCCGCCCTCGCCCCCGAGGCCCGGTTTGCCGGCAGACCGAAATGCGTCGTCGCCCACACCAACAAGGGCCAGGGCATCTCGTTCATGCGCGACCGGGTGGAGTGGCACCACAAGGTGCCGAACCGCGAGCAGTACGAACAGGCGATGAAGGAACTGGAGGCGGCCGCCCGATGAATGCCCAGACCAAGCTCTATGACTGCCGCGACGCCTTCGTCGGCACCCTTGAGGCGCTCGCCGAAGCCAATCCCGAGATCGTCGCCGTCTGCAACGATTCCGTCGGCTCCAGCAAGCTCGGCGGCTTTCGCGACAGATGGCCGGACCGTCTCGTCAATGTCGGCATCGCCGAGCAGAACATGGTCGGCGTCGGCGCCGGGCTTGCCAATGGCGGCAAGCTGCCGTTCGTGTGCGGCGCCGCCTGCTTCCTCACGGGCCGTGCCCTGGAGCAGATCAAGGCCGACATCGCCTATTCCAACGCCAATGTGAAGCTGTGCGGCATCAGCTCCGGCATGGCCTATGGCGAACTGGGGCCGACCCACCATTCGATCGAGGACTTCGCCTGGCTGCGGGCGCTGCCGAACCTGCCGGTGATCGCTCCGTGCGACCGCGCCGAGACGGCCGCCGCGACCCGCTTCGCCGCAAGCTATGACGGTCCGCTGTTCCTGCGCCTCAGCCGCGTCGGCGTGCCGGACATCCTGCCCGACGACCACGAGTTCACCCTCGGCAAGGCCAACCGCCTGCGCGAGGGGTCGGACCTCACCATCATCGCCAACGGCGTCCTCACCCACCGGGCGCTTGCCGCCGCCGACCTCCTTGCCGGCAGGGGCATCGAGGCCCGCGTCCTCAACATGGCGACCGTGCGCCCGATCGACGAGGAGGCGATCGGCGCCGCAGCAAGCGAGACCGGCGCGATCCTCACCTGTGAGGAACACACCGTTTTCGGCGGCCTCGGCAGCGCCGTTGCCGAAGTAGTCGTGCGCGGCCGGCCCGTGCCGATGGAGATTCTCGGCGTTCCCGGTATCTTCGCACCGACCGGATCGGCCAACTTCCTTCTCGATGAGTTCGGCATGTCGCCCGAAGGCATCGCCGAAAGTGCGGAGGCTCTCCTGAAACGGAAAGCGTAGCTGTCATGACAGAGCGTGCCATTCTCGCCGTTGACCAGGGTACCACCAACAGCAAGGCGATCCTCGTCGCCGGGGATGGCCGCGTTCTCGCCAGGGGCTCCGCCCCCGTTCCGATCGAGCACCCGCGCTCCGGCTGGGTGCAGCAGGACGGCGTCGCCATCTGGAACAGCGTGACGGACGCCATCGCGGCCTGCCGGAAGGCCGCCGGCGACGTCGAGATCACCGCCGTCGGCATCTCCAACCAGCGCGAGTCGGTGCTCGCCTGGGACCGCACCACCGGCCAGCCGGTCAGCCCGGTGCTCACCTGGCAGTGCCGGCGCACCGCGGCTGCTTGCGACGCGCTGCGCGAGGCCGGCCACGAGGAAAAAATCATCGCCCGCACGGGCCTGCCCCTCGACCCGCTGTTTCCGGCGCCGAAGATCCGCTGGATCTTCGACAATCTGCCGGACGGCCAGGGCGCCGGCAGCGTCTGTGTCGGTACCGTCGATTCCTGGCTGATCTGGAATTTCACCGGCGGCGCCGTCCATGCCTGCGACCGCTCCAACGCCGCCCGCACCCAGCTCTTCGACCTGGCGTCCGCCGCCTGGGACGACGAGCTCTGCGACATCTTCGGCGTCTCCGCCGCCCATCTGCCTGAGGTCTTCGATTCCTCCCACGTCTTCGGGGTCACCGCTGACGTTGCCGCCCTGCCGAACGGCATTCCGGTCGGCGGCGCCATCGGTGACTCCCACGGCGCCCTCTTCGGCCACGGCGCGTTCGGCACCGGCGACGGCAAGGTGACCTTCGGCACCGGCTCCTCGGTGATGACGACGATCCCGCAATTCGTCGCCCCGCCGCGCGGCATCACCACCACCATCGCCTGGTCCCTGAACGGCACCTCCACCTTCGCCTTCGAGGGCAACATCCTGGTCAGCGCCTCGGCTCTGCCCTGGGTCGTCACCCTGCTCGGCCTGAAGGACGTCGCCGAACTGCTCGACCTTGCGCAGAGCGTCGATGCGACCGACGGCGTCGCGCTGGTTCCTGCCTTCGTCGGCCTCGGCGCGCCGCACTGGAACGCCGATGCGCGCGGCCTCATCTGCGGCCTCGGCTTCAACAGCGGGCCGGCGCATCTCGCCCGCGCCGCCGCGGAAAGCATCCCGCTCCAGGTCGCCGACGTCTTCCGCATCGTGGAGCGCGAGGGCGGCGCCAAGGTCGGCCGGCTTTTCGTCGACGGCGGGCCGAGCTCGAACAAATTCCTGATGGGCCTCGTCGCCGGCTATCTCGACCACCCGGTGATCATCTGCGAGAGCACCGAGGCCTCTGCCCTCGGCGCCGCCTATCTCGCCGGCCTTGCCACCGGCATGTGGCCGTCGCTGGAGGCGATCTCGGCGCTTTCGGTCGGCACGGAGACGCTGTCGCAGCCGATGGACCCGGGAGCGCGACAGAAATCGCTCGACGACTGGCACCGGGCGATCGCCCGCGCCACGTTGAAAACTTGACTTGGAGAGGTGTTCGGGGGAGTTCGGGGGTTTCGCTGAACCATTCGGAGAATTGCGATGGCCCGGATCAACGAACTCCGCCTGATCGCACGGGTTGCACAGATGTACCACGTCGAAAACAAGCGCCAGGCGGAAATCGCCAAGCACCTGCGCTTGTCCCAGGCGACGGTCTCGCGGATGCTGAAACGGGCCCAGGACGAAGGCATCGTCCGGACCACCATCGCCGCGCCGTCCGGCACCTATGCGGATCTGGAGACCAGCCTTCGCGAACGCTTCCACCTGCCCGAGGCGATCGTCGTGGAATGCGCCGAGGACCGGGACGGCGCAATCATGGCGCGCATCGGCGAGGCGGCTGCCCATTTCCTTGAGGTGACGCTGCAGACCGGCGAAGTGATCGGCGTGTCGAGCTGGAGCGAGACCATCCTGAAGATGGTCGACAACATCCATCCGATGAAGACCGGCAAGGCGAAATACGTCGTCCAGACGCTCGGCGGCATGGGCAGTCCGGCCGTCCAGACCCACGCCACCCAACTGACCACGCGGCTCGCCAAGCTGACCGGCGCCGAGCCGCGACTGCTGAGCGCGCAAGGCGTCGCCCAGTCGCGCGAGGCCAAGCTCGTCATGCTGAGCGATCCTTACGTGCGCGAGACGATAGACCTCTTCAGCAGCATCACGCTGGCGATCATGGGCATCGGCGCGGTCGAGCCCTCGCGCATGCTGGCGAGCAGCGGCAACGTGTTTTCCGCCGGCGAATTGTCCGATGTCGCCGAGGCCGGCGCCGTCGGCGACATGAGCCTCAGGTTCTTCGACAAGGACGGTCGGATGGTGAAGACGCCGCTCGACGACCGCGTCATCGGCATGGACATGGTCCAGCTTGGCGAGGTGGAACGCGTCATCGCCCTTGCCGGCGGAAAGTCGAAGACAAGGGCGATTGCCGGGGCATTGAAGACCGGTGTTCTGAGCATGCTCATCACCGACAAATTCACGGCCGCGCGTTTGCTCGACCGCGAGCAGGAGTTTGAAGAAGGAGCGGAAGTGGCATGAAACGTTTCGAAGGAAAAACCGTCGTCGTCACCGGTGGCAACCGGGGCATCGGCTACGCCGTCGCCGAGCGCTTCGCCAGCGAAGGCGCCAATGTGGTGATCGCCTCAATCGAGGAGCAGGTGACCGAGGCGGCCGACAAGCTGCGCGCCGCGACCGGCGCCAAGATCCTGCCCGTCGTCTGCAACGTCACCGACATCGACGCGGTCAAGGCGCTCTACGACGCGGCAGAGGCCGAGTTCGGCGCCGTCGACATCTCCATGCAGAATGCCGGCATCATCACCATCGCCAAGATCGAGGACATGACGGAGAAGGAGTGGGACGACGTCATGGCCGTCAACACCAAGGGCGTGTTCCTGTGCTGCCAGGAGGTGATCCGGCGCATGCGCAAGAACGGCACCAAGGGGCGGATCATCAACACCGCCTCCGGCCAGGCCCGCGAGGGCTTCATCTACACCCCCCACTACGCGGCCTCGAAATTCGGCGTCATGGGCATCACCCAGAGCCTTGCCAAGGAAGTCGCCGAGGAAGGCATCACCGTCAACGCCATCTGCCCGGGCATCATCTCGTCCGACATGTGGGACTACAACGACCGGGTCTGGGGCCAGATGCTCGGCGACTACGGCCCCGGCGAACTGATGGCCGAATGGGTCCAGAACATCCCGATGAAGCGCGCCGGCACCGGCAAGGACGTCGCCGGCCTCGTTGCGTTCCTTGCCAGCGACGACGCGGAATACCTGACCGGCCAGACGATCAACATCGACGGCGGCCTGATCATGTCCTGAACCGCGGCGATCGCCGGCGCCGGAGGCCGGCATCGGCGATCGCCTGAAGGATCTCTCTGCCAACGATCCTCTCAGAACCGACTGCACGACCAGGGACATTCCCGCGGCCGTGCCCTTTTTCGCCGCGACTGGAGGCAGGCCAGATGCCTCCTCGCCTCGCCGGCGTTCGGATACGGCTCCGCGCCGGTTTCGTCCTCAGCCCTCCCGGTAGCGCTCTTCGAAGTCCCAGACCTCCTGGAACCCCATCAGCGCGCTGAACGCCCTGAAATCGCCAAGCCGGTCCTGCACGGCCACCGACGAGCCGTCATCGCGGATCGCGCCATAGACCGTCTCCAGTGCCTTCGCCATGGCGAGGAAACCGGTCGCGGGGTAGATGGCGAGGCGATAGCCGATCCGTTCCAGCTCGGCCCGCGGCAGGACCGGCGTCTTGCCGCCCTCGACCATGTTGGCGACCAGCGGCTTGTCGACCGCCTGGCCGATGCGCTCCATCTGTTCGATGGATTCCGGCGCCTCCACGAAGATCAGGTCCGCCCCCGCCTCGGCGTAGGCCTCGGCCCGGCGCAGCGCCTCGTCGATGCCCTTTGAGGCCAGCGCGTCGGTGCGGGCGATGATCAGGAAATCGGGGTCGGTCCTTGTATCGACCGCGACCCGGATCTTGCGCACCATCTCGGTCCCCGCGATCACCGGGCGGTTCGGCGTATGGCCGCATTTCTTCGGGAATTCTTGGTCCTCGAGCTGGATGCCGGCAACCCCCGCCGCCTCGTAGCCGCGCACGGTGTGGGCGACGTTCAAAAGGCCGCCATAGCCGGTATCGCCGTCGGCGATCAGCGCCGTCGTCGTGCCGCCCGCCATCGCCGAGGCGCGGTCCAGCATGTCGGTGAAGGTGGCGAGGCCGGCATCGGGGAGCCCCAGATAGGAGCCCACGGTGCCGTAGCCGGTCATGTAGAGGACATCGAAGTCCATGCGGTCGGCGATCTTGGCCGAAATCATCTCGAAGATGCCGGGGGCCGGGATCAGCTGGTCCTCGCCGAGCCGTTCGCGCAAGCGGCGCCTTTTCTCGCGAGTATTCTTGATTGCTGCTTCCCCGGTCATGGCGATCCTCCGTCCGATACGCGTCCTGAAACGTCTTGCTAGGACCTATCACGGGGCCATATTGTACACAATCCAGACAAATCAGGAGGAGCAGCCATGCTCCGGCCGGGCGTACACAGGGAACCGGACGGCCCCGAGGAAGAAGTGAGGCACGGGCACGCGGCAAGCCGCGCCTATGCCGTCATTCGCGAAGGGCTGCTGCGTGATACCTGGACCAGCGGCACGCGCCTGCTGGAGGCCGATCTCGCGGCAAAGATCGGGGTCAGCCGGACGCCGGTGCGCGACGCGTTGCGCAGGCTCGTCAACGAGGGCTTCCTGGAATACGCGGCCAATATCGGCTGCCGCGTGCGCGGCTGGAGCGAGGACGAGATCGCATCGCTCTTCGATCTGCGGCTCGAGCTTGAATCCTATGCCGCGCGGCGGGCCGCCGGGCGGATCGACGCGGCGGGCCTTGCAGAGCTGAATACGCTTTGCGATCAAATGGAAGCAATTGCAACCAGGGCGCTCGACGCGCCCAATCTGCGCGACGACCTGACCCCGCTCAACGATGCCTTCCACATGAGGATCACCGACGCGGCGGCCAATCCGCTGCTCGCGCCGATGATTGCCAGCGTTACCGCGGCTCCCGTCGTCTTGAGGACCTTCCGCCGCTACGATGCCGATGAAATCGCCCGCAGCATGAACCACCACCGCGAGATGGCCGCCGCCCTTGCCGCCGGCAACGGCGAATGGGCCGCGGCGGTGATGCGCTCGCACATCCATGCCGGATATGTCGCGATGCGGCGTGGCGGCGCGGGCGAGGCCGCGACCGGGCCGGGCGGGCGGTAACCGGCCACTCCGCAGCACCGCCGCGCGGCGATTGACCCGCCGAAAATTGTATACTAGCCTCCGCGCGCTAAAAAAGCGCCATCGAAGGGACGAACGGGCGGTCGAATGGATCGTCGAAGAGCCCGATCTGGGAGGAGATACGAATGAAGATTTGGGGACGGGCCGCTCTGGCCGCCCTTGCTATCGTCGCGGCGACGGCCGGCGGCGCGCATGCGGAACGCACCCTGCGCCTGACGGTGCAGGTGCCGACCAATCATCCGGTCGGACAGAACATCCTCTTTTTCAAGGAAAAGGTGGAAGAGGCCTCGGGCGGCGAAATCAAGATCGAGGTCTATGACGCCGCGCAGCTCTATAAGGGCAGCGAAGTTCCCCAGGCGGTCGCCTCGGGCGCCATCGACATGGGCCTGGTGCTGATCGACGAATATGCCGGCACGATCCCGGCAACCGGCCTCTTCAGCGTCGCCTTCATGTTCCCCGACTACGAGGCGCTCGGCAAGGCCGCCAATCCCGACAGCCCCGTGCGTCAGCAGATCGACGAGTTGATCCGCCAGACCGGCACGCGCGTGATGTGGTGGCAGGATTACGGGCCGGTGCAGCTTCTGTCGAAGGACGCTCCGCTCGTTAGCCCAGACGACATGAAGGGCAAGAAGGTTCGCGTCCTCGGCAAGCCGTCGGGCGATTTCATCGAGGCGGTCGGCGGCGTGCCGGTCAAGATCGGCGGCTCGGAGCAGTTCCTCGCCTATCAGCGCGGCACGGTCGATATCGGCATGACCGGGACCACGGCGATCCAGTCCCGCAAGCTCTATGAAGTGATGGACTGGGTGACGATCACCAACCACGCCCAGACCGAGTTCCTGATCGTCATGAATGACGCGACCTGGGACGAGATGAGCGACGACGAAAAGGGCTGGATGCGCGGGGCGGCCGTTGCCGCCGAAGAGAAGATGCGCGCCGAGACCAAGGAAAAGAACCTGGCCTCGGAAAAGTTCATCGCCGACGAGACCGAGATGCAGGTCCAGAACCTGACGCCCGAACAGATCGCAGCCTGGCAGAAGGCCGCGGCCCCCGCCGTCGACGCCTATATCGCGGCGGCCGGGGAAGAAGGGCGCAAGCTCGTCGAAGCGGTTCGCGGCCTCGAATGATCCGGGCCCTTCCGTGACGCCCGGCACCGACAACAGGCCGAACCCCACGGGGTTCGGCTCTCCTTTCCTGCGGCTGATTGATGCCGCTGGCGCCGCCTGTGCGCGGCTCGGCGACGTGCTGGTGGCGGCGATCGCCGCGATGCTGTGTTTCGAGGTGGTCGCCCGCTATCTCTTCAATTCGCCGACGATCTGGGCGCAGGACATCGCCATCGCGTTCCAGGTCTGGTTCACCTATCTCGGCATGGCCTATGTGCTGCGCCAGCGCCAGCTCATCCGGATCACCGCGCTCCTGGCGCTGGCCAGCCCCTCGCTGCGGCGGCTGGCCGACGGCTTTGCGCTGCTGGTCATCCTCGCCTTCAGCCTGATCGCCGTCATCTATGGCTGGGACATCGTCGCGGAATCGATCCGGCTCGGACGACGCCAGCCGACCATGCTCGAACTGCCCAACTGGATCGTCGAACTCCCCGTCGTGGTCGGGTTCGCGCTGCTTGCGCTGCAGGCGCTGGCGGACCTCGTCCGCCTGCCCTTTGCGCCGCCGCCCGAATTCTCCCCCACGGGGGAACAGACCTAGCCGAATGCCGGACCTGATGGAATGACGCTCGTCCTCGTCATCGTTGTGCTCCTGCTGCTGCTCTTCATCGGGCTACCGGTGGCGTTTGCGCTGGCCGGGCTCGGAACCGTGATGCTGGCGCTGAAGGGGCTGCCCTTCGTCATGGTGGCGCAGAACCTTCACGGCGCGGTCGACAATTTCGTGCTGTTGTCGGTGCCGCTGTTCCTGCTGATGTCGAACATCCTTCTGAAGGGCGGCGTCGGCCGCGATCTGTTCGACGCGCTGCAAAGCTGGGTCGGCCATTGGCCCGGCGGGCTCGGCATCGCGGCGCTGGCCTCCTGCGGCATCTTCTCGGCGATCTCGGGCAGTTCGGTCGCAACGGCCGCCACGGTGGCGACCGTCGCCGTGCCGGAAATGACGAGCCGGGGCTACGGCAAGTCGTTCACGCTCGGCCTTCTGGCCGCCGGCGGGACGCTCGGCATCCTCATTCCGCCCTCGATCCCGCTCATCGTCTATGGCGTCATCACCGAGGAGAGCATCGGCAAGCTGTTCCTCGCCGGCATCGGACCCGGCATCCTGCTGGTCCTGCTGTTCGGCATTTACTGCGTCGCCTATTCCTACTTCTCCAAGGAATACCAGCCCTCCGCCAAGGTCGGGCGCGAGCAGCGCTGGCACGCGACGCTCCGGGCCATCCCGACCGGCGGCCTTGCCGCGCTGATGATCGGCGGCATCTATTCCGGCATCTTCACGCCGACCGAGGCCTCGGCCGTCGGCGCCGTTTCCGCCCTCCTCATCACCGCCCTGGTATTGCGCTCGCTGACCTGGAAGGGCTTCGTCGAGGCGCTGCGGCAGACCGTTTCGACGACCATCGTGCTCTTCCTGATCGTCATCGGGGCGAAGATCTTCGGCAAGGCCGTGACGATCTACCAGGTGCCGACGCAGATCTCGATGCTGTTCGACACCCACGCCCAGTCCGAGATCGGCTTCCTCCTGATCGTCGGCATGATCCTGCTGTTCATCGGGCTGTTCCTGGAAAGCCTGTCGATGCTCCTGATCATGATGCCGGTGCTGTTTCCGACCGTGCTCGCGCTCGGCATCGATCCGATCTGGTTCGCGATGTATTTCGTGATCCTGATCGAAGTCGCCCTGATCACGCCGCCGGTCGGGCTGAACCTCTTCGTGATCCAGGCGGTCGCGCGAAGTTCGCTCGGCGCCGTCGCACGCGGGGTGCTGCCCTTCATCGGCCTGATGTTCCTTGCGCTCGGCCTGTTGTGGCTGATCCCCGATATCGTGACCTACATTCCCTACCGGCTCTGAAGCACGCTGCGTTTTCCCTGAAACGCACATCATGCTTCAGGAACAATCATCCGGGTTCAGCACATCAGATCGATTTCGGGCATTGGACCGAAGCGCGCCGTCACCGTTTGGCCGGGCGTCACCTGGAACGGGCCCAGGCGCGCGCCGGTGATAACGAATTGCCCCTTGCTGAGGGCAACGCCGCGCGACGCGGCGTGATTGGCGAGCCAGGCAAGCGCCATCCGCGTTTGCTCCAGCGTGGCGTTTCCTTGCGCCCGGTGCGTCTCGCCGTCGATCTCCAGCGTCACGGGCTGCGCCGTCAGATCGAGTTCCTGCCATCCGGCAAAGGGCGCGCCGAGGCGCACCGCGCCGCTGCTGCCGAGATCGGCAAGCGCCGACAGGGGCGCCGCTGCCGTGCGGCTCTCAAAACGGGAGTCGAGGATTTCGATCGCCGTGCAGGCCGGCCCCAACGCCTCGCCGATAGTGTCGGCCGTCCAGGGCTCGTCTCCAAGCGGCAGGTCGGCCCGCAGCAACACCGCCACTTCCACTTCCACCTCGGGGGCCGTGAGCGTCGACGGCAGCCTGGCGTCGGGCAACGCCGGCGGCAGCACCGATGCGACGAAGGGGCCCGGCGCGTGGATGGCGCCCACCTTCCAGCCGCCGACCGGACGATCGCCCAGCACCGCCAACTGGACGGCATAGGCCTCGGCTTCGTTCCGCGGGGCAAGATCGGCGGGCAGCGCCGCGAGCTTTCCGCAAGAGGGCGCCCGGCGCAGGAGGTTTGCGCAGTCGCCGATACGGCGCTGATCCATGTCGAAGCTCCCTTGGCTGTTGCGGATGGGACGGCATGCAATCGCCGGCACTTCTTGGGTATGCCGCGATTCCCACGGCAGCAACTTCTCCGGATCAGCCGTTGGAAGCAACCGCTGCCGACCAGTCGTGACATCGAAAAGCTCTATACCTGAAAGGGAAACGCTATTTTTGCGCGCCTGCCTTCGCTGCTAGCGTCGACCGATTTTTGAAAATCGGAAATGGAACACCCTGATGAAACATGCGCGCTCAGCCTTCTTCACACCCGGAAGCGACTTCACGATCGAGGATGTGCCGCTCTCACCGCCAGGCCGCGGCGAGGTCCGCATCGCGATCGGATTCTGCGGCATCTGCGGGACGGACCAGCATATCTTTCACGGCGCGATGGCACACCGGCTTGGCGATCGGCGCGTGCTGGGTCATGAGGCATCCGGAGTGATCCAGGCCATCGGCGAGGGCGTCGACGATTTCAGCCTCGGCGATCGCGTGGTGGTGCGTCCCCTGTCGTCCTGCGGTACCTGCCCGGCCTGCAAGGCAGGCCACACCCATGTCTGCCAGAACCTGAAATTCCTCGGGATCGATACGGATGGCGGCTTTTCCGAAGCCTGGACGGTCCCTGCCGAAACCGTGCATCACCTGCCTGAGGGCATCTCGCTGAAAAGTGCCGCCTTGGTCGAGCCGACAGCGGTGGCCTGCCATGACGTGCGGCGCGGGCGCGTGGCGCCCGGCGAGGATGTGCTCGTCATCGGCGGCGGACCCATCGGCATCCTCGTCGCCATCGCAGCGCGCGAGGCGGGCGCCCGCGTGACGGTATCGGAAATCAACGACAGCCGCCTTGCGCTGATCGGCAAGCTGGGCTTCGACGCGATCAACCCGAGCCGCGATGATGTCGCCGCGACGATGATGGAAAAGACCGGGGGCAAGGGCGCCGATGTCGTGTTCGAGGTGTCGGGCGCGCAGGCCGGGTTGAATGCCACGACCGCCGTGGCGGCGGTGCGCGGACGGATCGTCGTGGTGGCGATCTATCCCGAGGCGCCGAGCATCGAGATGTTCCAGTATTTCTGGAAGGAACTGGAGCTGATCGGCGCCCGCGTCTATGAGGCCGAGGACTATGACCGCGCCATCGCCATGATCGCGGACGGCAAGGTGGATGCGGCGGCCCTGATCACCGACGTCCACCCGCTTGACCATATCGGTGCGGCGTTCGCCGGGCTCGACGGTTCGGGTGCCGCGATGAAAACGCTGATTGAAGTTTCGGGAGAGCTGGCATGACGGTCCTGCAAGCGTTCGATCTGTCGGGCAAGACCGCACTGGTGACCGGCTGCAAGCGCGGCATCGGCAGGGCGATCGCCGAGGCTCTCGCCGAGGCAGGTGCCGATATCCTCGGTGTTTCCGCCACTCTGGAAACCGAAGGGTCCGACTGTGCCCGTGCCGTCGAGGCGCTCGGCCGCCGTTTCACGGCCTATCGCTGCGATTTCGGTGACCGGGCTCAGTTCTCGGAGTTTCTCGGCAGGCTTGCCGGGGACGGGCATCCGATCGATATCCTGTTCAACAATGCCGGAACCATCCTGCGCGCCCCGGCCGCCGAACATCCCGACGAAATGTGGGACAAGGTGATCGAGGTGAACCTCAACGCCCAGTTCCGGCTGAGCCGCGAGGTCGGCAAGAGGATGATCGAGCGGGGACGCGGCAAGATCGTCTTCACCGCCTCCCTGCTGACGTTCCAGGGCGGGATCAATGTTCCGGGCTATGCGGCCTCGAAAGGCGGCATCGGGCAGCTTGCCATGGCGCTTTCGAACGAATGGGCTTCAAAGGGCGTCAACGTCAATGCCATTGCGCCCGGCTACATCGCGACCGACAACACCGAGGCGCTGCGCAAGGACAAGGCCCGACACGACGCGATTCTCGGCCGGATTCCCGCCGGACGCTGGGGCACGCCCGAAGATTTCAAGGGCCCGGCCGTGTTCCTCGCCTCGGCTGCGTCGGACTATGTGCATGGCACGACGCTGCTGGTAGATGGCGGCTGGATGGGGCGCTGACCCGGACCGGCACTGAGGCGAATTTTCGGTTCCCCGAATGGGAAATCCGGCTAATCTCCGGGTATGAAAAATGACTTCCTGCGCTCTGCCGAACGTTTCGCTGCCGTCGTCGAGGAGGGCTCGATCCAGGGCGCCGCACGCAGGCTGAATCTGTCGCAACCCTCGCTGACGCTTGCGATATCGAAGATCGAGGAAGGCTTCGGCACGAGGCTGTTCGAACGTGGCCGGCGTGGGGTCGAACTGACCGACGCCGGCCGCATCCTTTATGCCCGAACGCGCGCGATCCTGGCCGAAGGGTCGATGGCGATGCGCGAGATTTCCGACCTGACCGGCGGCCGGATGGGCCGGTTCCATATTCGGGCCGGCTCCTCCTGGGGGCATTGCTTTCTTCCGCAGATCGTCGCGGACCTGCAAAGCGAATTTCCCAGCATCGAGATCCTGTTCAACATCGGCAATACCGACGAGGCCTATCCGCAGCTTTGCGCGGGCGAGGTGGATGCGATCATCGGCAAGACCGAAACGCCGTTCGAACCGGAAAAAGGCATCGCCCTCATTCCGCTGGCGAAGATCCGCTTCGTGCTGGTCTGCGCTGTCGGGCATCCGCTCGCGTCCCTGCCCATCGTGCGCCGGGAGGACCTGCAGGACCATGATTTCGTCGCCTATGAGCCGGATATCGACGAACAGCATTCCGGCCTGACGGCGATGGCTTTCGGCTCCGGGCCGCCGCCGAAGATCGCGCTGCGCACCCGCTCGCCCCACGCCGCGCTCGACATGGTCGCGACGGGCCGCTTCGTGACGTGCCTCACACGGCCGTTCGTCGAGAAATACCGCAGCGCCGATTTGAAGATCCTGAAGACGGACCTCGAGCTGCACGAGATCCAGTCGGGTATCGCCTACCGCGACACGCTGACGCTGACCGACCCGTTCCGCCGTCTTCTGTCAATGCTGAAGCGCGCAGCCCAGCGGATCGAGGACCTCGGTTGACTGCGGAAGCGCGAGCTCGATGCCGAACCCGGGCCCCGGGGGCAGGTTTGCCCGGCCATTGACGAGTGCAGGGAAGCCGCCTGCGACGATCTCGTGGAACAGGGGCGTCTCGGCGTATTGATGTTCGAGAATTGGGCAGTTCGCGAGGCCGGCGGCGAGATGCAGGCTTGCGGCATGGCAGACCGGCCCGGTCGGATTGTGCGGCGAACAGATGATCCCGTGACGTTCGGCAGCCTGGGCGATCAGTCGGCACTCGCCCAGCCCGCCGGCATATTTCACATCCGGCATGACGACATCGAGCGCCCCGGCCTCAAGCCAGGGCAGAAACTCCGCCAGTCCGTTGAGCGATTCAAGACCGGCAAGCAGCATCCCCCGATCCGCGCACGACCCGCGCAGCGCAGCGATCGCCGGAATGGAGCCGGGCAGTTCGGGAACTGGACATTCGAGCCAGTAGAGCCGGTATTGCGCAACATCCCCGATCAGCCGTTCGGACGTGTCGGGATCAAAACGCCAATGGCAGTCGACCATCAGGTCGATGTCGTCCCCGACAGCCGCGCGGGTGGCGGCGACGCGGGCCAGCCCTTCGCGGTAGCGCGCCTCTTGCCCGGGCTTGTAGCCCGTTGTCCAGTCGAGCCCGTCGAAAGGCGCAATCTTTATCGCGCCGAATCCGGCGGCAACGGCGGCGGCGGCTTTGGCCGCGAAGCCTTCGGGCGTGCGCACGTCGATGCTGCGGTTGATGTTGGCGTAAAGACGGGGATGCCCGAGGACCGGTCCAAGCAGTTCGGCAACCGGCAGCCCCTTGCGCTTGCCCCTGGCATCCCAAAGCGCCTGTTCCAGCGCCGAAACGGCGGTGAACCTTGCCCGATTTCCCAGGGCGAACTGCCCCACCGCGCCCATGACGGGCCCGGTCACGCGGTGCTCCCCCTCGACCAGCCGCGCAACGTCCGCAATGGCGTGTTTCACGGCGGTCTCATGGCCTTCCATCGTCGCCTCGCCGAACCCGGAAATGCCGTCGTCGTATTTCAGTTCAACGAAAAGCCATTCGGTCCTGGCCGAGACGCGCAGGCTGTGCAGCGTCAGCGATGAAACCCTGCGAAGCGACGTCATTGCGCAACGTCGGACAAAGAGCGGTTGACCAGATGGGGCAGCGGCCGGCCGTCGAGATGGGCGGCGATGGCATTGTAGACGCATTCGCTGGTCAGACGCGCGCATTCGTCGGTCCAGCACAGGGAATGGGGCGCGGCGATGACCTGGTCAAAGGCGAACAGCGGATTGTCGGCCCCCGTCGGCTCGCTCTCGAAAACGTCGAGTCCCGCACCTGCCAGCCGGTTCGAGGCCAGCGCCGCGACGAGAGCCTGCTGGTCCACGAGCTGGCCACGGGCGGTGTTGATCAGGTAGGCGCCGGGTTTCATGCGGGCCAGCGCCTCGGCGTTGATGATATGTTTCGTCGACGGCATCAAAGGGCAGTTGACGGCCAGGAAATCGGCTTCACGGAGCACCGTGTCGAAGTCGACGATCTCGACCCCGAGGTCATCTGCCGCCGCCAAATCCGGCGCCGGGTCCGAGGCCAGATAGCGCATTCCGAAAGGACGCATCAGGCGGAAAGCCTCGCGCGCGATATTGCCGAAGCCGACCGAGGCAAATGCGCGGCCCTCAAGGCCCATGCCCAGCATGACGCGACCCTGCGGCCAGTCGCCGCGACGGATCAGCAGATCCTTCTCGCGCAACCGATGTGAAAGCGCCATCACCAGCGCGACGATGCTGCCGGCGACCGGACGGCGAACCCCGTCCGGTGAAATCGTCACGGCGATTCCGTTGCGGGTGCAGGCGTCCATCGCGATGTGATCGTATCCGACCCCGAAGCGCGCGATCAGGCGCGTGCGAATGGTGTCCGGCTTGGTGAACGCGGTTTCGGGAACGCCGGTCTTGCGGACGACGAGGATGTCGTACTCTGCAAGGTCCTGCGCCACGATGCCCGCCGCATCCGAGGAAACCGGCGAGACGACCACATTCGGCAGTGCTGAAACCCGCGCGAAAACGTCCCGGTCCCAGATCTGGGCGCCGCTGTCGACAAATTCCCGCGTCATGCCGATCTTGATCGTACCGGGGGTTTCGGGGCTTGTCGTGTTCACGGGCAGTCTCCCACAGGTCCAGAGCGCGTTTTCGATTTGCGTCCGGGCCATGCTATTTGCCCCTGCGACAGGTCAGAAGTTCAAAAAACCTTCATTATATAGAAGTTTCCGATATCAAAATGCCGATCCATTTGTGCCCTCGAGGTATAGGCGTGTCCTATACCAACTAGGAATAATCATCTTTATCCCGTTAAGCCCATAGCCTAACCTCGCGCAAAATGCTCCAAGGCAGGACGCTGCGGGGCTAACAGATAAGTCGGGCATCGATCCCGTCTTTGAATGGGAGAAACTAATGAAATCAACCGTAAACCGACGCGACTTTATTGCTGGCAGCCTCACCCTGGGTGCGGTGCTGGGCACACCTGCGCTTGTCAGGGCGGCGACGGACTGGCCGACCCGTCCCATCACCGTTGCCATGACCGCACCCGCGGGCGGCGGTACGGATCGCGGCGTCCGCCCGCTCGTCAGCTTGATGAAGGACAAGCTCGGCGCCCCGCGCATCAGCATACAGGACATGTCCAGCGCCGGTGGCGTGCAGGGGACCAACTGGGTGCATTCGCAGCCCGCCGACGGGTATGCCTGGCTGGGGTCGGGCGACCAGATCGACACCTACGCGATGATGGGGCGCTACGACTACACCTGGCGGGATTTCGATTTCTGGATGGCGGCCGGCACGCCGGCGACGGTTCTCGTTCCCGCAGCCTCGCCGTATAAGACAATGGAAGAGCTTGTCGCCGACATCAACAAGCGCCCCGGCGAAGTCACCTGTGCGACCACGCCTTCCGGGACCGGATGGTCCATTCTGGCGACCTACCTGGAAAAGGCCCACGACCTCAAGTTCCGGGCGGCCAATTTCAGCGGCGGCGGACCGACGGTGCGTGGCCTGCTGGCAGGCGAGACGGATTTCGCGGTCGTCGGGCTGACGCCGGCGGCGGCTTTCGTCAAGTCGGGCGAATTGCGGGTGCTGGCCGCCACGGTGCCGGAAGACTGGAACACGCTTGGCGTGACCGCGCCGAGCCTGTTGAAATTCTTCCCCGACGACCAGGTGATGAAGGATACCTTCCCCTGGACCAACGCGAACGGCATTGCGTTGCGCCCCGACACGCCCGATGGCATCAAGCAGCAGGTCGACGACGCTTTCGCGGCGGTCGTGGACGGCGATGAAATGCGGCAGGTCTACGAGGACAACGCTTACTTCTTCTTTGGACTCAAGGGGCATACCGACTCCAACGCGTTCATGAAGAAGCGGGCGGAGTTCTGGGGATATCTTCTGGAAGATGTCACCGGCCTTGCCAAGGTCAGCCGCGAAAAGCTTGGCATCACCAAGCTGTAACTCTGTTTCCGCCGCTCCGGTACCGGCCGGAGCGGCGGAGGCAGCCCCGGATCGGGCCAAATCATGTCAGACATCGACGATACGGAAAGCGAAGGCCAGTCGATGGCCCGCAAGGGTCGCGACAAGCTGGCCGGAATCATCCTCCTGGTGATTTCCGGTGCCGCGCTGATCAATTCGCTGGCGATGGAGCGCATCGGAGAGGGGATCGACCGGGTACTCGGCGCGCCGGGCCTGACCCCGGGCTTTCTGTCCGCAGTGCTCGTCCTCCTGTCCATCGCCCTGATCGTGCGAAGCTGGTCGGCGCCGCTGCCGCGCCTGCCGCGCAGGCTTGGCGAGACGCAGAAGCGGATGATCACAGCGTTCGCGATCATATTTCTCTATATCGGCTCGCTCTACTGGGTGCCCTATTTCGTCTCGACGTTCGTGATGCTCGCGGTCTTCCAGATCGTCTTTGCCAGCCGCCCCCGTACGCTCCGCCACGTGCTCGGATGGGGCCTGGTCTACAGCGCGGCCGTAGCAGGCGCGCTTTATTACGTCTTCGGCGAAGTCTTCTACATTCCCCTGCCCTGAAACGCGGAGCCTGACGCACAATGCTCGGCCAGATTCTCAACATCCTGACCTCGCCGTCGATCATGCTGATCTCAGTCCTGGCGATGGCGTTCGGGATCCTGATGGGCGCGTTGCCCGGGCTTACGGCACCGATGGCGATGGCCCTGCTTCTGGGCTTCGTCTACACGCTGCCGACCGACGTATCGGTCGTCGCAATGGTGATGATCTTCATCGGCGGGGTCTACGGTGGCTCGATGTCGGCCATTCTGCTGAACATCCCCGGCGCGCCCGCGTCGGCCGCCACGGCGCTTGACGGGCATCCGCTGGCGCTGCAGGGGCGCGCCGGCGAGGCCATCGGCCTTTGCACCGTCTCCTCCGGCTTCGGCTCGTTCATGGGCGCGATCTTCATGGCGCTGCTGACGCCGTGGCTGGTCAAGTTCTCGCTTCAGTTCGCCTCGTGGGAACTGCTGTTCCTCGTCCTCTTCGGTGTCATCATCGCCGGCTCTCTGGCGGCTGAGGATCCGGTCAAGGGCTGGATGTCGGGCTTTCTCGGGCTGCTGATCGCGATGGTCGGTTTCGATGACCTCCATTCGGTGCCGCGCTTCACCTTCGGCTCGTCCTATCTGGCCGGAGGGGTCGGACTGATCGCCGCCATCGTCGGGCTTTTTGGCATCAGCCAGGTCGTCATCTCGATGGGCCCGCGCGAGAGCAACCAGCACTTCGCCACCCAGAACCTCAAGCGTGTGCTGCCCCGCTTCAGTGATCTGAAGGACAAGCTGCGGCTTTCGCTGCAATCGAGCGTCATCGGCACGCTCATCGGCATCCTGCCGGGCCTCGGCTCAGACCTCGGCGCCTGGGCCTCCTATTCCGCCGCCAAGCAGACGTCGAAGACCCCCGAGAAATTCGGCAAGGGATCCATCGAAGGGGTCGTCGCCGCCGAGACCGGAAACAACGCCGTCGTTCCGGGTTCGATCATTCCGGTGATCGCGCTCGGCCTTCCGGGAAGCGCGGGCGCTGCCATCTTCATGGCGGCGCTCTTCCTGCACGGGCTCAAGCCCGGCCCGACCTTCCTGATCGACAACCTCGACCTCTTTCACTACCTGGTCGCGGCGCTGCTGGTGGGAGCCGTGCTGCTGGTCATCGTCGGTCTGATCACGGCGCGGGCAATGATCAATGTGCTGCGGGTTCCGCGCGAGCATATCATGGCGGTCGTTGTCGCGCTGGCGGTGATCGGCGCCTATGCCTCCAAGCTCCAGTTCGACGATCTCTGGATGATGTTTGCCTTTGGCGCGATCGGCCTTGCCATGCGCGCCTTCGGCTTCTCGCTGGCGCCGCTGACGCTCGGCATCGTGCTCGGCCGGCCGCTGGACGAATACCTGCGCAATGCGCTGATCATCAGCCAGGGCGACCTGACCGAAATCTTCCAGCGGCCGATCGCGACGGTGCTCCTGTCGCTGATCGTTCTGTTCATGCTCGTCCGCGTGCCGTTCCTCCGCCGGTCGATATCGACCGGTATCGGCATGGCGCGCCTGTCCCGCGACAAGTCGTGAGCGGCGGTATGGACGGCCCGGGCGCACCGGCACTCGCGCGCCTGACGCTCTATCACTTCCGTCACAGGCTTTCGCGGCCGATCTCGACCATCATGGGCCCGGTCACGGCCCGTCCCGCGCTTGTCCTGAAGATCGAGGACACGGAAGGCGCGGCAGGATACGGCGAGATCTGGTGCAACTTCCCGCCCGATGGCGATCTGCACCGGATGCGGCTGGCGTGCAACATCCTGCCCGACGCCTTGAGCGCCATATCGGCGGGTCCGGAGACGGCCTTCTTCCAGCTGGCACGGCGTTTTCACAACCTGTCGCTTCAGGCGGGCGAGCCGGGGCCGCTGGCGCAGGTCGCGGCCGGTGCCGATATCGCCCTCGCCGATCTCGCCGCACGGCGGGCCGGCGTCCCGCTCGCCGTCCATCTCGGCGCCGAACGGGTCGGGCCGGTACCGGCCTATGCGAGCGGCATCAGCCCGGACATCTGGCCCGGGCAACTGGAACGGATGCGCGCCAGGGGCTTTCGCGATTTCAAGCTCCGCATCGGCTTCGGCGTCGAGGACAGCCTGCCCGAACTCGCCCGCATGGTCGCGGCGTTGGCGCCGGACGAACGTCTTCGCGTCGATGCCAACCAGTCCTGGTCGTTCGACACGGCACTGGCGCGGGTGCGGAAACTGGGCGCGTTCGATCTGCACTGGCTGGAAGAGCCCCTGCGCGCCGATGCGCCCTGGCCCGAATGGCAGCGCCTGGCCGACGCGAGCCCCGTCCCGCTGGCGGCCGGTGAGAATCTGCGCACCGCCGCCGACTTCGGCGCTGCCATCGCGTCCGGCGCGATCCGGGTCGTGCAGCCCGACATCTGCAAATGGGGCGGCCTCAACGGCGCTGCCGAGGTGGCCCGGCAGGCGTTGGCCGCGGGCCTGTCCTATTGCCCGCATTACCTTGGCGGCGGCGTCGGCCTGATGGCGTCGGCCCATCTGTTGGCGGCGGTCGGCGGTCCGGGACTGCTGGAGGTCGATTCCTCGGAAAATCCGCTGAGTGCCGGCCTCTCCGCCCACGACGGAAGCCTGGCCGAAGGCCGCTTTCCGATCCCCGACGCCCCCG
The DNA here is from genome assembly GCF_025961475.1 of Rhodobium gokarnense. Taxonomy (NCBI): domain Bacteria; kingdom Pseudomonadati; phylum Pseudomonadota; class Alphaproteobacteria; order Hyphomicrobiales; family Rhodobiaceae; genus Rhodobium; species Rhodobium gokarnense. The sequence goes on along the minus strand of NZ_JAOQNS010000002.1, from coordinate 52,806 downwards.
GGCTCGGCTACGACCCCGATATCGCATGCTGCAGCGACATGCTGCGCGAAAAGATCGAAATCCCGCTCTCGGCATACTGACACGGCACGGGTCACGGTGAGACGACTGAGCTTGCGGAACGTATCCCGCGGCGTGAGCGGACGGGTCGGCAGTATCGGTCGATGACACAGTGCGAAACGATCAGGCAGCGATCGGCGGTTTCGGGGAAGCTGAACCGCGACGCGACCGACCATAGCGAAAGACTGCTGTGGGTCGGAACCGGTTGATCAGATCACTGCCGCCAAACTCACCCCGGACAGCTGCCCAAGATTTTCCATTTCACTGCCTGGCACTCCCTCTCGTCGATCGCACCTCGATCAAGAAGCACCTTGAGCATTTCGAGATGATCGGCGGCACTGGTCAATGGCTTTGAACCATCCCGGCGAAGCACCGCTCCGCCGCCTTCGGCGCAAGCTCCGATAAGGGCGCCGAACCAGCCGAGGCCGTTCCGCCAAAGACGGCGTTGAGGAGGAAGGGCCACCGGTCAGGGTGCTTGCGGGCGAAGGCGATGTGAGCCGCCCGGGCCGCTGGCGTCGGGGCGCACGGCGAAGGGCGGGTAGTCGCAGGCTGACATCTCAGTACTCCTAAACCCGCATGATGGGCCGCACCCGCTCGGTGACGGAAGGATCGGCCGGGTTGCAGCTCGGCCCCATGGGGCGATGAATCCAAATAGGGAAACGCCAGCGCGGAGGCGCGCTGGCGCCGCCTCGTTGAAAGGGGCCGCAAAAAATCCAGTATCCGAAGCCGAGATCATCCTGAGGCACATGCCTTACCGCAAGTTGCCGGGGCAGCGGCGGCGCGCTAGCATCCCGCGGTGTTTTGGGGGAACCGATGGCCGATCCAATAACGCTCGGAACCGTTGCAGTGGGCGGCCTGGCCTGGGTCGGCGCCGGCGTTGTCGGCAATTCCAGCTATCAGGGCGTCGTGGGCCTCGCCAGGGCGACCGGAAACCGGCTTGGCGGCCTTTTCGGCGTGCCCGAGGGCGATGACATCGCCCGCGCCGTGCGGCGCGGGCAACTGGCCGCTCTGGAACGCACCATTCGCGACTATTGGAAGGTCGGACGGCCGGAATGGCAGGACGAGCCCCATACCCGCCCGGAGATGTTTCACGAACAATCCTTGGACTTCTGCAAAAAAGCCGTCGGGCGCTGCCGCGACCTCACTTTGAAGGTCAACGACGACCTCACGCCTTACATGGTCGCAGCATTGGACGGGGCGCTGGCGGCGCGAACGGGGACGGCGGAGGCGGCGCAGGACGATCTCGCTACCCTGACCGAGGACGCCGTTCTGGACGAGCTTTGCCAGCACCTCGGCGGGGTTCGGCTGCCGGACGGGTTCGAAGACCATTTCCGGCAAGGGTCAGGCCAGTACCCCCGTTTCATGGACGCATTCGGCGCTTTCATCACCAGGGAGTTCCGGGACAACGACGGGTTTCACAGCGTTTTCATCGGCGGCAAACTCGCCGCGATCGAAGGTGTTGCCAACGACGCCGTCACCCTTCTGGCCAGCTTGGAACACCGCTTCGGATCAACGCTTGAACGCATCGACGCCCGCACCGACCGGATGGAAAGCGACGTCGTTGCGACCAGGGCCGGTGTCGAGGAAGTGCTGGCCATATTGAAAGCGGGCGGTGTCCTTTCTCGGGCCGAACAAGCAGGAATAACGGTCGAGGCGGTTCGCGCGATTGCCGTTCGTCTTTTCGACGAAAAGATCGCGGATGTCTCCCTTCTGCCGTCAATCGAAAAATGGATCGATCGCGCCCAGCAACAGCTCGGGCAGCAGAGCAACGAAGGAGACGCCTTCGAGGCTGCGCGCCGCGAAGCCGAAAGAAGGTTCCGCGAAGGGTGCATCGGCGAAGCCTCGCGCCCGTTCATGGAAGAGCTGGAACGGGAAGAACGGCAAGAGCAGGAACACCAGGAGGAAAGGCGACGCAAACGCAGCCGTCTCCTGGAAGAGGCGATCCGGTTCGATGAGCTGGCGTTTGATCCTTCGGCCGGTGTGGCAAAGCTGTTGTTGTTGGCGGAAAACGAGAGCATCGTTGGCGCGGCAGACCTTTCCCAATGGCTCGTTGACCGGGCCAAGTATTATAGGGATCGGGGCGAAACCAAGGGCGACAACGCGGCCCTTCTCTTCGCCATCGCCGCCTATCGCGCCGCCCTTGAGGAGCGGACCCGCGAGCGCGTCCCGCTCGACTGGGCGGCGACCCAGAACAATCTGGGCAACGCGCTTGGGATCCTCGGTGCGCGGGAAAGCGGTACGGAACGACTCAAAGAGGCCGTCGACGCCTATCGCGCCGCCCTTAAGGAGTGGACCCGCGAACGCGCGCCGCTCCAATGGGCGGCGGCTCAGAACAATCAGGGCAACGTGCTTCGTATCCTCGGCCAGCGGGAAAGCGGCAGGGAACGGCTTCAAGAGGCCGTCGACGCCTATCGCGCCGCCCTAGAGGAGTGGCCCCGCGAGCGCGCGCCGATCCAATGGGCGACGGCTCAGAACAATCTGGGCAACGCGCTGTCGACGCTCGGTGAGCGGGAAAGCGGCACGGAACGGCTCAAAGAGGCGGTCACCGCCTACCGCGCCGCCCTTGAGGAGCGGACCCGCGAGCGCGTGCCCCTCGACTGGGCGATGACCCAGAACAATCTCGGCACCGCGCTTCGGGATCTCGGCGAACGGGAAAGCGGAACGGAACGGCTCAAAGAGGCCGTTGCCGCCTACCGCGCCGCCCTTGAAGAGCTAACCCGCGAGCGCGTGCCGCTCGACTGGGCGGCGACCCAGGACAATCTGGGCAACGCGCTTAAGACCCTCGGCGAACGGGAAAGCAGTACGGAACGGCTCGAAGGCGCCGCCGCCGCCTACCGCGCCGCCCTTGAGGAGCGGACCCGCGAGCGCGTGCCCCTCCAATGGGCGGCGACCCAGAACAACCTGGGCAACGTGCTGTCGAGGCTCGGCGAGCGGGAAAGCGGCACGGAACGGCTCAACGAGGCCGTCGACGCCTATCGCGTCGCCCTCAAAGAGCGGACCCGGGAGCGCGTGCCCCTCGACTGGGCGATGACCCAGAACAATCTCGGCACCGCGCTTGCGACCCTCGGCCGACGGGAAAGCAGCACGGAACGGCTTGAGGAGGCCGTTGCCGCCTACTGCGCCGCACTTGAGGAGTGGACCAGCGAGCGCGTGCCGCTCCAATGGGCGGGGACCCAGAACAATCTCGGCGCCGTGCTTGCGACGCTTGGCGAACGGGAAATCGTTACGGCACGGCTAGAAGAGGCCGTCGCCGCCTTTCGCGCTGCCCTTGAGGTTTTCACAGTCGAGGAACACCCGCTCTTTTGGAAGATAACGACGGATAACTTGAACAGAACCTCCGAGGAAATACGTCAGCGTTCAAACGACCCCTCGAATGAGCCTTGAGCGCTTTCGGCGCAGCTCGATTGTTGCCATCTTTTCTTGTTCACCGCGTCATTTATTTTGGCGCGCGACGCCGACAACAAAAGAATATAACATTTTGGCCTAACAAGGAAATCTTGGTAGCGGGGGAGGGACTCGAACCCCCGACACGCGGATTATGATTCCGCTGCTCTAACCAACTGAGCTACCCCGCCACATGTCCCTGCCGCCCATCGTAAAAGGCGCGGCGCGCCCGCCTGTCGCTGCCGGGGGTCTCGAGCAAACCCCGTTGTCGGCAGCTCCGCCGTCGGCCTTGGCGCGACGTCGGGGCGACGTCCGTCTGGCCTTGGCCCAGGGAGCGAAGACAGCGGCGATATAAGGGCGGTCAAACCGTGCTGTCAACTCCGGAAATCGCCGCCCTTGGCCGCCCCGCGCCGGCGGGCGCTCGCCGGCGCCGCCGCCGGCTGCCGGCAACACCGTTGAGCCGCCATCGCGACCTGCCCGGCGGGCCTTGCGACCGCCTCTACCCAATGCCGGGCCCTCGACGCCGACCCCCGCCTTTCTACCGTCTTCGGATGCTTGCGGGGCGGGCGCGCAGCGGCCGTTTCCTCGCCTCACCCGGCCAAATCTGGTAACGTTGGATCATAAACCGTTGATGCGGCGCGGCTCCGGGGCAACCCGATCTTGACATTCGCTTTTTAACAACTGCTAATGGACGATCAAATCAAAGAGAAACGGCCGCCGACCCGCCGACGTTGCAGAACGGCCGCCGAACGCAAGGGGAGAATCCGACCATGGCCGATGACGCCGAGGGCACGAATACCAAGACGATGACCATCATCGTCACCAAGGGAACACTCGACTGGGCCTATCCGCCCTTCATCCTCGGCTCGACGGCCGCGGCGATGGGCGTCGACGTGCAGATGTTCTTTACCTTCTACGGCCTGACGCTCTTAAAGAAGGACCTCAACCTGAAGGTCTCGCCGCTCGGCAATCCGGCGATGGAAATGCCGATGATGGGCGGCCACATGTCGATGCCGAATATCGTCGGCGTGATGCCGGGCGTCACCTCGCTCGCCAGCACCATGATGAAGAACATGACGAAGAAGAAGGGTGTCGCCTCCATCGAGGAACTGCGCGAGATGGCGATCGAGGCCGACGTCAAGATGGTCGCCTGCCAGATGACGCTCGATCTCTTCGAATACTCCCAGAAGGATCTCATCGACGACATCGAACTGGGCGGCGCGGCGACCTATATCGACATGGCGCTGAAGTCCGACGTAAACCTGTTCATCTGACCCCCGGAGCCGGCCCCCGTGCGCCACGCACTGCCCGAGCGGTCGGGCCGCGGCGGCGGGCGCTGCTAGAAGCATGTGAGGAAGAGGAGACCCCATGGCTGACGTAATGCTGGATGCGAAGGGCCTGAATTGCCCGCTGCCGATCCTGAAGGCGAAGAAAGCGATCAAGACGGTGCCGTCGGGCGGCACCCTGGAAGTGCTGTCGACCGACCCCGGTTCGGTCGCCGATTTCGCCGCCTTCTGCCGCACCACCGGCAACGAGCTTCTGGAATCCGGCCAGGACGGCGACACCTACCGGTTCGTGATCAAGCACGTCTAAAGCGTCGTCCCGAACCGGCGGTCCGCGAAAGCGAAAAGTGGAGACCGGCTTTCGGAAAAGGCGACCCGTCAAACCTGAAAATCAGGGCGTTTGGGGCGATTCCGTCATCGTCCCAAACGCCCTAAGGCGCTGCGATTACGGTATTTTTAAAACCACATTCGCATATATAAATATTAGCGAATGTTGCAGAATTACATCAGACGACGGCCGATCCTGTTGCTAAGATCGGCCGTCGTTTTTCGTTGATCCTCCCTTTTGCGCAAGGTCAGGCGCGGCACAAGAACCAAGAAAAATCGCGAATTGCCGGGGGGCGAGGCGGACGACTGAAGGACCGGCAGGCAGAACGGCCGAACAGAACGGCCCGGCATTGCCGGAATCAGGCATCCTTTGGGGGGAATTCATGAATACCAGAACATTTGCGGTCTCCATTCTTGCCCTTTCGGCGTCGGCGCTGATGGCGCTTCCGGCTGCCGCCACCGAGGGCTATTTCCAGCATGGCTACGGCGCCCGCTCCAAGGCGCTCGCCGGCGCCGGCGTCGCCGACTCGGCCGACGCCACGGCCCCTGCCAACAACCCGGCCGGGCTCGTCAATGCCGGCGACCAGATCGATTTCGCGTTCTCGCTGTTCAGCCCGCGCCGCAGCTTCAAGGGCACCGGCGGCTTCGGCTTTACCCCGCTCGGCGAGTACGACAGCGGCAGCGAATATTTCGCGATGCCGAACATGGCCGTCAGCTACAAGCTCGACGCCGACAGCGCCATCGGCCTGATGGTCATCGGCAATGGCGGCATGAACACCGACTGGAGCGCGATGCCGCGCACCTTCACCAACGGCCCCTGCATCAACCCGGTATCGGGCCTGCCACGGCCGTTTGCGCGGGGCACCTATTGTAACGGCAAGGCCGGCGTCAATCTCGGCCAGATGCTGATCGGCGCCACCTATGCCCGGCGCATGGGCCCGGTCTCCTTCGGCCTGACGCCGATGCTCGCCGTGCAGTGGTTCAAGGCGCAGGGCCTCGGCGCCTTCGCCGGCTCGTCCAACAGCCCGGGCAACCTCACCGGCAACCAGCACGACTGGTCCTATGGCGGCGGCTTCCGGGGCGGCCTGCAGTTCGACGTCACCGACCGCATCCGCCTCGGCCTCGCCGGCCAGACGCCGATGTGGATGACCAAGCTCGACGACTATTCGGGCCTCTTTGCCAATGGCGGCGAGTTCGACATCCCGCCGAGCGCCACCATCGGCGTCGCCTTCGACGCAACGCCGGACGTCACGCTGATGTTCGACTACCAGCGGATCTGGTACTCCACCGTCGATGCCATCGGCAATCCGTCGCGCAACATCCTGACCTGCCCGCCGGGCGGCGGCGCGCCGGGCTGTCTCGGCGGCTCCAACGGCGCCGGCTTCGGCTGGGAAGACGTCGACATCTTCAAGGTCGCCGTGGAATGGAACGCCACGCAGGACCTGACCCTGCGCGCCGGCTATGCCTACAACACCCAGCCGATCAACGGCCGCGACGCGATGTTCAACATCCTCGCCCCGGGCGTCGTCCAGCACCACATCACCGGCGGTCTGAAATACGACGTCAACGAGCGGAACTCCTTCGAGCTGACCGGCGCGTTCATGCCGAAGACGACGATCCACGGCCGCGAGCTGCCGCCACCCTTCGGCGCCGGAGCCGGCCACGGCGTCGACCTGTCGATGAGCCAGTTCGACATTACGGCAGGCTGGACCTACCGTTTCGGCGACCTGACGCCGAGCGTCGATCTCGACGACGAGCCGGTCATCCGCAAGTACTGAAGGCCGCTCACTTCGTACATGCCGGACGCCGCGATCCCACGGGATCGCGGCGTTTTTCTTGCGCTCCTGCCGGCCGGCTATTTCGACAGCAGAAAGAAGGCGAGCGGCGGGATCGCGTAGACCAGTCCGGCGCCGAGATACGCCGGCGCCCTGTCGCCGCCCTTGCCGTGGACGAAAAGGATCAGCGCCCTCGCCCCGATGCCGGCCGCAACGCCGACGAAGCCGGCGACGACCAGAAGCGCGACGAACAGCTTTTCGGAAAAGCCGAGCCCATCCGGCGGCTCCCAGCAGGTCACCACCCAGACAGCGACGACGGCCCAGGCCGCGGCGAGCGCCCCGAGCGTGCGCCAGCCGGGCACCAGAAGCACCGGCAGGCCGCAGACGGCATAGATCAGAACGAGCCGGGTCGCCTCGCCCATGGGAGCCTCCGCAATCGCGAGGCGGCGCGCCCGCTCAGGCGAATTCGCTGGTTTCCACCGGATCGAAGGGCATGGCGTGCAGGCAGTCGCCCTCGTCGGAGGCGGCCGAGGACGGATGGTACCAGTTGAGCCGGGCGCGCAAGGTCACGACGGTGCCGAGGATGGTCAGGGCCGGCGCCTCGATGCCGGCCTCGGCGACCTTGTCGGCGATGTCGGTGACGGTGCCGGTGACGACGCGCTGGCTGCGGCGGGTGGCGTTTTCCACCACGGCCACCGGCAGGTCCGGATCGGCGCCGCGGGCGAGGAACTCGCGGGTCAGTTCCGGCAGCATCGACAGGCCCATATAGACGACGACGGTCTGGGCCGGCTGCAGCAGCGTCTTCCAGTCGAGGTCGAGGCGGCCGTTCTTGCCGTGGCCGGTGACGAAGACGCAGGCCTGGGCATGGTCGCGGTGGGTCAGCGGAATGCCGGCATAGGCCGAGGCGCCGGTCGCCGCGGTAATGCCGGGCACCACCTGGAACGGGATCTCCGACAGCGCCAGGCGCTCGATCTCCTCGCCGCCGCGCCCGAAGATGAAGGGATCGCCGCCCTTCAGCCGCAGCACCCGCTTGCCCTCTTGCGCCAGCCGCACCATCAGCTCGGAGATGTCCTCCTGGGGCATGGTGTGGTCGCGGTTCATCTTGCCCACATAGATGCGCTCCGCGTCGCGGCGCACCAGATTGAGCAGGCAGTCGCTGATGAGGCGATCGTAGAGCACGACGTCGGCGCGCTGGATGAGGCGGAGCGCCCGGAAGGTCAGGAGATCCGGATCGCCGGGGCCGGCGCCGACGAGATAGACCTCGCCGACGGTCGGGCGCGCCGCCTCCCGGCGCGCGGCCTCAAGCTCGCTGTTCAGCGTCGCCTCGGCCTTTTCGGTCGAGCCGGAAAGCACCAGGTCGGCGACGGGGCCGTCGATGATGCGCTCCCAGAAGCGGCGGCGGGCGGGGCCGTCGGTGATCGCCTCCATGACCCGGCCGCGCAATTCGCCGACGAAACGGGCGAGCCTTCCATAGGCGGACGGCAGCATGGTCTCCAGCCGCGCCTTGATGATGCGGGCAAGGATCGGCGAGGTGCCGGAGGAGGAAATGGCGATCAACAGCGGATCGCGGTCGACGACCGCCGGGGTGACGAAGTCGCAATAGTCCGGGCTGTCGACGATGTTGACGAGGGTTCCCGCTTCCCTGGCGAGCTTGTGGACGGCGAGATCGATCTCCCGGTCCTCCGCCGCGCCATAGGCGAGGATGGCGCCCGCGAAGTGTTCGCTGCGGGGCGTCTCGGCGAGCACGGTCAGGTTCGGGTGGTCGGCCCACTCCTTGAAGTCGTCATTGACGCTGTCAGCCAGCACCGTGACGCGCGCGCCGGCGCGCAGCGCATGGTCGGCCTTTCGCGCCGCGGCCGTGCCGCCACCGACGACAATGACGCGCTTGTCGCGAATATCGAGGAAGATCGGCAATTGCTCCATCGATCCGTCGAAGCTCCTCATGCGGCGCGGCATCCCGCGCCTTCCTTGTCCTCAGGCCCCTTCGGCCCTGTCCGCCCAGCCCTGCATGGCCCCCGCCCAGCGCGACGCCGTTTCCGCGTCGATGTCGACGGAGGTGATGCGCTTGCCCTCGCGGATGGTGACGCGAAGCAAGGTCATGCCGCTGTCGAAGGTGACTTCCTTCAGGGTGACTTCGCGCCCGTAGGGCGCGGCGATCTTTTCCAGTTGGGTAATGTCTTCGCTACTCAAAACGCTGTCTGTCCTGGACTGTGTGCTAGACCCTGTCGCCCCAATAAAAGGCGGTCTCCAGCTTGATTTCCCAGTTTCGGGGCGTATCGCGATAGTCCGGTTTGACGTCGAAATGCAAGAACCGCTCGCCGCTTTTCGCCGCCTCGACGACGAGTTTCTTCAGGTCCTCGAACGTCGTCACTTCCGGATGCTGGATGATCAGGTCGCTGAGATTTGCCATTTTGTCGAAGCCCTTATGCGGCCGCGGCCGACCGTACTCCGATACGGTCGATATAGCGTGCGCGGAAGTAAAGTCTCGTCCGGCCCGGCCGGTGATCGTCGACGAAACCGGTCCGGTCGTGGAGGACGTTGTTGCAGATGACGCCTTCGCCCGCCCCGAGCCGATAGCGGAAAAGCAGCGGGTCGTCGCTTTGCAGAATGTCGCGGAGCGCGGCGACGGCCTCTGTCGTCTCCGCGTTCTCGCGCCACACGATGTTGCGCTTGCGCTCGGTGAAGCGCATCAGCAGCGCGCCCGTCGCCGGGTCGAGGGAAAAGACCGGGCCGGTCGCGCGCGGACGCGTGCTGCCGTCCGGCTCCACATGTTCCGGGATCGCCATGGCGTCTTCGTGCATCAGGGCTTTGATGAGCGCCGGGTCGCGGTCGCGCAGGCGGATATAGGCGATCTCCGGATCGAAGAGGCCGTTCTCGCCGCCCTCCGCCGCCGGGCGCACGCAATGGAGGAGCATGGCGCGGATCGGCGCCTCGGGCGGATTGTAGTAGCCGTCGGTGTGCCAGCGGATCGGCTTGTCCGTATAGGGGATGAAGCCATGACGTCCGCCCTGCCCTTCCCGCACCACTTCCAGGGCCACCAGGCCCTCCTCGTCCATCGAACGGTGGGCCTCCAGGTGCCGCAGGCCGAAGATCTCGGCAAAGGCGCGAAGGCGCTGGCGCACGGTCGCCGGGTCGTCGCAATGGCTCCGGCAACGGTAGATCGCCATATTGGCGCGGGCGTTGAGATCGACGATGGCGGCGCGCTCGGCCGCCGTCACCGCGCCGATATTGCCGACCTCGACGATGAGCTCGGCGGCGCTCTTCGGGAAGTTGGCGAGCTTTTCGGCGCGCCAGGCCTGATACGCGGCGTCGTTGCCGAGGTCGAAGGGCAATGCCGTGGAGCCGATCACGAGACGATCTCCTCGGCGACCGGGGCAGCGGCCTCTCGCTGTGCCTTTTGGGCGCGCATGAAGGCGACGAAGCGCTCGACCCAGCGGTTGGCGGCGGTCGAGCGCAGATGGCTGAAGCCAGCAACGAGATTGCCGCGGACGATGCCGTCGTTGGTCCCGTCGATGCCGTGGCCGCGGGCGACGCGGCAGGCAAAGACGGTGTCCCTTGCGACGTTTTCGAGGCCGGCATAGTGGAACTCGTGGGCGTGGATCGGCATGCCGTCTTCGGCCAGCGGCCAGGGGGCGGCGCCGGTCGGCTCCAGGCAGACGAGGCCGCGTCCCTGCGGGCGCTCGTGCATCACCGCATCGGCGGCAACGGCACCGACCATGGTGTGCCGTGCGCCGTGCCAGGTGAGCGTGCGGCAGAGATACATGAGGCCGCCGCATTCGGCGTAGGTCGGAAGACCGTTCGCGATGGCGCGGGCGATGCGGCAGCGCAGGCGATGGTTGTCTTCCAGCTCGGCCATATGGGTTTCGGGAAAGCCGCCGCCGATGAAGAGGCCATCGCATTGCGGCAGGGCGGTGTCGTGCATGGTGTCGAAGAAGACGGGTTTTGCGCCGGCCGCGGCGAAGGCTTCCAGGTCGTCCTGGTAATAAAAGCCGAAGGCGGCGTCGCGGGCGATCGCCACCGTCAGGTCCGGCCGCGGCATTGCCGGAACCGATGCAAGGGGCTCGAGCGCCGGCGCGGTCTCGGCGATCGCGATGAGCGTGTCGAGGTCGACGCCGGCGGCAATTGCGTCGGCAAGGCGCGCGACCTGGCGGTCGCGGTGGTCGGTGTCACCGGGCGTCGTCAGGCCGAGATGGCGTTCCGGAACGCCGAGCGAGGGGTCGCGGCCGATGGCGCCGATCACCGGCACGTCGGTGTAGTGTTCCAGCACCGCGCGGACCTTTTCCTCCTGGCGGGCGGAGACGACGCTGTTGAGGATGACGCCGGCGATCCGCACGTCCGGGTCGAACTGCTGGTAGCCGAGGACGAGCGGCGCGGCGCCGCGCGTGATGCCTTCCACGTTGAGGACGAGGACGACGGGGCTTTCCGTCAGCTTGGCAAGCGCCGCGTTGCAGTCGCCACCCGTGACGTCGAGGCCGTCATAGAGCCCCTTGTTGCCCTCGATGAGGCCGATGTCGGCGCCGTCCATCCCGGCCGCGAAGAGGCCGCGGATCTCGTCCGCATCCATGGTGTTGAAGTCGAGATTGTAGCAGGGCCGGCCGGCGGCGCGGGAGAGCCACATCGGGTCGATGTAGTCGGGCCCCTTCTTGAACGGCTGCACCGTCCTGCCGCGGCGCCCGAGGGCCGCAGAAAGCCCGACGGAGACCACCGTCTTGCCGGACGACATGTGGGCTGCGGAGAGATAGATATGGGCCACGTTACCCTTCCCGGAACACCTGTCCTGCCGGCGTCAGCCCGCCGATCGCGAGCTCATCAAAAATCGCCTTCCGCGCCGCGCTTCAGCACCGCCTTCATGATGTCCTTGACCTCAAGCGCCTCCTTCTTCAACTCCTCCGGCAGCGGCTTGCCGCCATGGATCATCATGTCCATGTCGAGGGTGTAGATCCAAAGGGCGCCGGTCTTGTCCTCCACCAGCGAGACCCGGCACGGCAGATAGGCGGCATAGGCGATGTCGAACTCGATCATCTTGGCCGCCGTCAGCGGGTTGCAGTACATGTAGATCTTGATCTTCTGGCCGGGCTCGCCGGTCATCGCCTCGACCTGGTCGGACAGCGGCAGCTCGCCGACGCCCTTGATGTTGCGCTCGATCGCCACCGACTTGATGGACTCGTCGACTTCCTCGAAGCTGAGACCGTCCTTGACCCTGGCCTTCCAGACCGTGGCCTCGGCCGGGCTGCCGGTGGCGAGCAGTTGCGTCGCCATCCGCGTATAGGTCTCGGCCGCCTTGTCGTCGAACGACGAGAGCGCCGACAGGCTCGGCCCGATCGTGACGGCGAGATAGACGACGCCGGCGACGGCGACGAGCCCAATCAGGGCGAACAAGTTCCACAGTAACCGCATATTTCCTCCCCCGTTGCGCCGTCTTTTGATATCGCGGCGCGTTGTTGGCTATGCGGTCATATCACCACATCTGAATGCAAGACGGAAGCGGCACGCCTTTTTCAGGCGACGGCCGGAAAACCGGCCGTGTCGCGCGCCTTCCACATCGCCTCGGCCGCCCCTTGCGCCTCTTCGAGCGAGCCGGCGCGGCGCATCACCTTCAGGGCCAGCGCCACCGTGCCGGTGACCGCCGCCTCGGCGTAGTCGTCCGCGAACTCGCCGCGCCACAGGGCGGTGAGCCGCGAAATATCCATATCCTCGTCGGCGCCCTGGCGCGGCTCCGGCAAGAGCGGCGGCCAGACCTCCTCGCCGGCAACGCCGTCATGGACGGTCCAGACCTCGCAGGGCTTGTTGGGCCGGCGCTCCACCTCGCCGCCCTCGCCCCGGAACACGGCCATATTGGGCTCGCCGAGCACCTTCGCCGCGCCGCGGTGGATGTCCATATAGCCGGGGTGGAAGATGCCCTGGATGGTGGCCGGCGCCTTGAACGGATTGACCATCCGGGAAAGCGTGTGGACCGGCGAGCGCAGGCCGAGGACTGGCCTCAGCTCGATCAGGTGCTTCAGCTTCGGCGAGATGACTTCCAACGGCATGTAGGAAAAATTGGTGGCGGCAAGCTGGGCGGCCGCCTCGTCGAAGCTGCCGGCGATGGAAAGGCCGAGCTGTTCGAGCGTCTCGCGGGTGTAGAGCCGGCCGGCCGTATGGCCTTCGGTGCCGTGCATGAAGACCTTGATGCCGTTCCGCGCCAGAAGCATGGCCGAGAGCACGAACCAGGGAAGCTGGCGGCGCTTGCCGGCATAGGACGACCAGTCGAGGTCGACCTTCGGCGCGCCGGCTGGAATGGCGACGTGGCTGCGCACGGCCCGGACGAAGCCGGCGATCTCCTCCGGGCTTTCCTCCTTGACGCGCAGGAGCATCAGGAAGGCGCCGACCTGCTCGGGCAGGACGCGGCCCTCGATGATCATCGACATCGCCTCTTCCGCCTCGTCGACGGTGAGCGAGCGGGTCAGGGTCTTGCCGCGGCCGAGAATGGCGACGAACCGCGCAAAGGGATGCGGCTCAGGGGTCATGACGAAAGCTCCGAAATGGTCGCGTTAAAGCTCAATAATGATCGCATTCTTTGCATGTTTCGATCTAGCGATATCCGGCCGGCGCTAGCTGGCGGCCCGGGCCGCCTCGACCGCCTCGCCCGGCAGGAAGCGCAGCACCATCAGGGCAAGCCCGGTGATCAGCATGGCGATCGAGATGCCGGCAAAGCCGAGCAGGGTTTCCGGCAGCGACGGGGCGTAGGCCGCAATCGCGCCGTCGCCGAAGCTGCTCGACACCTCCATGCCCGGGAACAGCTGCAGCGGCCAGGCCTGGCCGCCGATGATGATGACGTACATCTGGGCAAGGCCGCCGATCAGCACCAGGATGGAGGCGAGCGACAGGCCGTTGCGGGTGCGCCCGAAGGCCGTGAAGTTGAGGATCAGCAGCGGGATGACGCTGCCGAGCACGATCTGCACGCCCCAGAAGAGCACCGGATAGATGCCGCCGTTCACCAGCAGGAAGGCTTCGACGCCGTGGTTCCTTGTGCCGTAGAGCTTGGTGAGGTGCAGGACCGCGGTGAAATAGACGACGGCGAGCACGAAGATGGTCAGGAGATTGCGGAATTTCTGCACCGCCTCTTCCGACATCAGCGCCTCGCCGAGCGAGCGGCACATGGTGATCAGCACCAGCACGGTGAAGGCGAGCCCGTAGGCGAAGGAGCCGGCGATGAAGAGCGGGGCGAGCAGCGCCGTGTCATAGGCCTCGCGCGCCACGAGAAAGCCGAAGATGGAGCCGGTGCCGGTCGTCAGGATCAGCCGCCAGGCAAAGGCGGTATAGGCCGCGACCTTGTTGTAGCGGCCGCCGGTGCGCGCCATCATCGTCCACAGATAGGCGGCGACGATGACGATGAAGCCGGTATAGAGATAGATGTTCCAGGCGAAGATCGACTTGAAGTTATAGGTGGTCATGGCGACGGTCAGCCGCTCCGGCCGGCCGAGATCGAGCACCAGCACGGCGAGGCCGCCGATCAGCAGCGCCACGGCGAGAAGGCCGGAGACCCGGGCGAACGGCTTGTAGGTGAGCCGGGCAAAGACCGAGGAAATGGACGCCACGTTGAGGGCGCCGGAGGCCGCGACCACCAGGAAGACGGCAAAGACGTGCGGCGTTCCCCAGACCACCTGGTTGGTCATGCCGGTGACGATATGGCCGTTGTGTTCCATGTAGTAGAAGGCGGCAAGGCCGGCGGCGATGACGACGGCGTGCAGCGTCATCAGTCCGACGAAGAAGCCCTTCGGCCGCGACAGCTCGCGATAGGTGATGCGGGCCATGTCAGACGCCTCCCCGCGTCGTTTGCATTCTTGCCTCGGCCATCGCTCAAAGCCCCTGGTAGTGGACGCCCGGATCGACACCGAGGTCGGCGCGGATCTGGCGGGTCGGATAGGCCTTGAGGCGCTTGGCGATATCGCTTTCCGGATCGTTGAGGTCGCCGAAGACGAGGGCGCCGTTGCCCTCGGTGGCGCAGGCCGTGACGCAGGCCGGCAGCTCGCCGGCATCGACCTTGTGGACGCAGAGGGTGCAGGATTCCACCGTGCCCTTGCCGCGCGGGGCGTAGGGCTTCTGGTCGCTCAGCGGTTCGTGGACGAAGGAGCGCGCCTTGTAGGGGCAAGCCATCATGCAATAGCGGCAGCCGATGCAGATGTGCTTGTCGACAAGGACGATGCCGTCGTCGCGCTTGAACGAGGCGCCGGTCGGGCAGACGTCGACGCAGGGCGGCTCGGCGCAGTGCTGGCACATGACGGGCAGCGAGCGGCTGTAGCCGGTCGCCGGATCGTTGACCTCGACCTTGCGGATCCACTGGGCGTCGATCTTCGGATCGTCGAGCGCGCCGAGGCCGTTCTCGGTGCGGCAGGCGGTGACGCAGGCCGAGCAGTCCTCGGTGCATTTGGACACGTCGACCAGCATGCCCCAGCGCTTTTTCGGATCGACCGGCTGGTCAGGCGCGCGGGCCTCGGCCCGGCCGCCGACCACATAGAGCGTGACGCCGGGCGCGAGCGCGACGGCACCGGCTGTGGCGGCTGTCTTCAGGAACGACCGGCGCGCGGCGTCGACCGGGCGCTCGTCCGGCGCGCCGCAGGTGCAGGACGGAGAACACTTGCTCATTTCGCCGCTCCCTCCCCTGTCGTTTTGCCGTGGACATAGGCACCGAGAGCGGCGACCGCTTCGTTTTCCGGCTCAGCCGCCGCGGCGGATTTACCCGCCTCCTCCGGCACGGAGGCATGGCACTCGAAGCAGTCGATGCTGACGGCGGCGTAGTCGTGGCAGGAGCGGCAGAAATGGCGGCTGTCGCTGACCTTTACCGCGGCGCCATCCTCGCCCTTGACCTGATGGCACTCGATGCAGCCCTTCAGCGAGAACTGTTCGGTGCGGATGCCCTCATGCACGGTGTCCCGGCGCTGGTGGACCAGCATCTGCATGTGGTAGCGGCGCATGAAGGCGGTATCGGCTACGCAAGCCTCGCCGGCGCCCTTTGCCGGCTCAGGAACCGGCACGTCGCCGGCACGGGCCCCGGTCGCTCCCGCCGCAACCAGGACCACCATCGCCGCCAGTGCGACGACGAGAGCCGGCAGACCCCTTTTCACGCGATACCAAATACCACCAGACATGAAGCCGCTACTCCCCGAGGCCCATCTGGATGTAGCCGGACGGGCAGACGTCCTGGCAGATGTGGCAGCCGATGCACTTGGCATAGTCGGTGTCGACGTAGCGGCCGACCGCACGGTTGTCCTTCTTGACCCGGAACACGGCGTCCTGGGGGCAGAAGATCACGCAGTTGTCGCATTCGAAGCACATGCCGCAGCTCATGCAGCGCTTGCCCTCGGCCTGCGCCTGCTCTTCGGTGAGGCCGACGAGGCGCTCGTCGAAATTGCCAACGACAGCATCGCCCGCGATGTGGATTTCCTCGCGCACGGCCCGCGGCTCGTATTTGAAGTGGCCGAGGAACAGCTCGTCGTGCGGGATGATCTGGGCCTTGGAGCGGTCCTCGTAATTGTGGATCGCAAAGCCGGCCTCATTGGTGCCGCGGGTCTGCACGTGGCCGTAGGGTTCCGGATCGAGTTTGCGCTGGTGCAGCTCGTTCAGGAGGTTGAAGTGGTGAACGTCGACCTTCGGGCGCTTGTCCTTCAGGGTGCCCGCGAGATAGCCGTCGATGCATTCGGCGGCGACCGAGCCGTGGCCGATGGCCGTCGTCAAAAGGTGCGGGCGCAGGATGTCGCCGCCGGCGAAGTGCTTGTCCTTGCCTTTCACCCGGAAGACGGCGTCGGTGTCGATGAAGCCGCGGCCGTTGTCGAGGCTTTCCAGATCGCCCGTCAGTTCGCCCATCTGGCCGATGGCCGAGACGACGATGTCGCATTCGATCTCGAACTCGGTGCCCTCGCGCGGGATCGGCTTCATGCCGTCCATGTCGCATTCGCACATCTTCAGGGCGACGGCGCGGCCGTCCGGACCCTTGATGACCTCCAGCGGCATCACCCCGCCCTTGATGTCGACGCCTTCGCGCAGCGCATCCTCGCGCTCGCGGGCGGCCGCCGTCATGCCCTCGATCGGGAACAGCGAGGTCAGCACCGCGGTGACGCCCTCGCGGGCGATGGTGCCGGCAACGTCGTGGGCGGTATAGCCGAGCATGCCCGGGTCGGTGTTGTCCTTGGGATGGACGGTCTGGATGTGGCCGAGGCGGCGGGCGACGGAGGCGACGTCGATGGAGGTGTCGCCACCGCCGACGACGACGATCTTCTGCGCCGTATGGACCACCCAGCCCTGGTTGAAGGCATCGAGGAACTCGACGCCGGAAATGCAGTTCGGCGCGTCGAAGCCGGGCACCGGCAGCGGCCGGCCGGCCTGGGCGCCGACGGCCCAGAAGATGGCATCAAAGTCGCGCTCCAACTCCTCGACCTTGATGTCCTCGCCGATGCGGGTGTTGAGGCGGGCCTCGACGCCGAGGTCGAGGATGCGCTGGATCTCCGCATCGACCATGGCGCGCGGCGTGCGGTAGCCCGGAATGCCGTAGCGCATCATGCCGCCGAGGTGGTCGTGGGCCTCGAACACGGTGACGCCGTGGCCCTTCTGGCGCAGGAAAAAGGCGGCCGACAGGCCGGCCGGTCCGCCGCCGACGACGGCGACCTTCTTGCCGGTCTCGGTCTCGGGGCCCTTGCCCTTCAGCCCGTTCAGGATCGCCCAGTCGCCGACATACTGTTCGACGGCGTTGATGCCGACGAAGTCATCGACCTCGTTGCGGTTACAGCCGTCCTCGCACGGGGCGGGGCAGACCCGGCCCATGACGGAGGGGAACGGGTTCGCCTGCATCATCCGGTCGAAGGCGTATTGCTGCCAGGTCATGCCCTCTTCGGTCGGCTTGTCCATGCCGCGGGCAATGGCCAGCCAACCCCGGATCTCGTGGCCGGACGGGCACGAGCCCTGGCACGGCGGCGTGCGGTGGACGTAGGTCGGGCACTTGTAGGAGTGGTCCGCCTGGAAGATCTTTTCCTCCAGCGGCGGCGGCGCACTGTCGCCGTCCTGGAACCGCCGGTAGGTCAGCTTCGTGTCGTCGAGCGGCTTGGTCATTGTCGTTTCCTCCATCGCGTCGCCCTTGGGGCCCGCATGACGCCGTTCCAATTCCCGGTGTCGGGACGGAACGTCTCCCGGATCATGCAGGGCGTCGGCGCGTATTCCGTCTTCCCCGCCGTTTCATTTGCGGGCGCCCCTTCAAGGCCGCCCGGTCGTGGTGCCGCCTCTGGCGGTCTTATTTTTCGTCTGCGGCGGCCTGGACCGCTTCTTCCGATTCCGTTGCCGCCTCGACTGCCACCGTCACCTCGTCCTCGTCGTCCTCCTCCGGTTCGCCGGCGTCTTCCGGCGGATCGAGGATGATGGCGTTGGAGACGAGCTGGTGGACGCTGACGATCGATTCCCGGTCGAAGCCGAACTCCGGCATCACCTTGGTGAACTGGGTCTTGCAGATGGCGCAGATGGCGGCCATGTGGGTCACGCCGTTCTCGTCGGCGACCTGGCGCAGCGCCCGCATGCGCGGCTGCGCGCCCTTCTTGCGGATGTCCATGATCTCGTCGGTGAGGAGCCCGCCGCCGCCGCCGCAGCAGAAGGTCGACTCGCGGATCGTGTCCGGGGCCATGTCCACATAGTTGTTGCAGACCGCCTTGATGATCGCCCGCGGGATCTCGAACTGGCCGCCCGGCATGTCGCCCATGCGCGAGGCCCGCGAGACGTTGCAGGAATCGTGGAAGGTCAGCGTCATGTGGTCGTTCTTCGACTTGTCGAAGGTGAGCTGGCCCTTCTGGATCAGATCGTATGTGAACTCGCAGATGTGCTGCGGGATCGGGTAGTTCGGGTCGAGGAAGTCGAAGGGCCCGGCCAGCGTGTTCCAGAACGAATAGGCGACGCGCCAGGCATGGCCGCACTCGCCGACGACGATGCGCTTGACGCCGAGGTCGAGGGCGGCCTTGCGGATGCGGAGCGCGACCTCGCGCATCTGGTCGTAGGAGCCGATGAACATGGCGAAGTTGGCGGCTTCGGAGGCGTAGGACGAGAGCGTCCAGGAGACGCCCGCCTGGTGGAACACCTTGGCGTAGCCGATGAGGCCGTCGATATGCGGCTCGGCGAAGAAGTCGGCGCTCGGCGTGATGAGGAGGATGTCCGCGCCCTCGACATTGAGGGGGAGCTTCACCGGCACGCCGGTCTCGTCCTCGATGTCCTCTTCCAGGTCCTCAAGGGTGGCTTGCAGCGCCGGCTCGGGCAGGCCCAGATTGTTGCCGATCTTGTGCACCTTGCCGAGGATTTCGTTGCAGTATTTCTGGCCCTTGCCGACGGTGTCGAGGATCTCGCGGGCGGCCATGGAAATCTCGGCGGTGTCGATGCCGTAGGGGCAGAACACCGAGCAGCGGCGGCACTGGGAGCACTGGTGGAAATAGGAATACCAGTCGTCGAGCACGTCTTCCGTCAGGTCGGCGGCGCCGACGAGCTTGGGGAAATACTTGCCGGCGAGGGTGAAGTGTCGCCGGTAGACCTTGCGCAGGAGGTCCTGGCGCGCCACCGGCATGTTCTTGGGGTCGCCCGAGCCGAGGAAATAATGGCATTTGTCGGTGCAGGCGCCGCATTTGACGCAGCTGTCGAGATAGACCCGGAAGGAGCGGTATTTGCCAAGGAGCTCGCCCATCTTGTCGATGGCGCGGTCGTGCCAGTCGTCGACCAGTTCGCCGGGAAAGCCGAGGGCCGTGTTGTGGTCGGGCTTGGCCGGATAGGGGTTCGACCCCGCCATCGCGCCGGGGCACAGCGTCGGCATCTCCAAGGGATCGGGGAGCTCCGTTGCCTCGGGGCGGTCGATGGTGTCGGCGTCGGCCATTGCGGCTTCTCCTTGTCCCTATTCGCCCGGCTGGCGGTCCATCCGCGCCGCCCAGGCCGCCAGGTGACGCCGCTCGCGCGGATTGTCGACCTGGTTGCGCGACGGCGAGAAGAAGACGCCGGGCGCATGCAGCAGCTTGGAGAACGGGAAGATGATCATCAACAGCGCGACCAGCGTCAGGTGGACGAGGAGCGCCGGGTCGGCCGGCAGCGGCTGCGGATCGAAGCGCACCAGGCCGAGGAAGAACGCCTTGACCGCGACGATGTCGGTGCGGGCGACGAACTTCATGGCAAGGCCGGAGAGGCCGATGGCGACGATCAGCGCCAGCATCAGGTGGTCGGACGGGGCGGAGATGTAGCGCACCCGCGGCACGAGGAAGCGGCGCGCCCAAAGGCCGAGGAGCCCGACGACCATGGCAAAGCCGGCATAGACGCCGAAGGGCTGCACGAACACGACCCAGCTCCACACCGGCTCGATGAAGTAGCGCAGGTGGCGCAGCACGACGACGGCGAGCGCGACATGGAACAGCCAGCCGAACAGCCAGATCCACTTGTTCGACTTGAAGAGGCTTTCGAAGAGGACGACCTCGCGGCCCATGCGGAAGATGACGCCGCGCCGTGTCGTCGGCGCCGGCGTCGTCGGGATTTTTAAGGGCGCGGGGACGGTCGCGTACTCGTAGATGCGCCAGGCGAGCCCTGCGACCAGCACGATCGTGGCGAAATAGAACAGCAGGGCATAGGCCGTCGTCAGCACGCGCACTCCTCCCGGGCTCGCACTCGCTCCGCGGTGGCGGAACGGCGATTCGCGTCGTTATTTCGCATGGACCTCATCCTGGGGCGTCGGGCCCCGTCAGGCCATGGCTTTCTGGTCGCTTTCTGGTGCCGGGTCCGGCCTTATCGGGCGGCCGGTTTCCCTTATCCCGCGCTGTCGTCGATCAGACGCAGCCCGTCGGCTTCGGCAGACCGGCGATCTTACAGGCCTGCTTGGCCGGGCCGTACGGAAACAGCTCGTAGAGGTACTTGTTCGAGGCCTTTTCCGGGCCGTACTTCTTCTTCAGCGCCTTGACGAGCACACGGATGGCCGGGGCGATCTGATATTCGTCGTAATATTCCCGCAGGAAGTTGACGACTTCCCAGTGCTCGGGCGTCATGTCGATGTTCTCGTCCTTGGCGATGATTTCCGCCAGGTCGTTCGACCAGACCGAAATGTCGGTCAGGTAGCCCTCTTCGTCGTGCTCGATGGTCGCGCCATTGAGTTGATAGGACATGGGTGTGCTCCTCTTCCTTACCCTTTTTCGCTCAAAGCCTTTTATCGCTTCTTGCAACTCCAAGCTTTTACCTTAGCCGAGGCTTATCGCGCCTTGCGAATGATCAAAGCCAGGCTTGTGTTCTGTCGTGTTCGGCAACCAGATCGACGAAGCCGTCATAGTCGACGACGGTAATACCGGAAACCAGATCGTCCGCCTTCAGACCGCGGGCGTCGAGGTCCGGTCCCAGCGCATAGAGCTTGTGGTCGCCGCTGACCGCATCGAGGTCGCCGGCAAAGGCCGTCGCCTTGCGCAGGCCCACCACCCCGTCCTCCAGGACGAGGACGGCGTCGCCGGCGGCAAGGTGCTTCAGGCAACTGCCGAAGGCGGTGCGCTCGAAGGGCGATTTGTTGACCGTGTGAAGTGTCGGCATTTTCTTGATCTCCCTTGCCGCGCTCAGAAACTCAGGACCACGTCCTGGTCGGCCATGATAGCGGCCATCTCGTCGCGGCTGACGATGCGGATCGACGGCTTTTCGGCCCAGTCGTCGTCCTCGTCCTCATACATGATCTCCATCAGATCGTCTTCGGTGAGGCCGCGCTCGTCGAGGGATTCCTTTTCCACGAACAGCTTGGTGATCTCGTAATCGCCGAGCGCCCGGTAGGTCGGCGAGAAGTTCTTCATGCCGATCGCCTTGGTGTCCTGGCCGTCGACGAGCTGGTAGACGCCGTCGTCGAGGAAGGCGAGGCTGACATCCTGGTCGAAGGCGGCGGAGATCAGCACGACCTCCAGGCTCTCCAGGGCGTAGATGGTGCCGTAGGGCGCCTTGCGATTCACATAGAGGAACTTCTTGACGACCTCGGTATCGATCTCTTCATCCATGGACATATCCGCCTCCCTCAGTCGCCGAACACAACGAGCCGGTCGGCGGCAATGCCCGCCTCCACGAGCTGGCCGAGGCCGGAAATCCGAAAGCCCGGCGCGATGTTGTCGGCGTCCTTGCCCTGGCGCCTTGCCTCGTTCTCGTCGAGGATGCCGCGGCGCTGGGCGGCGGCGATGCACACGACCATGTCGAGGTCGTGCTTTTCGGCCAGCTCCGTCCAGTTCTTCTGCAGGTTCCGGTCGTCCTGGGGCGGCACCGTCAGCCGCGTGCCATTGTTGACGCCGTCATTGTAGAAGAACACGCGAAAGACCTCGTGCCCCTTGTCCAGACAGGCCTTGGTGAAATGGTAGGCCGAGTCGGACGCCTGGTGCGTGTATGGCCCCTCGTTGATCAGCACTGCGAACTTCAACCCTTTAACTCCCCCCGTTCGACATTCGGGCGAGGGGGGCCGGCTTCCGGCAAGAAACGATGCGGCGGAAGGACGGTCCCCGGCTCGCGACTTCGGCTAGAGAACATCTCGTTTCAACTGAGTCACTCGCCGTTCTCTATCCATTTTTCTGGGCGTGTCTTTTTCCCAAAACCGGTTCCCACTTTTGGGAGACACGCTCTAGAAGTGGACGTGCGCCGACATGTTCATGTTGTGGCGCGCGCCGGTCCAGGTATCGAGATGGTGCTTGGTGAACGGCAGGTCGGCAAGCTCGAAGAAGCGCGGCCAGCCGATGCGCTCGATCCACTCGCCCATGCGCTCCCAGTCCCTGGCGTTGTCCTTGTAGGCCTTCAGGATCTTGCCGACGACCTCGGACACCTCCGGCCAGCGCGGCGGATTGTTCGGCAGGTTGGCCATCACCAGCTTGTGGAAGGTCGGCTTGGAGCGGGCGTTGGAATGCTTGCCGCCGACCCAGATGGCCAGCTTGGTGGAGTCGTCGCCGTTGATCTGCATCGGCGGGCACGGCGGATAGCAGGCGCCGCAGCAGATGCACTTCTTCTCGTCGACTTCCAGCGACGGCTTGCCGTTGACCATGGCCGGCCGGATCGCCGCCACCGGGCAGCGCGCGACGACCGCCGGACGCTCGCAGACATTGGCGACGAGGTCGTGGTTGATGCGCGGCGGCTTGGTGTACTGGACATTGATGGCGATGTCGCCCTGGCCGCCGCAATTGATCTGGCAGCAGGAGGTGGTGATGCGCACGCGGTTCGGCATCTCCTCCTTGATGAAGTCGTCATACATCTGGTCCATCAGGCTCTTGACGACGCCGGAGGCGTCGGTGCCGGGGATGTCGCAGTGCAGCCAGCCTTGCGTATGCGAGATCATCGAGATGGAGTTGCCGGTGCCGCCGACGGGGAAGCCCTCGGCCTGCAGCTTTTCGATCAGCGGATCGACCTTGGCCGGGTCGGCGACCAGGAACTCGATATTGGAGCGGGTGGTGAAGCGGACGTGGCCGTCGGCGAACTGGTCGCCGATGTCGCACAGCTTGCGGATGGTATAGAGGTCCATCTGGCGCTGGGTGCCGGCGCGCACGGTGTAGATCGACTCGCCGTCCTTGGAGACGTGGCGCAGGACGCCCGGGCGCGGCCGCTCGTGCCAGTCCCAGTTGCCGTAGTTCTTCTTCATCACCGGGTGCATGTACTGGAACGGATCCGGTACGCCGACCTCGTCGGGCATGCGCGGTTGGGTGGCTGCTTCACTCATCTGTCGTCATCTCCCCAGATCGGAATGCGGCGCCGGTCGCGCGCGCATTCCCGGTCCTAGACTTTTCTGGAGCGCGGCCCTTTCGGCAAACCGGTGCCGATGTCGCAGGCCGCGCCTTTTTCATGGGATCTCGCCTCGTCCAGTGCCGCTATTCCGCGGCGACCGTGGCGTCGTCGTCCGCCTTCCTGCCCTTGCGCGCGTACCACTTCTCCGCTTCCTCGGTGAAGTCGTCGGTGCGCACGAAGCAGGAGGTCCGCGGGTGCTTGACCATGTTCGGGTCCGGATCGACGCCGACGGCCTCCAGGAAGGCGGGCAGTCCGATGCGGTCGATGGTCTCGCCGATGCGCTCGTGCTCCAGGGCGTTCTCGGCGAAGAAGTCGATCACCTCGCCGGCGAACTCCTTCAGCTCCTCGTAGTCCTCGTCGGTCTCCAGCTTCATGAACGGCTTGATCATGATGCCCATGAGGTCGCCGATCTTGAGGGCGCGCTTGCCGCCGATGAGGATCGAGACGCCGCGGTCGTCGCCCGGCGACAGCGCCTTGGTCATGACATTGAGGCAGTGCATGCAGCGCACGCAGGACTTGTTGTCGACCTCGAGCGTGTCGTCGTCATTGAGGCTGAGGGCGCGGGTCGGACACATCGCGACGACGTGGTCGATGGCGTATTTGCGGCCGACCTCGGCGACGTATTTCTTGACCTCTTCCTGGTTGACCTTCATGTCGTCGCGCCAGGTGCCGATGACCGCGAAATCGGCGCGGTGGATAGCGTTGACGCAGTCGTTCGGGCAACCGGAAAACTTGAACTTGAACTTGTAGGGCAGCGCCGGGCGGTGCATCTCGTCGAGGAACTCGTTGATGACCTCGCGATGCGCCTTGACCTCGTCGTAGCAGGACATCTCGCAGCGGGCATGGCCGACGCAGCTCATGGAGGTGCGCAGGGCCGGGCCGGCGCCGCCGAGGTCGAAGCCGATCTCGTTGAGCTCGTCGAACGCCTTCTGGGTGTTCTCCGTGGAGCAGCCCTGGAACATGATGTCGCCGGACTGGCCGTGGAAGGCGATCAGGCCCGAGCCGTGGCGCTCCCAGATGTCGCACATCTGGCGCAGCACGTCGGTGGTGTAGTGGTAGCCCGCCGGCGGCTGGACGCGCAGGGTGTGGAATTCCTTGGAGGCCGGGAACTTGTCGGCGACCTCGGAAAAGCGCGGGATGATGCCGCCGCCGTAGCCGAAGACGGACACGGTGCCGCCCTTCCAGTAGCCGAGGCGGTTCTCGTAGGAATGCTCAAGCTGGCCGAGCAGGTCGTTGACCATCGGCGCGTATTGCTTGTCGGAGGAATCGCGCAGCCGCTTCAGGCCGGTGATGAAGCTGGGCCAGGGACCGGTTTCCAGCTCGTCGAGCATCGGCGTCGCATGTTGGTCGCGCGCGTCTCCGCCATTCGAATTCGCCATGAGTTCTCACCCTCTCCTTGTGGCTCCGCGGTCGCGTCGGGCGTTTACCGCCTCTTTTCGACAATCGCCGCGTTCAATAACAGTGACCGACCAGTCGATCGGCGCTCACTCCCGGTTGCCGCGAGATGCGCACCGGGAGCCCCGTATGCTGATACCGTTCCCTCTCGGCAGAAAGTCATCATATAGCGATGTTATCATATCAGCAAGAACTAATATGATTTATATCGACATTAAAAGTGGCAAGTTTCCGGGGATTATATACCTTCGCAGGCGCAACAATTGTGCTGCGCTGCACCTAAACGACCGGTGTGCGCCGCGTCGTCTTTTGCGCGCACGGCGGGCATCGACCGGCCGCCCGGGGCAGCGCCAAAGCGCACCGGCAAAAGCTTAGCCGGCGCCGATCATGCGGCCGACGGAGTAGAGCTGCTCGGGCGTGATCACCAGATTGAACGCCAGCCGCAGGCAGACCGCAAGCACCAGCGCGCCGAGCAGGGCGCGCAACTGCTCGCCGCGCAGCTTCTGGCCGACCTGGGCCCCGAACTGGGCGCCGATGACACCGCCGACCATCAGGATCAGCGCCAGCACCACGTCGACCGTGTGGTTGGTGGCCGACTGGCTGATGGTGGTGAAGCCGGTGACGAAGACGATCTGGAACAGCGACGTGCCGATGACGATGTTGGTCGGCACGCGCAGGAGATAGATCATCGCCGGCACCATGATGAAGCCGCCGCCGACGCCCATGATCGAGGCAAGCACGCCGACCAGGCCGCCGAGCACCAGCACCGGAATGACCGACAGGTAGAGCTTGGAGCGCTTGAAGCGCATCTTGAAGGGCAGCCGGTGGACCCAGTTGTGGTGGCCCGGCCGGCGCCGGTCGGCCGCCGCATGGTCCCTGGCGGAGCGGCGGATAGCGATCAGCGCCTCGACCATCATCAGGCCGCCGATAATGCCCAGAAACATCACGTAACAGAGCGAAATGATGAGATCGAGCTGGCCGAGCTCGCGCAGCATCTTGAACAGCCAGACACCGAAGCCGGCGCCGACGAAGCCGCCGAGCAGCAGCATCACCCCGAGCCTTATGTCGACGGTGCCTCGTCGGTAGTGGACGAGCGCGCCGGAGACGGAGGAGGCGATGATCTGGTTGGCGCCGGTGGCGACCGCAACGCCCGGCGGGATGCCGATGAAGATCAGCAGCGGCGTCATCAGGAAGCCGCCGCCGACCCCGAACATGCCGGACAGGAACCCGACGGCCGCACCCATGCCGAGAAGCAGAAAGATGTTCACCGGCAGTTCGGCGATCGGAAGATAGAGCTGCACGAAAACGCTCGCGGAACTGTCGGGTTGGCGAAGCGCGTCGGCCGGGTGGGAAAGAAGCGGTCGGCGCCGGTTGCTACGTCAAAGACACAATTGTCGCAGATGTCAATAGGCATAGGACACCCGCGAATATTCGAATTCGCCCTAACGTAAACTTCCGGCTTATGTTTTTGCCGCGACAGGAAACCTTGCCGGCGCCGGAGGTGAACCGCGTCAATGGCCGCCGATCATCTCGCCGACGGAATAGAACTCCTCCGGTGTGATCACCAGATTGTAGGCAAGGCGCAGGCAGACGGCGAGGACGAGGCCGCCGAGAAGGGCGCGCAACTGCTCGCCGCGCAGCTTCTGGCCGACCTCGGCGCCGAACTGGGCGCCGATGACGCCGCCGATCATGAGAATCAGTGCCAGCACCACGTCGACCGTCATGTTGGCCGTCGCCTGGGTGATCGTGGTGAAGGCGGTGACGAAGACGATCTGGAAGAGGGACGTGCCGATGACGATGTTGGTCGGCACGCGCAACAGGTAGATCATCGCCGGCACCATGATGAAGCCGCCGCCGACGCCCATGATGGAGGCGAGGATGCCGACGAGGGCGCCGAGCACCAGCACGGGAATGGCGGAAAGGTAGAGCTTGGAGCGCTTGAAGCGCACCTTGAAGGGCAGCTTGTGGATCCAGTTGTGCTGGCCGGGACGGCGCACGTCGGAACGCCCGCTGCGGCTCGCCCGGCGCATCGCCATCAGGCTTTCGACCATCATCAGGCTGCCGATGACGCCGAGGAAGATGACGTAGCAGAGCGAGATGATGAGATCGAGCTGGCCGAGCTCGCGCAGTATCTTGAACAGCCAGACGCCGAAGCCGGCGCCGACGAAGCCCCCGAGGAGCAACATTATCCCCAGCCTTATGTCGACCGAGCCTCGTCGGAAATGCACCAGCGC
Organism: Rhodobium gokarnense; assembly: GCF_025961475.1. Lineage (NCBI taxonomy): Bacteria > Pseudomonadati > Pseudomonadota > Alphaproteobacteria > Hyphomicrobiales > Rhodobiaceae > Rhodobium > Rhodobium gokarnense. The sequence continues at coordinate 25,596 of NZ_JAOQNS010000002.1, read as the reverse complement.
GCCGGAAAAGGACGAGGCGACGATCTGGTTGGCCTCGGTGGCGACGGCGACGGCGGGCGGGATGCCGGTAAAAATGAGCAGCGGCGTCATAAGAAAGCCACCGCCAACGCCGAACATGCCGGAAAGAAATCCGACGGCGGCGCCCATACCGAAAATCAGGAAGACATTGACCGGGATCTCAGCAATCGGAAGGTATAGCTGCACGAGGATACTCGCGAGTCTGGAGTTGAGATGCGGCCCACAACGAATAGCACGTCAAACCCAAAATCGCGTCTCCTGTCAATACCTGTTATACACATGCTAATATGAAGATGTCATAAAGTCGAAGTTTTTTCAGCGCACGGTGCGCCCGGCTGCGGGCTTGGCACAATTCTCAAGGGCAATATTGCGATGCAACAAACCGGCGGCCCGTGCGTTATCAAAGAGGTATCGGGGTATGGGCTTTTCGCCTCCCGCACCTCCCAGCGCTCCCCGACACCACCTTGTCATGCGCTTTCGTTTTCCTATGGTTGTCTGTAAGAAGGAATACGGAGGCGCCCGTCACTATTCCCGAGACGGCGGGCCAAGGCACATTGGCCGCCCCTCAACATCCGCGCGAAGGATTTTTATAGATGACGCTTTCCGGACTGGAACCGTTTGAGTCCGCATCCGGCGCCGCCGCCGATCTGCAGCAGCGGATCGTCGATCGTCTGATCTACACCGTCGGCAAGGACCCCGACCGGGCCGATCTCGGCCACTGGAACGCGGCGCTGTCGCTGGCCGTGCGCGACCATGTGGTCGACTACTGGCACACCGGCATGCGCAATCGCCGGGCACACCGCCCGAAGCGCGTCTATTACCTGTCGATGGAATTCCTCATCGGCCGGCTGCTGCGCGACGCGGTGTCCAATCTCGGCATGGACGAGACCTGCCACGAGGCGATGGACCGGCTCGGCGTCGACTACGAGGCCGTGATCCAGTGCGAGGCCGACGCAGCCCTCGGCAATGGCGGCCTTGGGCGCCTTGCCGCCTGCTTCCTCGATTCCATGTCGAGCCTCGGCATCTCCGCCTTCGGCTACGGCATCCGCTACGAGCACGGCCTGTTCCGCCAGCGCATCGAAAACGGCTGGCAGATGGAGGAGGCCGAGGACTGGCTGGTCTCCGGCCATGTCTGGGAGTTCGAGCGCCCCGAGGTCCGGCACACCATCAATTTCGGCGGCCATGTGGAAACCGACGAGAACGGCCGCGCGACCTGGCGGCCGGCCGACCGGGTCATCGCCACGCCGTTCGACACGCCGATCGCCGGCTGGCAGGCCGCCAACGTCAATACGCTGCGCCTGTGGGCGGCCAACCCGATCAAGATGTTCGACCTCGACAAGTTCAATCGCGGCGACTACCTGTCCGCCGCCCGCCATGCGGTGCTCGCCGAGACCATTTCGCGCATCCTCTATCCGGACGACACCACCCATGAGGGCAAGGAGCTGCGGCTGAAGCAGGAGTATTTCTTCACCGCCGCCTCGCTGGAAGACATCCTGATCCGGCACCTGATGTTCCACGGCGACGTGGAGAGCCTGCCCGACCACGCCGCGATCCAGCTCAACGACACCCATCCCTCGATCGCCGTGCCGGAGCTGCTGCGCCGGCTCGTCGACGAGCACGACCTGCCGCTGGAAAAGGCGTTCGACATCACCAACCGGACGCTCTGCTACACCAACCACACCCTGATGCCGGAGGCGCTGGAGCGCTGGCCCGTCGACATGATGCGCCACGTGCTGCCGCGGCACATGCAGCTCATCGAGTGGATCGACCACCAGCACCGAAAATATCTGGAAAACCACCGCACCGACGTCTCCTTCGGCTCCACCAAGGTGATCGACGACTATGGCGGGGTGCGCATGGGCAACCTCGCCTTCATCGGCAGCCACCGGGTCAACGGCGTCTCGGCGCTGCATACCGACCTGATGAAGAAGACGGTGTTCGCCGACCTGCACGCGCTCTATCCGGACCGCATCGTCAACCAGACCAACGGCATCACGCCGCGGCGCTGGCTCTACCAGTGCAATCCGGGCCTGCGCGACCTCCTCATCGAATCGATCGGCGAGCGCTGGGTCGGCGACCTGGAATATATCGAGGCGGCGCTGCCGCTGGCCGACAACGCCAATTTCCGTGACCGCTTCGCCGAGGCCAAGCTCGCCAACAAGGTGCGGCTTGCCGGGGAGATCAAGAAGCGCTGCGGCATCTCGGTCGATCCGCACGCCATGTTCGACGTGCACATCAAGCGCATCCACGAATACAAGCGCCAGCTCCTCAACATCCTTGAAGTGATCGCCCGCTACAACGCCATCAAGGCGAACCCGAACGGCGAGTGGACGCCGCGGGTGAAGATCTTCGCCGGCAAGGCGGCGCCGGGCTATTTCATGGCCAAGATGATCATCAAGCTGATCAACGACGTCGCCAATGTGGTCAACAACGACCCGGAGATCGGCAATCTCCTGAAGGTCGTCTTCATGCCGAACTACAACGTCTCCTCGGCCGAGATCATCATCCCGGCGGCCGACCTGTCGGAACAGATCTCGACCGCCGGCATGGAGGCGTCCGGCACCGGCAACATGAAGTTCGCCCTCAACGGCGCGCTCACCGTCGGCACGCTCGACGGCGCCAATGTGGAGATCTGCGAACGGGTCGGCGAGGACAACATCTTCATCTTCGGCCTGACCGCCGAGGGCGTTGCCGATATCCGCAAGACCGGCTTCAACTCCAACGAGATCGTCAACAACACGCCGGCGCTCGCCGAGGCCGTGCAGATGATCGAACGGGGCGACTTTTCCCCGGACGACCGCGGCCGCTTCCACGCCGTCACCGACAAGCTGCGCTATGACGACTATTTCCTCGTCACGGTGGATTTCGCGGCCTACTGTGAGGCCCAGCGGATCATCGACGGCGCCTTCCGCAATGCCGACGACTGGACCCGCCGGTCCATCCTCAACACTGCGAATGTCGGATGGTTCTCGTCCGACCGTTCCATTCGCGGCTACGCACGGGACATGTGGAACGTTCCCGTAGGAAGCTAGAGCAGTATCGATATGACCCTGAATAAGGCGCCCGGACCCGGTCCGACGAGCGCAATCACGGTTGGTGAGATCGCCGCGCTCCTGTCGGCCGATCTCGCCGATCCCTTTGCCGTGCTCGGCCTTCACGATGCGGATGGCGGGCTCGTCATGCGCGCCTACCTGCCCGACGCCGACGCCGTCACCGTCGTCGATGCGGCGAGCGGCGAGGACGTGTGCGACCTCGACAAGGCGCATGATGCCGGCATCTTCGCCGGCCCGGTTCCCGGCCGCACGGAATGGTTCCCCTACCGCCTGGCGGTGACCTGGGGCGACTGGCGCGAGGAGATCGAGGACCCCTACCGCTTTCCGCCGGTGATCGGCGAGATGGACGAGTACCTGTTCTCCGAAGGCAGCCACCACAGGCTCTACGACCGGCTCGGCGCCCATCCGACGGTGCATGAGGGGGTGTGGGGCACGGTCTTTGCCGTGTGGGCGCCGAATGCGCGCAGGGTCTCCGTCGTCGGCGACTTCAACTACTGGGACGGCCGGCGGCACATGATGCGCCAGCGCGGCCGCAGCGGCATCTACGAGATCTTCGTGCCAGGCATCGGCGCCGGCACCACCTACAAATACGAGATCAAGGGGCCGGGCGGCTCGATCCTGCCGCTGAAGGCCGATCCCGTCGGCTTCGGCGCCGAACACCCGCCCTATACCGCCTCGATCGTGCGCGAGGTCGGCACCAGGACCTGGGAAGACGCGGACTGGATGGAAAGCCGCGAGGCCCGCAACAGCGTGACGGCGCCGATCTCGATCTACGAGGTGCATCTCGGCTCCTGGCGCAAGGCCGGGCCGGAATCGCGGTTCCTGACCTATCGCGAGCTCGCCGACACCCTCATTCCCTACGCCAAGGACATGGGCTTCACCCATCTGGAACTGCTGCCGGTCAGCGAGTTTCCGTTCGACGGCTCCTGGGGCTACCAGCCGGTCGGGCTCTATGCGCCGACCAGCCGCTTCGGCACGCTGGAGGACTTCGAGTTCTTCGTCGAGACCTGCCACGAGGCCGGGCTCGGCCTGATCCTCGACTGGGTGCCGGGCCATTTCCCGGCCGACGCCCACGGGCTCAACCAGTTCGACGGCACCCATCTCTACGACCACATGGACCCGCGACGCGGCTTCCATCCCGACTGGAACACGCTGATCTACAATTACGGCCGGCCGGAGGTCTCCAACTTCCTGATCGCCAATGCGCTCTACTGGCTGGAGCAGTTCCACATCGACGGGCTCAGGGTCGATGCGGTCGCCTCCATGCTCTATCTCGACTACTCGCGCAAAGAGGGCGAGTGGCTGCCCAACATCTATGGCGGCAACCATAACCTGGAAGCGATCGACTTCCTGAAGCGGATGAACGAGGTCTCCTACGGCCGCAACCCGGGCATCATGACGGTGGCGGAGGAATCCACCTCCTGGAGCGGCGTGTCGCGGCCGACCGACGGCGGCGGCCTCGGCTTCGGCTTCAAGTGGAACATGGGCTGGATGAACGACACGCTGGCCTATATGGGCCGCGAGCCGATCCACCGCCGGTTCCACCACAACCAGATGACCTTCGGCATGATGTATGCCTATTCGGAGAATTTCGTGCTGCCGCTGAGCCACGACGAGGTGGTCCACGGCAAGGGCTCGCTGATCGGCCGCATGCCCGGCGACGACTGGCAGAAATTCGCCAACCTCAGGGCCTATTTCGGCTTCATGTGGACCCAGCCCGGCAAGAAGCTCCTGTTCATGGGCGGCGAGTTCGCGCAGTGGGCGGAGTGGAACCACAACGAGTCGCTCGACTGGCACCTCCTTGAGTGGGCGCCGCACCGCGGCGTGCAGAGCCTGGTGCGGGACCTCAACCGGATGTACCGGGAGCACCCGACGCTGCATGTGCGGGACTGCGAGCCGGGCGGCTTCGAATGGCTGGAAGCCAATGCCGATGCGGAATCGATCTTTGCCTATCTGAGGCTCGGTAACGCCGGCGACCGGCCGGTCGCGGTGGTCAGCAACTTCACGCCGGTGCCGCGCGAGAACTACCGGCTCGGCCTGCCCCAGCCCGGCCGCTGGCGCGAGATCATGAACACCGACGCTGCCGACTATGGCGGTTCGGGCATGGGCAACCAGGGTGCCGTGGTGGCCGACGATTCGGTCGGCTGGCACAACCGGCCCTGTTCGGCCCTCATCACCGTGCCCCCGCTCTCAACGGTCATCTTCGAACTGGACGGTTAAAGCGTTCAGGCGCCAGCGGGGCTTTGCGGCGCATGAGCGCCGGCGCGGTTGCGCTTGGCATGTCCGAGCCGGGTCCGCACCTGAACAGGGCCCGGAGAGGCCCTATTCCGGCTCGGCGATCGACACATAGACCAGCGTGTGGAGATCCTCCTCCGGCACCTTTGCCGGATCGTCGACATAGACCTCCCAGGCCGGGCCACCGAACTCCAGGCCGTTTTCCGCCATATGGGCCATCAGCGCCGCGTAGGAATCGCGCAGGCGCGAATAGGGCCCGACATGGGTGAACGTCATCACCCGGCCGCCCGGCAAGGTGCCGGCCTCGACGTTGCCGGACGCCCGTTCCAGATCGGCTGGGGCGACCGGAAAGCCGGCGCGGAAGGTCAGTTTCTCCGGATCGTACTCGTAATAGGCCGACAGCGGCGCGGAGGTCGCCATGATGCCGTGTTCCTGCAGGAACCCCGCCACCTCGCCGAAGGCCGCGCCCATCGCCGCGCCGATTTCGTCCGGGTCCATGCCGGTGGTGCGCTCCACATAGAGATAGGGGCGCTCCGACACCTCGGTCATCTCAAACTTCATCGATCCTCTCCCTGCCCTCAATCCACCCACACGCCGTTGGCGTGCGGTGCCATGATGCCAGAGAAACGTCTGACCCGCTCTTGTTGCTCCGTGCAGCAAAAAACCGCCGGCCCTTTGCCGGGCCGGCGGCGACGTCCGATGGTGCGGTTGGCGGAAAGGCGGATCAGACGGCCTTGATGTTCATCAGGAAGGCCGAGACGTGCTCATTGAGCTGTTCGGACTGGGCCTTCAGGTTGACGACGGCCCTCGACACGGTATCGGCCGCGTGGCCGGTCTCGCCGGTCGCCTTGGAGACCTCGGCGATCGTCTCGGTCACCTGATGGGTGGCGTCGGAGGTCTGGTTGACGCTGCGCGAGATGTCGGAGGTGGCGGCGCCCTGCTCCTCAACGGCCGCGGCGATCGCCGAGCTCGATTCGCTCATCTTGGCGATCTTCTCCGCAATGCCCTGGATGGCGTGGACGGTCTCCTGGGTGGCGCCCTGGATCGAGCTGACCTGGTCGGCAATGTCCTCGGTGGCGCGTGCGGTCTGGGTGGCCAGTTCCTTGACCTCGGCGGCGACGACCGCAAAGCCCTTGCCGGCCTCGCCGGCCCGGGCGGCCTCGATGGTGGCGTTCAGCGCCAAGAGGTTGGTCTGTTCGGCGATGCCCTGGATCAGGGTCACCACCTCGCCGATGCGCTCTGCGGAATCGGCGAGGCTGCGCACGCGGCTGTTGGCGGCATCGGCGTCGCCGGCGACCGCGCGGGCCTCGGTGCTCGACTGGGCGACCTGGGCGCTGATCTCCTGGATCGAGGAGGACAGTTCGCTGGTCGCCGAGGCGACGGTCTCGATGTTGGACGAGACGTTCTCCACCGAACGGGTGACGTCTGCGGCGCGGTGGTTGGTGCGGTCGGCCGTGTCGGTGAGGTCGGACGACAGCGTCGCCATGCTCGCGGCCGCTTCCTGCACCGCCTTCATGACGCCGGAGACGCGCTGTTCGAATTCCAGCGTCAGTTCCTCCATCAGGACGCGGCGCTCTTCCTTGCGCTCCTCTTCCTTGGCCTGGGCTTCGCCAAGCTCGGCCGAGGTGATCATGCTCTCCTTGAAGACCTGCACCGCGCCGGCCATCTGGCCGATCTCATCCTTGCGGTGGCGGGCCGGGATGGTGGTGTCCAAGTCGCCGCCGGACAGCTTGCGCATCGCCTCGGTCATCCGGGTCAGCGGCACCGACAGGGTGCGACGCAGGGCGATCGTCATGAAGACGACGGCGACGACCAGCACGACGGCGGTGACGATGATCAGCAGCCAGCGGGATTCGCCGTGCAGCGCGCTCAGCTCGTCGCGCCGTTCGCCGACCAGCGCGGCGAGCGCGGCGACGTCCGCCTTCATCTTCTCGACGCGGGTCTCGGCCGCGGTGCGGAGCTGTTCCGCCTCGGCCGCCTGGCTTGCCTGAAGGGCGGCGATTTCCTTTTCCGCGTTCTGCTGCAGGGCGAGCAGATCGGCGCGGGAAATGGCGATCTCAAGGACGCCGCGCGGGCTCATCACGTCGGTGTGGCAGCCCTGGCATTCCTCGGTGTTCTTCAGGACGTGGTAGGAATAGATCACCGGCGTCTCGGTGCCGTCGATGTCCATCTCGGTCTCCAGCGTGACGTCGCCATCCGGATCGGCGACCGCCTTCTGCAGCGCCTCGGCGCGCGGACCCTCGATGCTTTCCGTCGCCACGTCGGTGCGGCGCTTGAAGACCTCGTCGCCCATCATCTCGTTGACCGCATCGATGGTGGCGTTGTCGCTGAGCGCCTTGACGCCGTTGGTGCGCCACAGGGAGATGGAGGCAAGGTTGGGATCTTCGGTCAGGGTGTCGATCAGGTCGGTGGTGGCGGAGGCCTCGCCGGACATCATCGAGGCGCGGATCATGGTCACCACGGTGGCGGACAGGCCGGAGCGCTTGCCGTGCAGGAAGCTCTCCTCCTTCTCGGTCTTCATGGTGCTGCGCAGACGGTCGGTTTCCTGGATGGCGCCGAGGCGTTCAGTCTCGAGCGTGAGCCCCTGGTGGACGGATTGTTCCAGGGCCGTTTCCTTGTCCTCGATACCCTTCTGCATGACGTCGACGAGCTTCGAGGACCCGTCGATGATGCTGTCGCCGACATAGAGACCGATGGCGAAATTCGTTGCCGAAACCACAAAAAGCAAAAACACCACACCAAGGATGATGCGCGCACTCAAGGACCGAACCATTGCGGAATGCCTTCAATAATCGGAATGTTGTGCCAAAGTGGACGCGCTTTGTTAAAATTTGGAAAAGAACGGAAACCAACGCGACAATCTGTACGCGCTGGTATTGTCTATCTAAAATATTGATTTCTATCTATGATATAAACCACGTGCATTTTTCGCCGTAGTATTTAGATTTTAGAAAGCTTCCACCCGCCTTTCGCGCGCAATGCTGCGTTTTCGCAAGAAAAAAGACGAGGCACCTAAGTTAACCGTCTGACTCGTCCGGATGGCCGCGTGCGGCGTTCATGGTCTTGGCGGCGTTCTGCACGTCCGCCCGTTCGGCCAGATCCTCGATATCGACCGGCAGGCGGCGGCACCAGTTGGGATGCTCGTCGGTCGTTCCCGGCATGTTGGTGCGCTCGGTGAGGCCGAGGACGTTCTCGCTCTCAAGGGCGACGAGGCTGGCCGGGCTTTCGGCCAGTTGCGCGGTGAGGCCGGCGGAGACGACGCCGAAGGCGCAAGGGTCCTCGATCGGGTCGACGTCGAAATCGACGTCGTGGCCGACGAGCCGGCAGAGCGCGTGGCGGTCGGCGATGCGGCCGGTGATCTCGGCCTTCTCCTCGTCCTCCGAGAGGTCGGCGATGTCGAACCGCCAGGCGAGGTCGCAGCCCTCCCAGAAGCCGCGCAGGGGCGGCAGGTCGTGGGTGCCGACCGAGGCGAGGACGTCGCGCGGATAGTGGTGCGGGCTCAGATAATCGCCATTGCCCGTGCGCTCGAAATAGGCGGCGCGGCAGCCGAGGATGCCGCGGCCCGTCAGTGCCTCGTGCAGGCCGTCGGGGATGTTGCCGAGGTCCTCGCCGATGACCACCGTTTTGGCGCGGTGGGACTCCACGGCGATGATGGCCAAAAGGTCGTGCAGCGGGTAGCGCACATAGGCGCCCGGCAGGCCGTGCGGCACCCAGAAGCAGCGGGCAAGGCCGAGGATATGGTCGATGCGGATGACGCCGGCATGGCGCATGACGGAGCGCAGGAGCTCGATGAAGGGGCGGAAGTGGCGCCGCCGCAATTCGCCGACATTGAGCGGCAAAAGACCCCAGCACTGGCCGTCGGCGGAAAAGGCATCGGGCGGTGCGCCGAGGGAGACACCGCGCGCGTAGTCGCCGGGCGAGGTCCAGCAGTCGGCCGAGCCCTCGGTGACGCCGACGGCAAGGTCGAGATAGAGGCCGAGGGCCATGCCTGCGGCATCGGCGCGGGCCGCGGCATCGCCGAGCTGCTCGTCGGCGATCCACTGCAGATATTCGAAGAAGGTGACGTCGCGCTCGAAATCGTGCTCGAAATCGGCGACGGCCGCGGTATCCGGATCGCGATAGGCGCGCGGCCAGTGCATCCAGCCGCGGCGGCAGCCGATGACGGCGAAATGGCGGCTGAGGGCGTCGAACAGGGCGTGCTTGCGCAGCCGGTCGCCGCGGGCGGCGCGGAAGGCATCGAAGGCGGCGATCCGGTCCGGATCGGCGGCCTGCCGGAAGGTGGCAAAGAGCTGCTCGAAGATCGGCAGCTTGATGCCGGCGACCCTGTTGTAGTCGACATAGGCCTTGGTGCGGTCGGCGGCGAGCGCGCCGGCCTTGTCGGAGGCGAAGCGCCGGGCGGCCTCGCTGGCGGCGAATTCCGGCACCCTGTCGGGCGCGATCTGCATGACGTTGAGGAACAGCCGGCTCGACGGCGAATAGGGGCTGGCGGCCTCGGGCTCCTCGGGAAACAGGGCGTGGACCGGATTGACGCCGACGAAGTCGGCGCCGAGGCCGGCGGCGATCTCCGACAGGCGGCCGAGGTCCTCGTAGTCGCCGACGCCGAAATTGCGCTGCGAGACGAGGCCGTAGAGCGGCGCCATCAGGCCCCACAGCCGGTCCCGGCCACCGGTCGCATCAGTAACGCCGAAGGCCCGCGCCGGGGCGACGATGAGCGTTGCCTCCTCGCGTCGCTCGCCGGTCTCCAGGGTCACCCGGTGGATGCCGACCGGCACCGGCTCGGTGACGAGCAGCGCGCGCGAGGCGACCGCCTCGCCGTGATAGGGGTGGAGGTTTTCCAGGAGGCCGTCGGCTTCCAGCTTCTGCCCGTCCTCAAGCACGATGGTGCGGCGATAGGCGCCGCGCTCGGCGCGCACCGGAAAGCACAGCCAGCTTCCCTCGTTGACGCACCAGGTCTCCGGGATCAGGCGCGCCGTGCGGATGGCGGTGACGGCATCGAGGGCGGCGTCGAGATCGGCCTCGGTGTCGGCCGCATAGCCCATGGCGGCGATGATCGCCCGCAGCGACTCGTCGGGCGCGATGTGCTCGGCGCCGATGCTGTCATAGACGTGGCGTTCGATCCCGAGCATGTCGGCGAGACGGTCGAGGCGCTCGGTGAACCCGCTCATGCGTCATCCCTGGGGCCGTTGTTGAAGGGCGGCCATCGCTTCGATTCCTCGCGGAAGATCAGCACCGACTGGCCCTCGACGGGGATCTCCATGCCGCCCATGACGATGTGGACGATGTCGGGCGTGCCGTCGGCCGTGGCGCTGGAAAACACCTCGTGCCAGAGGTGGTTCTCGCGGGCATCGGGGATGGTGAAAGCCGTCTCGGACGTGCCGGCATTGAAGATGATGAAGAGGGCGTCGTCGTCGGCCTCGTAGTCCGGCGCATCGGCGGCGACGCGCAACAGGAGGCCAATGCAGCGCCAGTTGGAATCGCCCCAGTGGCCGTTGTCCGGCTCGCCACCCTCCGGCGCCAGCCAGCGCACGTCGACCTCTCCGTCCTCGCGCTCCCCGCCATGCAGGAAGCGGGTCTGGAGCAGCACCTTGTGCTCGCGGCGAAAGCGCAGGAGGTTGGCGACGAAGCGCTGCTGGTTGCAGCGGTCCTCCTCGCCCTCCAGCGGCCAGTCGACCCAGCCGATCTCGTTGTCCTGGCAATAGGCGTTGTTGTTGCCGAGCTGGCCGTTGGCGACCTCGTCACCGGCGAGCAGCATCGGCGTTCCCTGGCTCAGCACCATGGTGGCGACGAGGTTGCGCATCTGGCGGCAGCGCCGGGCGAGCACGTCCGGCTTGTCGGTCTTGCCCTCGACGCCGCAGTTGAAGCTGAAATTGGCGCTGTGGCCGTCGCGGTTGTCCTCGCCATTGGCCTCGTTGCGCTTGGCGGTGTAGCTGACCGTATCAGCGAGGGTGAAGCCGTCATGGGCGGTGATGAAGTTGATGGAGGCGCTGGGGCGGCGGCCGCGCTTGTCGAACAGTTCGGCCGAACCGAGGAGGCGGGCGGCGAATTCCGGGGTGACGCCGCCATCGCCGCGCCAGAACCGGCGCACGGTGTCGCGGTAGCGGTCGTTCCACTCGCCGAAGCCGGGCGGGAAGCCGCCGAGCTGGTAGCCGCCATGGCCGGTGTCCCAGGGCTCCGCGATCATCTTGACCCGCGACAGCACCGGGTCCTGGCGCATCGCGCTCATCAGCGGCGCTTCCTGGTCGAAGCCGTGCCTCGTGCGGCCAAGGACGGCGCCGAGATCGAACCGGAACCCGTCAACGTGCATGGTCTCGACCCAGTAGCGAAGCGAGTCGAGGATCATCTGGATGACACGCGGATGCAGCGTGTCGAGCGTGTTGCCGCAGCCGGTGTAGTCGGTATAGAAGCGCCGGTTTTCCGAGGACAGCCGATAGTAGCTGACATTGTCGATGCCGCGGAAGGAGAGCGTCGGCCCGAGCTGATTGCCCTCCGCGGTGTGGTTGTAGACGACGTCGAGGATGACCTCGATGCCGGCGGAGTGGAAGCGCCGGACCATGTGCTGGAACTCGGCGACGCCGGGGCCGGCGAGATAGCGCGGATCGGGGGCGAAATAACCGATCGAGTTGTAGCCCCAATAGTTGACGAGGTCGCGCTCGACCAGGAAGCGCTCGTCGACGAAGGCATGGACCGGCAGCAGCTCCACGGCGGTGATGCCGAGCTTGACGAGATGGTCGAGCATGGCCGGTGCGACGAGGCCGAGGAAGCGGCCGCGCTCGGTCTGCGGCACGTCGGAGCGCTGCTGGGTGACGCCCTTGACGTTGGCCTCGTAGATGATCGTGTCCTGCCAGGGCGTGTCCGGCGCCCGGTCGTCGCCCCAGACGAAGGACGGGTCGACGACGACGGATTTCGGCACGGCAAAGGCGCTGTCGCGGCGGTCGAAGGAGAGGTCCTCGCGGCCGGAGCCGACACGGTAGCCCATTAGCGCATCCGACCAGGAGAAGCGGCCCGAGAGCGCCTTGGCGTAGGGGTCGATCAGCAGCTTGTTGGGGTTGAAGCGGTGGCCGGCCTCCGGCTCGAAGGGGCCGTGCACGCGGTAGCCGTAGAGCGCGCCCGGGCGGATGCCGGTGAGATAGGCGTGCCAGACCTCGTTGGTGTATTCCGGCATCTCGATGCGGGCCACCTCGCGCCCGGTCTGGGGCGAGAACAGGCATAGCTCGACATGGGTGGCATTGGCGGAAAAGAGGGCGAAATTGGTGCCTTCCCCGTCCCAGGTCGCCCCGAGCGGATCGGGGTGGCCGGCGGAAACGGAAAAATCGAGGTCGTGCGCGGGAGGTTTCATACGACCGGAAAGACCTTTTCGTTCTCAATGTCCGGGCGACCGGAAACCGGCCCCTGGCGATACGGAATCGGGAGGCGCCGCGAAATGCGGCGGAAGGTCAGGACGCGGTGTCGAGCAACCCCTTGTAGAGCGCCATGTAGCTCTTGGCGGAGAGCGACCAGCCGACTTCCTGGGCCATTCCCCGGCGTTGTACCATGTGCCAGGAGGGTTTGTCCGCAAACAACTCAAAGGCCCGCTCCAGGGCAAAGCCGAGTTCGCCGGCGGTGATCGGCGAGAACACGAAACCGGTCGCGGTGCGCGCCGACATCGCCGCCGGATTGGCGTCGATGACGGTGTCCTCAAGGCCGCCGGTGCGTGCGACCAGCGGCACCGCGCCGTAGCGCAGGGCGTAGAGCTGGGTCAGGCCGCAGGGCTCGAAGCGCGACGGGATCGCCATGACGTCGGCGCCGGCATAGATCAGGTGCGACAGCTCCTCGTCATAGCCGATGCGCACGCCGACCCGGCCGGGATACTGCCGGGCGGCATCGCGATAGCCCGCCTCAAGCCCCGGATCGCCGGAGCCGAGCAGCGCGAGCTGACCGCCGCGGGCGACGATCTGCGGCACGGCTTCGAGCAGGATGTCGAGACCCTTCTGGTGCACCAGCCGGCTGATGACAGCGACCAGCATGGCATCCGGATCGCGCTCCAGGATGAGGGCGTCCTGGACGGCCTGGCGGTTTTCCACGCGGCGCTTCAGCTGGGTGCGCTTGTAGGTGGCAGCGATCTGGCCGTCGGCCTGGGGATCCCAGACGGTCTCGTCGATGCCGTTGAGGATGCCGGCAAGGTCGGCGGAGCGGGCGTTCAGAACCCCTTCCATGCCGAAGCCGAATTGCGGCGTGCGGATCTCGCGGGCATAGGTCGGACTGACGGTGGTGACCTTGTCGGCATCGAGGATGCCGGCCTTCAGGAGGCTGATATTGCCCCAGTATTCCAGCCGGTCGGAGGTGAACTCCGTCGGCTCCAGCGCCAGTTCCGACAGCACCGAGGGCGGCAGGTTCCCCTGATAGGCGATGTTGTGGATGGTGAAGACGGTCTTCGGCCGGGTCTCGCCGAGGCGCTTGACGTAGAGCGGCACGAGGCCGGCCTGCCAGTCATGGGCGTGGACGATATCCGGGCGCCAGTCGTCGACGCCGTCGCGGGCGATCGTCGCGGCGGCCATGGACAGTGCCGCAAAGCGCCGATGGTTGTCCGGCCAGTCCTTCTTGTCGTCGTCGGTATAGGGGCCGCCCGGACGGTCGAACAGGTGCGGCGCGTCGAGCAGCAGCAGCGACAGCGAGCCGACGTCGGCCCGGCGGATCGTCGCCTCGCCGCCGAACAGGTCCGCGATGGTGGCCACGGCGCGCGGGTTGGCGACCTTGGCCATGACGTCCCGGTAGCCGGGAATGAGAATGCGGACATCGCAGCCCTGGCCAAGCAGGACCGGCGGCAGGGACCCGACGACATCGGCCAGCCCCCCGGTCTTGATCAGCGGAAAGCACTCGGATGCCGTAAATAGGATGCGCAAGGATTACATCTCCAGGCGGTCGATCATCTTCTGCGTGATCAGACAGGTGCCCTTCTCGGTGCGGCGGAAGCGGCGGGCATCCTCCTCGGGATCCTCGCCGACCACCAGGCCGGGGGGAATGGTCACGCCGCGGTCGATGACGACCTGTTTCAGGCGAGCTTTGCGGTTGATGGTAACATAGGGCAGCGCCACGACGTGTTCCATCTGGCTGTAGGAATGGGCATGGACGCCGGTGAAAAGCAATGACTTGTCGATGCCGGCACCGGAAATGATGCAACCGCCGGAGACCAGCGAGGAGGTCGCCGTGCCGCGGCGTTTTTCCTCGTCGTGGATGAACTTGGCCGGCGGCACGATCTCGGCGTAGGTCCAGATCGGCCAGTCGGTGTCGTAGAGGTCGAGGGACGGGGTGAAGTCGGTGAGGTCGACATTGGCCTGCCAGAAGGCATCGACCGTGCCGACGTCGCGCCAGTAGGCCTCCTCGTCGGTGCTCTTGCGCACGCAGGAGGTGGTGAAGCGGTGGGCGACGGCCTTTCCGTTACGGACGATGTCCGGGATGATGTCCTTGCCGAAATCGTGGGTCGATTCGGGGTTGTCGGTGTCCTCGAGCAGCCGCTCGAAGAGATATTTGCGGTCGAAGACGTAGATGCCCATGGAGGCCAGCGCCCGGTCCGGATCGTCGGGCATCGGCGGCGGGTCGGCGGGCTTTTCGACGAAGTCGATGATGCGGCCGGTGGTGTCGACCTTCATGACGCCGAAGCCGGTGGCCTCCTCGCGCGGCACCTCGATGCAGCCGACGGTGACGTCGGCCTTGGACTCCACGTGCTGCTCCAGCATCAGCTCGTAGTCCATCTTGTAGATGTGGTCGCCGGCCAGGATGACGATGTAGTCGGCCTCGTAGCCTTCCAGGATGTCGATGTTCTGGGCGACGGCGTCGGCGGTGCCGGCGTACCACTTGCCCTCCTCGACGCGCTGGGAGGCCGGCAGGATGTCGAAGATCTCGTTGCGCTCGGCGCGGAAGAAGTTCCAGCCGCGCTGCAGGTGCCGGATCAGGCTGTGAGCCTTGTACTGCGTCGCAACACCGATCTTTCGGATGCCGGAATTGAGGGCGTTGGACAGGGCAAAGTCGATGATCCGGCTCTTGCCACCGAAATAGACCGCGGGCTTGGCGCGGGTCTCCGTCAGTTCCTTCAGGCGACTGCCTCTGCCGCCCGCGAGCACAATCGCCATGGTGTGCCGCGCAAGGCGCCGCTGCGTCAAGAAATTGGTGGGCATTTTCCGGACCCCGATTGCTTCAGACCGTTGAATTTCGGTCGGCTGCTGGATTTTGTCGTCGCACGTCTCGGTGCGCTGCAGAAGGTATTCAACCCATTATTTCGCAGAGATGACGTTGAATGCAATTTGCAAAACCATATGCCATCTACAGGTTTCCACCTGCCCACCAATGGCCCGATGCCGCGGTTGAATCGTTTTTCAATAACGCGCCGCAGCACAAAACCGTTCCTTTCCATACATCAATCGGCGGGCGAATGTGGCATTTTCGACACGTTTGCGGCGCAGCACCGGCGGGCCAGGGGCATCGGCGCGCCGCATTCCCTTATACCCTTTGCGCGCGCCGCTTGGGCGGCGCCACGTTCCGATTTTCGTAATTGTTCGCCTTGCCGGCCGCGCTGTTGCACAGGGCGAATCCCGTTTGGAATCGGGCCTTTACGAAAAAGATCGGCCGGCCGGCTTGACAGCGTGCGCAAGTGACGCACACTCGCAAGGTCCCTCCCATTGTGCCATGCAGCAGCTTGCTCGGCCGATGGGGGCCGACATGCGGGCCGAGGAAATAAAAACAAGACAGAGGAACTCGCGGTTTGCATGTAAATATTAGTATGTATTAAATTATCCGCAAAGAATGTGAGGAAGCGCCTCGGCACGCTCGCGCGCCGGCCCCTTGGGTCTGTGCGTTCCGGCGTCCGTGATCGCCCGCCGGTCCGCCGCGACATTTCCTCCACAACAATGCCCGACCCGGCCGCATGGCCGGCGCGGAGCGGCACGGCAGCCGGAGACCCACCCGTTCCGGATGCCGAGGGACCAAGGGAGGGTTGCGAGTGGCAACGAGGTTCAAGGACGGCGAGCCGATTACCGGCGAGGATCGCAGCGGCCAGCGGGTCGTCAACACGACCTGTTACATGTGCGCCTGCCGATGCGGCATCCGCGTGACGGTCAGGGACGGCAAGGTCCGCTACATCGAGGGCAACCCCGACCATCCGCTCAACAAGGGCGTGATCTGCGCCAAGGGCGCCTCCGGCATCATGAAGCAGTATTCGCCGGCGCGGCTCTCCGAACCGCTGAAGCGGGCGCCGGGGACCGAGCGCGGCGCCGGCAAGTTCGTGCCGATCTCCTGGGACGAAGCCTTCGACATCCTGGAAAAGCGGCTCGGGCACCTGCGCGCGACCGACCCTAAGAAATTCGCCATGTTCACTGGCCGCGACCAGATGCAGGCGCTGACCGGGCTCTTCGCCAAGCAGTTCGGCACGCCGAACTATGCCGCTCATGGCGGCTTCTGCTCGGTCAACATGGCCGCCGGAATGATCTACACCATCGGCGGCTCGTTCTGGGAGTTCGGCGGCCCCGACCTTGAGCGTTCCAAGCTGTTCGTCATGATCGGCACGGCGGAGGACCACCACTCCAACCCGCTGAAGGCCGAGATCTCCAAGTTCAAGCGCAATGGCGGGCGGTTCATCGCCATCAACCCGGTGCGCTCCGGCTATGCCGCGATCGCCGACGAGTGGGTGCCGATCAAGCCGGGCACCGACGGCGCGCTGTTCCTCGCCCTCATCCGCGAGATCATCAAGGTCGGGCTCTACGACCGCGACTTCCTGTGGCGCTACACCAACGCGCCGCAACTGGTGAATCTCGACGAGGCCTCGCAGGAACACGGCAAGTTCGTGCGCGCCGACATCGAGGTGGAGGAAGGCTGTTTCGACGCCCCCAACACCATGTGGTGGGACCTCAACAAGGACACGCCCGTCGTCACCCATACCGATGGCGCGGAACCCCGGCTCCTCGGCGAGTTCGAGCTGAAGGACGGCACGCCGGTCAAGCCGGCGTTCCAGCTTCTCCTGGAGCGGGTCGAGCAGTACACCCCGGAATGGGCCGCCAACATCACCGGCATTCCGGCCGACACCATCCGCCGGCTCGCCTACGAGATGGGCGTCGTCGCCCGCGACCAGAAGATCGAACTGCCGATCGCCTGGACCGATGCCTGGGGCAAGGACCACGACACCGTCACCGGCAACCCGGTCTCGTTCCACGCCATGCGCGGCCTTGCCGCCCACTCCAACGGCTTCCAGACGATCCGGGCGCTGTCGATCCTGATGACGCTGCTCGGCACCATCGACCGGCCCGGCGGCTTCCGCCACAAGGCGCCGTTCCCGCGGCCGATCCCGCCCTGCCCGAAGACGCCCACCACCGACCTCGCGGTCAAGCCGAACACGCCGCTCGACGGCATGCCGCTCGGCTGGCCGGCCGATCCGGACGACCTGTTCGTCACCGAAGAGGGCGCGCCGGTGCGCATCGACAAGGCGTTCTCCTGGGACTACCCACTCGCCGCCCACGGCCTGATGCACAACGTCATCACCAATGCCTGGCGGGGCGACCCCTACAAGATCGACACGCTCTTCATGTTCATGGCCAACATGGCCTGGAACTCGACCATGAACACGGTCGGCGTCAGGCAGATGCTGACCGACAAGGAGGAGAACGGCGAGTACAAGATCCCGTTCATCATCGTCGCCGACGCCTTCCACTCCGAGACCGTCAACTTCGCCGACCTGGTGCTGCCGGACACGACCTATCTGGAACGCCACGACGTGATGAGCCTGCTCGACCGGCCGATCTCCGAATATGACGGGCCGTGCGATTCCATCCGCGTTCCCGTGGTGCCGCCGCACGGCAATTCCAAGCCGTTCCAGGAGGTCATCATCGAGCTCGGCTCGCGGCTGAAGCTGCCGGCCTTCGTGCGCCCCGACGGCACCCGCAAATACCGTAACTACCCCGACTTCATCGTCAATTTCGAGACCGAGCCGGGCTCCGGCATCGGCTTCCTGTCGGGCTGGCGCGGCAAGGCGGGCGAGAAGGCGATGCGCGGCGAGCCGAACCCGAAGCAGTGGGAGATGTACGCCCGCAACAACTGCGTCTTCCACTACGAGCTGCCGCGCTCCTACCAGTATATGCGCAACTGGAACCGCGGCTATCTGGACTGGTCGCAGCGCATGCGGCTGACCCGCTACGCCGACCCGCTCATCATCCACCTCTATTCCGAAGTGCTGCAGAGCTTCCGGCTGGCCGCGCAAGGCAAGGGTGACGGCCGCCAGCCGCCGGACCGGCTGAGGAAGCGCATCGAGACCTTCTTCGATCCCCTGCCCTTCTATTACGAGACACTGGAGGCGCAGCAGACGGATACGGCGAGCTTCCCGCTCAACGCCATCACCCAGCGGCCGATGGCGATGTACCACTCCTGGGACTCCCAGAACGCCTGGCTGCGCCAGATCCACGCCCACAATTATCTCTACGTCAATTCCAGCGTCGCGGCCGGCCTCGGCATCGCCGACGGCGACTGGATCTGGGTGGAGTCCCAGTGGGGCAAGGTGCGCTGCATGTGCCGCTACTCCGAGTCGGTCGAGCCCGGCACGGTGTGGACCTGGAACGCCATCGGCAAGGCGTCAGGCGCCTGGAACCTGTCGCCGCAGGCCAACGAATCCCAGAAGGGATTTTTGCTCAACCACCTGATCTCGGAAGAACTGCCGGCGGACCCCGAGACCGGCGACATCCACTCCAACTCCGACCCGATCACCGGCCAGGCCGGCTGGTACGACGTGCGCGTCAGGATCCGCAAGGCCGGCGCCGACGAGCCGAAGCAGAGCTACCCGCAGTTCGCCACCATGAAGCCGGTGCCGGGCATGCGCGCGCGGAGCCTCTGGTCGAAGCTTTTCCCGAAAAAGGCGATGAGTGAGGAGCCGGCGCCGATGGCAACACCGGCCGTCGGGGCAGGCGTTGCGGCGGCAGGCAGTAACGGGGCTACGCCCGCGGCCGCACCGGCGGAGCCGCCGGTGCCGGCCGAGGCAACGGCAGCGCCCGCCACGGAAGAAGAGCTGCCGAAGCAGGAGGCGCCGCCGCCCGCGGCCGCGCCGGCCGAAGAAAAGTCGCTCGAAGCCGAAGGAGACACCAAATGACCCAGCTTGCCCTGGTCATCGACCTCAATGTCTGCGTCGGCTGCCACGCCTGCGTGACCTCCTGCAAGGAATGGAACACCGGCGGCCAGGCCGGGCCGCTGACCGACCAGCGGCCCTATGAGGCCGATCCGAGCGGCACGTTCTTCAACCGGGTGCAGACCTTCGAGGTCGGCACCTTCCCGATGACGGAGACCGTGCATTTCCCGAAATCCTGCCTGCATTGCGAGGACCCGCCCTGCGTCCCCGTCTGCCCGACCGGGGCCTCCTACAAGCGCAAGGAGGACGGCATCGTGCTGGTCGACTACGACAAGTGCATCGGCTGCAAATACTGCTCCTGGGCCTGCCCCTATGGCGCACGCGAGATCGACGAGGAACAGAAGGTGATGAAGAAATGCACCCTCTGCGTCGACCGCATCTACGACACCAGCCTGCCGGAGGCCCAGAGGAAGCCGGCCTGCGTGCTCGCCTGCCCGACCAATGCGCGGCTCTTCGGCGACGTCCACGATCCGGAGTCGGAGGCCTCGACCGCGGTGCGCGAGCGCGGCGGCTACGAGCTGATGCCGGAATGGGGCACCAAGCCGGCCAACCGCTACCTGCCGCGGCGCAAGACCCGCATCCACCTGCACGAGGACGAACTGACCCGTGCCGACAACCCCTTGAAGAAAGAACAGCAGCCGAAAGCGGAACTCGACAAGCCGACCTCGGACGAGTTCATGCCCTGGTAGCCCGAAGGAGCTTTACCCCATGCATCCCGCATTTTCGGTTATCTTTCTGACGGTGCTCGCCGGCCTCGGCCAGGGCCTGTTCCTCGCCATGACGACGGCGGAGATCTACGACTTCTTCGAGCTTCTGCCCGTCGATCCGGCGCCGGTCCTCTATATCGTCGGCAGCGCCCTCGCCTTCCTCCTCCTCATCGGCGGGCTGATCGCCTCGTTCTTCCACCTCGGCCGGCCGGAACGGGCCTGGCGGGCGGCGGCGATGTGGCGGACGTCCTGGCTGTCGCGCGAAGTCATCATCATGCCGGCGGTCATCGGCCTCGTCTTCATCTACGGCGCCATCCATTATCTCGACTGGAACCCGGTGTTCCTGATCCGCGAGGGGGCGCCGCCGGTGCGCCTCTCGCTCCTCGTCGGCGTCGTCGGCACCGTGTTCTCCTTCGGGCTCTTCGTCTGCACGGCGATGATCTATGCGTGCCTGAAATTCCTGCAGGAATGGCACTCGCCGCTGACCGTGCTGAACTACATCCTCCTCGGCGGCGCCTCCGGCTTCGTGCTGGCGACGGCGCTGGCGGCCTATTTCGACCCGGCGCTGACCTACTTCTACGGCGGCTGGGCGATCGTCCTCACCGTCATCGCCTTCGTCACCCGCGGCGCCTCGCTGATCCGCAATGCGCGGCTCAGGCCCAAATCGACGCCGCAGACGGCCATCGGCGTCCACCACGACCGCATCGTCCAGAGGTCCATGGGCGCGCTCGGCGGCACCTTCAACACGCGGGAGTTCTTCCACGGGGCGGGCGCCAAGCTGATGAAATTGCTGCGGCCGATCTTCCTCACTGCCGTCTTCGTCGTCCCGGTGATCCTGACGGCCGCCGGCATTTTCTTCTACTCGCTGCCGATCCTCGTTGCCGCCGTCGCGGTGCAGGTGCTGGGGCTCCTGGTGGAGCGCTGGTACTTTTTCGCCGAGGCCAACCATCCGCAGAACATCTACTACCGCACGCTCGGCTGAGGTCGATCCCGCCGCACGAAACAAGCGCACCGCCGCCGGATTTCTCGTCCGGCGGCGGCGCTTTTTGTGTGGCGATCACGTCGCCTTGGTGGCGATCGCCTCCAGCGCCGCCAGCTCGCGGGAGATCCGCGCGAGGAAGGCCGGGGTCGGAGCCTCGGCGATCGCCGCATCGGCCCCCATTGCCTCGCGGTAGGGCGCAAAGAGCCGCTCCCAGCGCTCGGGCGAGACCGCAAGGCGGGTAATGCCGAGCGGAAACGGCCCCTGGCGCGCCCGCCAGGTCCGGGCGGCCTCGACCACATCCCGGTCGACGGGCGTGTTGCCCGGCCCAAGGAGCTGGGCGATGAGGCCGACGCCCGGCACCGACGGGTGCGGCACCAGCTCCATGGTCGCGACGGGGGCGTCGTCCCGGCGCAGGCCATAAATCAGGCAACCGCCCTCGACGACCTTTTCGTGGTAGCCGGCGACGCAGTTCGCCATCCGGTCGCCCTCGCGCCGCAGCGCCTCACGGCTCGTCAGCGGCACGAAGCGGATGCCCGCCACCGCCTGGGTCCGGTACCAGCTCGCGTCGATCCCCGGCGCGCTGCGGCAGAAGCCGAAGACGGCCCGGTGGAACCAGCGCTTCGCCTCCGCCACGGCACGGGGAAGCGCCATACGGGCATGCCAGGGCGTGCCGATGAGGCTTGCCGCCGTCAGCTCGCGGTTCGCGGAGAACCAGGTATAGGCGGCAAGCACCGTCAGCGGCGGCGGCCCGGCCTCCCCCGCCCGGTAGATGCGACGGGAGGCGAGCCAGAGGGCGAAATCGTCCCCCGCTCCACGCCGCGCCGCCTGAACCCATGCGAGCCACATGGCCGTCGCGTTGGGGTCTTCCGGCACGAGGTTGACGACACGGCGAGCGAATTTTTCGTCGCTCGCCGCCTTGCCGTCCACGCCCTCGTCGAGCGGCCCGACGAAGGCCTCCGGCGGCAGGCGGCGCAGCCAGAACGGCAGGCCGAGGACGCCGGCGGCCCGCTTCAGGTCGCCGCCCGCCGTGAGCACGGCGATGCAGCCGTCGCGATCCGCGCGGGTGCGATAGCCGGTGACCAGCGCGACGGCCATCGCCGGAAAGCCGTGGACGAGATCACGCAGCGCGACCGAGCCGCGGGCGAGCTTGCGCAGGCGCCGACGGTGGTCGCGATGGTAGCGGCGGAGCTGGGCATCGAGCCCCGGGCGCAGCTTTCCAGTTCCCGCAAAGGTTGTCTTGCAGGTCATGTCGGGTCTTTCGAAAGGGTTCGGTACGCCGGCCTTGCCGCAAGACGCTGTCCGCAATGCGTGATGGGTCAGGCTTGTAAAAATGCCTGCATCACGCATGCTATATGGATGCTGCGGAAACGCGTCTTCGGTGAGGACCGGCGCGGAGCGCCAGCCGATACGGCATCAAACGCCGCCACAAACGCCCGGTTTCAGGGCGTTCGGCAAACCATCGCGACGGTTTGAAGCGTGTTGTCGGCTAGCGGACGATCGGCGAATTGGCGCAAGGACAGGAGCCATTCGCCGGGCGGTCCAGCAAATTGTTCATGGCTCTGAGCATCGACTATCCCTTGGTTGCGCCTCGATCGGCAGGAGACGGGGCACTATACCGGGGATTGCGGCTAAAGTTCGGCGTTGCCTGCCGAGTTGGCACTCAGGGCTTCAGGATCTGCCTGAACGCGCGGCTGTCGGCCATGCGGTCGAGGGCCGTGTTGACCTCTGCGAGCGGCATGCGGTGGGTGATCAGCTTGTCGACCGGGAAGCGGCCGGAACGGTAGAGGCCGACGAATTTCGGGATGTCGATCTTCGGATTGCAGCTTCCCATGTAGCTGCCGGTGATCGACTTGGCGCCGGTGACGAGGCCGGCGATGTCGAGGGCAAAGGGCGTTTGCGGATTGACGAGGCCGACGGTGACGACGCGCCCGCCGCGCTTGGCCGCGCCATAGGCGGTGGCGAAGGCATCGTGCTGGCCCGCCGTCTCGAAGGCGCAATCGACGCCGCCCTTCGTCATCTCCACGATCATGGCTGCCGCGTCATCGCCTGCAGCGACCGCATCGGTGGCGCCGAAGTCGAGGGCGGCCTTGCGCTTTTCCGGGTCCGGGTCGACGGCGATGATGCGCGCGGCGCCGGCGACCCGCGCGCCTAGGATGGCGCTCGCCCCGACGCCGCCGATGCCGACGATCGCCACCGTCTCGCCGGCCGTGACGTGTCCCGTATGGATGACGCTGCCGGCGCCGCACATCACCGCGCAGCCGAAGAGTGCGGCAATGTCCGGATCGAGGTCGGGGTCGACCTTGACGAGAGACGCCTCGGAGACGACCGCGCGGGTCGCGAAGGCCGAGAGCCCCATGTGATGGTGGACCGCGTCCGCGCCCCTGTGCAGCCGCTGGCCGCCGGAGAGGAGGGCGCCGGCGCGGTTGGCCGCAAGGCCCGGCTCGCAGAGATGGGCATCGCCTTCGATGCAGTCAGGGCAGTGGCCGCATTGCGGCTGGTAGACCAGAACCACCCGGTCGCCGGGGACAAGGCCCGTCACCTCGGAGCCGACCTCTTCCACGATACCGCTCGCCTCGTGGCCCGGCACGATCGGCATCGGCCAGGCGCGGATGCCGGTGATGACGGACAGGTCCGAGCGACAGAGGCTCGCCGCCTCGATGCGCACCACGACCTCGTCCGCCTTCGGCGGATCGAGCAGCAAGGTCTCGATGGAAAGCGGCCGGCCCTCGGCAAAGGTGCGCTGCGGCGCCGGGGAGGCCAGCACCGCGGCTTCGATCTCAATGGACATGATTTCCTCCGCACTCTGTACTTTTTACGTTTCGTGTTTTTCGTGTTTCGCCGTTTCGACGGGAATGACGTGCAGCCGGCCGTGGCGCACGCCGGTCTGGGAGGTGATGCGGTCGGCAAGGTCCTCGACCTCGGCGACGGTGCCCCTGAGGACCGTCGTCTCAAGGCAGGTCTCCGGGTCGATATGGACGTGGAGCGTGGCGGCCGGGATGTCGTGGTGGTGGTGCTGGGTCTCCATCAGGCGGGCGGACAGCGTGCGTTCCCGGTGGCTGTAGACATAGGTGACGCAGCCGACGCAGGGCACGTCCTTCTTTTGCGTCACCTCCTCGCCGGCGAGCAGTTGCCGGACGGCGTCGCGGATGCCCTCCGACCGGGTCTCGTAGCCCTTCTCGGCGATGAAGACGTCGAACTTTTCCAGGAGTTCATCGTCGATGGAAATGGTCACGCGCGCCATGGCGGTTCGTTTCGCCCCGTTCGTTGCCTCACCGCCCGATCGGGCGTATGATCTTTTTGTATTTCTTCATAACGATCCGCCACACCTTCCGGACATCAAGGCGGACGGCAACCAGGGGATTCCTTTGAGATGAATCGGTCGCTCCTTCCACTTTCGCTTCTTTTGACCGCCGTGGCCAGCCCGGCGCTCGCCCATACCGGCGTCGGCGGCGGCTCCGGTTTCGCCACCGGCTTCGGCCATCCGCTCGGCGGCCTCGACCACATCCTTGCCATGGTCGCAGTCGGCTTCCTCGCCGCCCAGATGGGCGGGCGCATGCTGTGGGCGCTGCCGCTCGCCTTCCTCGGCATGATGGTCGTCGGCGGCGCGGCCGGCATGGCCGGCATCGGCGTGCCCTTCGTGGAGCTCGGCATCGTCGGCTCGATCATCGTCTTCGGCGCGGTGATCGCCTTCGGGCGCTCCCTGCCGCTCGGCGCAGCGGTCGTCCTGGTCGGTGCCTTCGCGATCTTCCACGGCCACGCCCACGGCACGGAAATGCCGGCGGACGCCAGCGGGCTCGCCTATGGCGCCGGCTTCCTCCTGGCCACCGCGATCCTGCACGCCATCGGCATCGGCATCGGCGTTGCCGCGCAGATGACGAGCGCCGCTTTCGGCAAGACCGCCGTCCGCGCCGGCGGCGGCGCCATTGCGCTCGCCGGCGTCGCGCTCCTGGTGCTCTGAGGGCCCCAAAACACCCCCACCGACAGAGGCGGCGTCCGGAGTTTTCCGGGCGCCGCTTTTTTATGCGGCCGGTGCCGCTCACCCACCGCCGTCACCCCGGGCGAGCGAAGCGAGACCCGGGGCCTAATGCCCGTCGCAACGCCGTACGCCATTGGCGAGTCTTGACACGACCGACATCCACGCCGCGGCCTCGTTTCAACAACCGACGGCATACCGCATGGATGGGGGCAATAGGCCCCGGCTCGGGGGCCGGGGTGACGGCAGAGTGTTTGGCTATTGAGAGCGTTCGGTCCGCCGGGTCCATGCGTGATTGCCGCGCTGCCGTTGATCGCTCTCAGCCAAGGGCTGGATTGCCGCGTCGGCCTGTCGGCCTCCTCGCAATGACGTTGAAATTATTGAAGGATTAAGCATTCACCGTCATTGCTGTGCGAGTTCAGATATTCGGTGATGGGATCGCGGAAAGGAGCGACCCATGCGCGACAACAGCTATGACCGGACGATCGAACGGA